>CAZSYW010000088.1:0-9135 GCA_964611315.1 uncultured Rhodospirillaceae bacterium
CAGCTTCTTTTAATTTGCCTAGGTCCTAGAGCGCCAGCCCAAGATTGTTGTAGGCCTCAGCAAAATTAGGCCTGAGCGCCAATGCCTTATGGCAACTGTCTACCGCTTCTTTTAGACGACCAAGTTCCCGTAGGGCGACACTTAGGTTACTGTGAGCTTCGGCAAAATCGGGTTTCACCGCAAGCGCCTTCGTAATCAGATCAACGGCAAGGCTGTTTTTTTCGGTTTGGTTGGCAATCACCCCCAGAAGGTGTAGGGCAACCGGGTGGTTCGGATTAACCCGTAGTACCTGTCTATAGATGGTCTCTGCCTGGGATAAATGACCTTCGTTATGCCGTTGTACGGCTACACCTATTGCCTGTTGGAGGCTGTGACTCTGATGCGATTGGGACATTTTGAATAGTATTAAGGAAGATAATAAACGAAAAATCAAATATCATGTAATTGAGCCAGAACCGCCTGTTATAGTCTAACAAGTGCTAGGGGTCGCGGTGGCAAAGGTGCCATAAGGTGAGGTGTAGGGTCTCTCATTTGGGATGCCAACGGAGAATCAGCTTGAAAGCAGTTGGCGGTGAAGTTTTCGTTCAACCATGTTTAGATAAGGACAATTTTATTTTAGTCGGCACGAGGTGTGGAAAAAGAACATCTTAATTGAAAAACATTGGGAAGATGTTTTATTCTCAAAAAGACTCAAGTTGGAAAAATCGAATGACTGATACACCTGACTGGAAACATAATGGCGTAAAGGTGATCAGTGGTGATCACCTAGACATAAATACGCCGCAGACACCCGGTATGAATAGGGCTGCCGCGATCAATTATGCTACTGCCGGGGCGGACAAATTGTGGGCCGGCACCGTCGCAATTCACCCGGATGCTAAAACAGGTGTACATCATCATGGTGCTTTAGAGAGCATCATTTATATTATTAGCGGGAAGGCGAGAATGCGTTGGGGAAACTCACTGGAATACGTGTGTGAAGCTGGCCCGGGAGATTTTATTTATGTTCCCCCCTACGTTCCTCATCAGGAAATCAATGCTAGTCCGGAGGAACCGTTACAGTGTGTCCTGGTTCGAAGTGACCAAGACGCGGTCGTAGTAAATCTTGATATACCGGTGGTAGAAGACCCAGAAGGTTTGTATTGGGTAGATCAAATTCATCCAGCTCCATAGGAATCTGGCTTTACAGAAACAGACCATCCGGGAAAGTAGGCTAGGTCCGCTTGTGTGCGGACACTGTATTACCGAATGGTGGGTCGTTGCAGTGTGGACGAGGCGTACGCAGCGGTCCGGGGATGCAATAAGCGAACTCTGAGAAGAGACTAACAGGACTAACCACATTTCATTTGGGAGGTGTCGTGTAATGGTGTAGGCCCGTCGCAATCTCATTTAGGGTAACATAATCTATCTTTCCGGTTCGAAGCATTGGGATTTTCTTTACGAGCTCTACATGTCTTGGAAGGAAGAGTTCAGGGATACCGTTTGTCTGAGCGTACGTGACAAGGGTGGATCGTTCGCCCACTGGGTTATTGGTGATAAGGGTAATTTGCTCTCCCTTACGAGGGTCGGGAACCGTTATCGCAGCATTTATGTACTCATCAGTGGACCAAGCAGACGTGGCAAGGTCCTCAACGGCTGTCAGCGAAACTATTTGTCCGGCAATCTTGGCAAAACGGGTAGCCCTTCCCTCGATTGTGACAAACCCTTCGTCATCTACGGAAACAATGTCGCCAGTGTCGTACCGTCCGTTCGGTGGTGGCTGTAATACACCTGGGCTGTCGGCCTTTAAATATCCGAGCATTACATTTGGGCCTTCGACTACTAGGCGTCCCCCTCTTTCAATGCCTGGAACATTTTGAAGTTCATATTTTATTCCTGGGAGGAAACGACCAACAGTCCCACCACGGTAATGCATGGGTGTGTTGGTTGTTAGTGCCGGCGATGTCTCAGTTGTCCCATAGCCCTCAAGGATGCGAATCCCAAACTTTTCCACCCAGGTATTTCGAGTTTCTTCTTTGAGCTTTTCAGCTCCTGCGAATACGTATCGAATGCTGTAAAAGTCATAGGCGTGGGATGCCCGTGCGTAGCCGGTTAAAAATGTTCCGGTTCCAAACATGATGGTGGCATTCGTCCCGTACACCAATGCTGGGATAATTCCGTAATGTAAAGGAGAGGGATAAAGAAAAGTTTTAACGCCGGATAGGATGGGCAATATCGTTCCGCACGAAAGCCCAAACGAATGAAAGACAGGGAGAGTATTAAAAACTACATCGGTAGAGTTGAAGTCGACTCTAGCGGTCAGTTGAGCAACGTTTGATAGTATGTTGTGATGGCTAAGGACCACACCTTTTGGAGTCCCTTCGGAACCCGAAGTAAATAGCACCACGGCGGCGTCTTCGGGATCGGGTTGGTGGTGTTTATGAAAATATTTCGGGAGACTACTTTTAAAGAAACCAATCATTTTGTTAAAAAGGGAAGTCGATTCACGCAAATCCTCCAGGTAAACAAGAGTTACCTGTCGAGCCAGTGCGGCCTCTATCTCTTCCAGTTGGCCTAATTTAATAAAACGTCGAGATGTCACCACAGTTCGAATCTGCGCAGTAGCTATGGCAGAAAGAATGTTTTTCATTCCAGTAGAGAAGTCCAGCATGGCAGGAACTCGGCCAAAAGCTTGTAGTGAAAAAAAAGTCACTACAACTCCGCTGGAATTAGGCAACAATATGCCCACACTCTCTCTCTTTTCAGACAGGTTGGCAAACTTTTGACCAAGAATGTAGCTGCTAAGTATGAGTCGGCGGTAATTTATGGGGCTACGTTCAATGTCCTCAATGACGTTAAAACTGTGACCATGTATCCGGGCAGCGTCGGCCATCGCGTCAAAGAGCGATTTATGTGTGTTGCAGGTGTCGAAAATAACGTCGGTCATCAAGTCGTACAGTTTGAGACCAGTAGCATTCCGACGTTGGCGTCCACGGATTTCCTTTGGCAGCTCAAAGTTTCGTGGTGGTAGAATGGTAATGGTTATCTTCGGGAAGAGTTGTGTTCGAGTTTTTCCCTTAAGACGGGAGAAGGTGCTGTACTGGGCGCCGTCGATCCGCACCGGGATTATCGGAGCATTGGCTTTTTCTGCTAAAAGACCAGGGCCCTCGTATACTTTCATCAGCGCACCCGTCACCGTTATACGCCCCTCTGGAAATATGACGCATCTCCGATCTTCGCTCCGCATTACATTTATCAATGATTTCAAAGAGTGCGGGTTGGTTGGGTCGATCGGGAAAAAATCTATTAGAGACAGAAACGGCTTCATCCACCATTGAGTAGCTGTGTGGGTGTAAATAGCGAAGGTCGGCTTCCCAGGAAGCAGAGATGCGATAAGTAATCCATCCAACCACGAAACATGATTTGCAATGACAACTGCCCGATTTCCAGCGGCTACGTAATTTTCAGCACCTCTTATTTCTACGCCGTACAAAAACCGAAATGCCGCTGCAAGCACGGATTTAATAACTGTTTCCGGTAAAAGCTTACAGATATAAATTGCTACGAGAAAATGACTTATAGCGAGAACAAGAAAAATATCTGGGATAGGGAAATTTAAGACGAGCATTGCGCTAGCAAAGAGCGCACCAGCAACTATGAATAATGAATTGAGAACATTGTTGCCAGCGATTACCCGAGACCGTTCGGTTTCATCACTCCGATGTTGCATGATCGCGTAAAGGGGAACTACAAATATACCTCCGGAAATTGCAGCACCCAAAAGATCAACAAGTATCCTCCAATGTGCAAAGGTTTGGAGGAAAACACCTAAGCCAACTGTAGTCGATGGCGCTGTGTGGGGGCTAGCTAACCAGAGATCCCCAAGGAATAGTGACATACCAAACGCAGCTAGGGGAGCAAACTGTGCGGAAATTTCCCCTTTTAAAAGTGCGTTGCACAATAGTGATCCAACACCAATACCTATAGAAGTTACAACTAGGAATAGCGTGACGACGTAGTTGTCAGCGTTTAACACTAATTTGGCGTAGTTGGGGTATTGAGTAAGTACGGTTGCCCCGCTAAGCCAGAACCAGGATATTCCCAAAATTGAAAGGAAAACGGCACGCTTTTTTTTGGCTCGTTGAACGACGTTGAGTGTTTCCGAAATAAAATTTGGATTAATCGAGAGATTAGGTTGTGATGCGGCCAAGCGTGGGATTTGAAAACTGCTTATCCAGCCTAAAATCGCCAATACCAACAATATGACGCCTACAGTCCATGCGCCGTTTCCTCCTGTTATCAGGAGTGCGCCTGTAATGGTCCCAATTAGTATGGCCAGAAATGTTCCAGCCTCGACAATTGCGTTGCCCCCAATTAGCTCACGCTCGTGCAGCAACGCCGGAAGTATGCTGTATTTTACAGGGCCAAAGAATGATGACTGCGTGCCCATCAAAAACAGCACGATCAACAGAAAATAGGTGTCTCCAATCATCAGTGCTGTCGCACCCAGGCACATTATGACAATTTCGGCAAATTTTATGTATCGGCATAAAAGCGACTTATCATATTTGTCCGCCAGGTTGCCTGCCGTAGCCGAAAATAGAAAAAATGGCAGGATGAAGATGGCTGTTGCTACGGTAACAACTATCGAGCCACTAACTGGTGATTGGTCCGCTATTACATAGAGGACCAGGATTGCCATGGCGTTCTTAAAGATATTGTCGTTCGCAGCTCCAAGTACCGCTGTAACTAGTAGGGGCAAGAAACGTTTAGTACCGATTAGATGGAATTGTGAATCTGCCATTTTTTTTTGGTCTCCATCTTCTGCCCCGAGCGGCCGTTATATGTTATGGCTCAACTTTTCACTCTGACGTGGGCCGGGTCGAAAAACGGCTGAACGCTGGCCTTCGCGGCGAACCGTTTGCCGCCAAGTTCAATTTCGTAGGAGGCTTCTTCTAACCAGGCTTTGTCGTAATTCCTTGGGGTCTTTACGTAACCCATTCCTACTGATCGTCCAAGTGTATAGCCGAATGCGCCAGAGGTAGTTGTGCCGACCAATTCCTTGTTTCGGAAGATTGGCTCGTCGTGGACCAAGATTGGATCTGGGTCCTTCATTAGGAAATGAATAAGTCGTCTAGTCACCCCAGATTCTCTTTGTGTTTCGAGAGCTTCACGTCCAATGAAGTCGCTATTTTTTTTGAATGAAATCGCAAATTCTAGTCCTGCTTCAAGAGGTGTGTCCGCTGGCGAAATGTCATATCCCCAATGGCGATATCCTTTTTCACAGCGCAAAGAGTCGAGGGCATGATACCCAGCCAGGCGGAGCTTAAAACGTGCCCCCTCGGTGTTCAAAAGATCGAAAACAGGACCAGTAAATTCTGTTGGTAGATATAGTTCCCACCCCAACTCACCGACATAGGTTATGCGTAGTGCATATGCTTCTGCATATCCGATTTCTATCTTTTGACATGTGCCAAACGGAAAAGAGTCATTGGAGAAATCTGAGTTCGACAAATGCGATAGCAACGCTCGTGATTTGGGCCCCATGACCGATAGCACCCCGTAACCCGAGGTTACGTCTTCCATTGTGATGAGTGCGTCGTCCCGAATTTGACGTCGGATCCAATTAAAGTCTCGGGCTTGCGATAATGCGGGTGTGACTAGGAAGTATTTGTCCGGAGTTAGTCGTGTGACCGTAAGATCGGCTTCGATACCCCCGCGCTGATTGAGAAGTTGAGTGTACACCACCTTGCCAACAGGAACTGCCACATCAGCGGAGCAGATCCGCTGTAACTCTGCTTCTGCGTCTTCCCCCTGAATTACAAATTTCCCGAAAGAAGAGAGATCGAATAATCCCACATCATTGCGCACGGTCTTGTGTTCGTCCCCGACAAAGTTGAACCAGTTTTGGCGGCCATAAGAATATTGATATTCCGGCCGGACGCCCTTCGGTGCGTACCAGTTTGCACGCTCCCAACCCGCTGCCTCCCCGAAACAAGCATTGTGCTCAAGGAGACGATTGTGCAGCGGCGTCTCGCGTACTGGGCGTGCGCTCTTAAGTTGTCGATGCGGCCAATGCATGGCATAGAGCAGGCCTAAACTTTCCCTCGTGCGGTCGTGTAGGTAACGACGATTGACTTGGAAACGCTGAAAGCGAGCGATATCGATTTCGGATAGATCCATTGTCGCCTGTCCTTCAACGATCCATTCAGAGAGTGCTCTTCCAACGCCGGCAGAGCTAAGAATGCCTTGCGAATTAAACCCGGCAGCAACGAAAAAATTATTCAGTTCTGGTGCTTTGCCCACGATGAAGCGGTTGTCGGGCGTAAAACTTTCCGGACCGTTCATAAAGTGCCGGATGCCCAGGCTCTCAAGCATTGGAATCATTTCTATGGCGCGGGTCATTGGTAATTCAAAATGGTTCCAGTCCTCCTGTAGCTCGCCATATTCAAATGTTGTAGGCAATGCGCTCATGGGTAAAGGTTTAGCTTGCGGCTCGAACGCTCCAACTAACAGTTTTCCGGCGTCTTCTTTCACGTAAACGTAGCCGTCGGTGTCACGAAGAACAGGTAAATTGGTTGGTATGGCAGGGTCGGCCTCGGTCGTGACGTACATGTGTTCAGCGGCGTAAAGTGGGACGTTAACTCCGGCCAGTTGCCCTAGGTTGCGGGCCCATATGCCGGCACAATTGGCGACAGTCTCACAAGCTACTGATCCATAATTGGTTTCGATGGCTGTCACTGATCCGTCAGAAATTTTAAACCCTGTGACTTCAACCCTCTCTATGAAACGTGCCCCACGAAGTTGAGCGGCTTTGGCAAGTGCTGTGGTCGTATCTATCGGATTGGTTTGACCATCTCCTGGGATAAAGCCACCACCAACTATCCTATTTTCATCGAGTAAAGGGTAAAGGGATTTTGCTTCAGTTGGATCAACCATGCGGGCTTCAACACCGAAAACCTTGCCAAGCGAGATCATACGAGCGATTTCGGTTAGCCGTTCAGGTGTGCGGGCAACTTGCAGCGAGCCGTTTTGTTTGAAGCCGGTATCTTGCCCAGTTTCTTCCTTCAGTGCTGAAAAAAGACTTGGCCCATATCGACAAATTTCGGTCATTGTCTGCGTTGCCCTAAGTTGCGTGACGAGGCCTGCTGCATGCCAGGTCGTGCCGCTTGTTAGTGCGCCGCGCTCAAGAACAAGGACGTCTTTCCACCCTAATTTAGTAAGATGGTACGCGACCGAGCAGCCAATTATTCCGCCGCCGATGATTACAACTTGGGAGTGGGTTGGAAAAGAATCGTTCGTCGAAAACTTTGTCATCAAGAGATCGTCAGAGTGAATGCGGGCGTAAATAATTGAACGAACTTGGCCCTAAAAGTTGGAGTAGAAGGTGAGTAGGAGGTCCAATGGTGTTGCAACTTGAATCTTGCCTGAAAAAAGAAGCTTTTAGTCGAGAGATCGGGGGTAGAGTAAGACTTTTTGCATGCTTGCTCGCCCAGTATTAGCCTCTTTAAAGTGACGTGAAGGGACCGTTGAGGGGGGAGGGCTTGCCAAAGTTGAGACATTATCTACCTCAAAGGATCACGAACCAGTGGATTCCGGATGTTTTGATGCTACCACCTTCGAATTCTTAGTCTAGGTAGTGGACTTCCCGAAGCTATCCTGTTTCACTAAGACACACTCACTGGTTCGAGTCCATATATCAATTGTATTCAGGTAACCGTTGGTGTTGGGGCTCAAAATTGAGGATTTTTGCGCGGTGAAAAGATAGAAGGTTTGTTTCGCTAATTTGTCATAATCTCAACGAAACTAAAGTGGAACAATAACATTCGGGGGAAAAAATGTCGCAAGATTGGGATTTTTCACACGAGAAGGCCTCTGAGGCAATTTGGACAGAAGGTCTGCGTGAAATTTTTGAGTATCGTGACCTTGGCATTAAGGAGGCAACTAAAGGTGACTATATTGCTCAAGTTATCAAGGCAAATGGAAAAGAAATGAGCGACGAAGTGCAAGAATGGCACGTGCATGATTGTACTTTCCAGTTTGTGTATGTTCTAAACGGCTGGGCTGAGTTCGAGTATGAAGGGGAGGGTGTCCGACGTCTCGAAAAAGGAGACTGTCTTAATCAACGACCAGGAATACGGCATCGCGAAGTACTTTGCTCGAAAGACTATGAAGTGCTCGAGATTGTTGCGCCAGCTAATTTTGAGACACGCGTCGTGGATGCACCTGATTCGGCTATTGCAGCCGAGTAGCTCTCTCCCGGCCCTGGAATGGGAGGCTCCTTTTAAGAACGATCTACCGGGTGCTTTCCTGGAGCGGCTTTGAGCCTAGTCCAAAGCTTCATTCCGGTAGTTTATGATTGGAAGCCGGAACCTGTTCGGTATCGTTTCCTCTCCCGTCATGACTGAGGGGGTTAGTTTGCGTCATCCGCACAGTGCCTGTTAGCACCATTCTGTTGGTCGGTCTGTTATTGTACTGGTGACTATTCGGTTTGTGCGTCTCTTGTCGTATGAAGCGTTATGTTTGCTCTTGTGGATAACGCCATGGATGTGCCGGCTGTTCGGCGTTTTCGTCCACGGTCCAATGTGGTATGGAGAAACCTTCTGCTACCTTCACGAAGGACATTCTCACCCTGGTGCCGATACCAACCTCCTTAATTTTCTCCTGAGGTGCAAAGTTCCCATCCGGCGTAATCAGATTTCCTGCCACTCGGAGAGACTCGTGTTTCGTAGGTTTTCCCCTTTGAACATCTAAGTCGACGACCAAAATCATGTAGGGGACTTTGTCTTTGAAAGCTGGTTGGATCGGATGATGCACTTCGGCGTAAGAATGCACGGTGCCTTTAGGCTCCACTTTGACCCATTCATATGTTCTGTCCCCGGTCCACGGACACGCCGTGGTTGGTGGGTAACGTAAAAGGCCGCTTTTCTTTCCCTTCTGTAAACGGAAGTCACCTTTGGCACAAAATTTAAAAAACTCTCGATTCTCTTTATCGACGTCATCAATTGTGAGCATCATGCCCATGTATTCACCCTGAACAGGCATCACTCGTCCCTTTCAATTTACGTCTTTAGCCATGATCATTGCGGAACCGGTGCCAGGGTGCGCCCAGCCCAAATTCGCTGTCAATTCTACATCTTTGACCTGACGACAACC
>CAZSYW010000089.1:0-9070 GCA_964611315.1 uncultured Rhodospirillaceae bacterium
CGTAACTGGCGTCATCTGCGCCAACGTGGACACCGTCTGCGCCAACGTCGGCTGCCAAATCTGGTCTATCATTAATTAGGAAAGCGACCCCATGATCCTTGCAAATGGGAATAAGTTCGGAGCTGGCAGTTCGGATTGATCTATCGGTAGCACCTTTTAGCCGAAGTTGGAGACAGGCTACATCCCCCGATTTTAACGCTAAACTCAATTGATCGGAAAACTCCTCCAAATTAAATGCCGGGGGGCTTATGAGGTAAAGACGACAGAGCTCAGAGTTGGGTGATCGCATACCTATCCTGCCATTGTGGCCTGGTTGAATCCGTCGAGCCAAGTTTGGCATTTCTCCAGGGGGTTATGCTCATGCTGCAAATCAAGTACCGGGCCCTGATTTATTTCAACCAGGCGTGCCTCGTGCTTAGCAATGAGTTGCGAAATCTTATTTTGAACGGTTATTGATCCTGTAAAAGCAAAATCTGACCAACCTACACGAAGACCACTGAGCACCAGGCTAGGGTCGTTGCCACAATCCAAAATCACGCGCCGTATCCCGGCGGTTTTGTGTTGAGAATGATGTGAAGCTATCTTTAAGTAAAGAACGCCCGCGTATGCGGCTGCGTCAGGGGCTGTTCGCACGATCGGCTTTGTTGCTCCCTTGAAAAGCCGTATGGCGATATAAGCTGCCTCAAAATGTTGCTGAGAATGACAAATGATTTCTCCGTGTGCGGTCATCTGTTCCTCAGAGCCTTAGGGCTTCAATACCAGGAAGGTTCGCGCCTTCAAGCCACTCGAGGAATGCTCCGCCAGCGGTAGAAACATAAGAAAACCCCGCTTCGGCCCCAGCATGGCTTAGGGCTGCCAACGTATCACCGCCACCTGCGACACTGATTAAAGAACCGTTCCGCGTCATGGCCGCTGTTTTGCGCGCAAGAAAGTTGGTAGCGGTGTCGAAGGGGGGCGATTCAAACATGCCCATGGGTCCATTCCAAAGCAATGTTTTACAATTTGAAATTTTTTGTCCGATACGGTCAGCACTGACGGGGCCGATATCTAAAATTTTAGCTTCCGGAGGCACCGAGTCGATAGCAACGGTACGCGGTTTTTTGTCGAGTCTCTCATCAACGACAGTGACAGCATCGACGGGAAGTAGAACTTCACAAGAACTTGCGGTGGCCCTTGCGATAATTTTTCTAGCCTCGTCAGCCATTCCTTTTTCACAAAGTGAGGATCCAACCCCGATCCCTTTTGCGTAAAGAAGTGTATTTGCCATTCCCCCGCCGATTGCCATTAGGTCCACGTGATCAACCAAGTTTCCCAACAGCCTCAGCTTCGTCGAAATTTTAGCGCCGCCTATGATAGCCATTACCGGTTGCTCTGGCTCAGTAAGCACTGTGCGAAGCGCATTTAACTCCGCTTGCATTGACCTGCCAGCGGCGTGAGGTAGCAGCGCTGGGACACCGACGACAGAGGCGTGAGGGCGGTGGGACGCAGAAAAAGCATCGTTGATATATATAGTTCCGAGCTCAGCGAGTTGGGTCGCGAAATTTGAGTCGTTAGACTCTTCACCATCATGGAAACGAAGATTTTCGAGAAGGGCAATTTCTCCTGGTTTTATTGTACTGACGACGGACTGGGCATCTTGGCCGACGCAATCGTGGGCAAAAGCGACACGGAGACCGTGAAGGGCGCTCGATAGTGGCAGGGTGGCAATTTCGAGTGATAAGTTTCTAACTCGCCGGCCTTTGGGTCTTCCGAAATGAGAGATGACAATAGTTCGGGCACCACGCGCAGAAAGTTCTGTCAGAGTAGGTACCAACCGTTTCAGTCGGGTGTCGTCAGCTATTTTTAGGTCTTCAGTTACGGGTAAATTTAAGTCGGCCCGAACTAAAACCAACTGTCCGTTTACATCCAGATCGTCAAGTGTGTTAAATGATTGGTCCAACACGGGCAAGGCGCAAGTTTTAGAGATTGCCCAGCATCACAGCAACGTCATTCATTCGATTTGAAAACCCCCACTCATTGTCATACCAAGATAGCACACGGACAAATGTCCCACCGATGACCTGGGTTTGTGACAAGTCAAACGTGGAGCTTGCGGGATCGTGGTTGAAATCCATCGATACCAGCGGCGCGTTATTAACTGCCAAAACCCCCTTCATGGGCCCACTCGCGGCCGCGACTATTGCGTTATTTACTGTTTCTGCGTCGGTTTCTCTCGTGGCGGTAAAGGTCAGGTCGATAAGTGACACGTTTGGGGTCGGAACTCGGATCGCGGTGCCATCCAATTTACCAGCAAGCTCAGGTAGTACTAAGCCGACAGCCCGCGCGGCGCCGGTAGAGGTGGGAATCATTGACATAGCGGCGGCGCGGGCACGATGCAGGTCTGTGTGGAGAGTGTCTAAAACAGGTTGGTCGCCCGTGAAGGCGTGGATGGTGGTCATGAAGCCGCACTCAATGCCGATCGCTTCGTTTAAAACTTTGGCGACCGGTGCTAGGCAATTGGTTGTGCAAGACGCATTTGACACTACCTGGTGTTCCTTGTTCAGCTGGCTGTGGTTAACGCCAAACACAATGGTTTTGTCTGCGCCTGTGGCTGGTGCCGAAATTAGGACACGCTCACAACCCGCTTCAATGTGTGCGGCGGCAGCGTCGCGGCTGGCAAAAATTCCTGTACATTCTAAAGCAACGTCGACTCCAAGGTCTCCCCAAGGCAGTTTTGCGGGATCACGCTCACTTGTTACTTTTATAGGTCCATCGCCGACGTCAATGCTGTCACCCTTGATTGTTACCTTTCTCGGGAAGCGGCCATGCACAGAATCATATTGTAGCAAGTGGGCGTTCGTCTCGACTGGACCCAGATCATTGAGGCCTACTACGTGAATGTCGTTGCGTTTATTCTCGACTGCGGCGCGCATCACCAATCTTCCAATACGACCGAAACCATTGATCCCAACGCGAACTGGCATGCTTTTATCCTTTCTGGTCTGTCGTTGATGTATCCAGGTGGTGCCGCACCGACTTTGCAATTTTTGGGGCGGTTAGCCCGAAGTGATCATATAGATCCTTATAGGGTGCTGACGCTCCGAATCCCGTCATGCCGAAAAACATCCCGTCGTTTCCGAGCCAACGATCCCAGCCAGAGCGGACTGCTGCTTCTATTCCTACCCTAAGAGATTCGCCACCGAGGAGGGTCTCGCGCCTCTTGGTGTCGAGATTCTCTATTAGCTCCCAACAAGGCATTGATACGACGCGGGTGGGTATATTAGCCGCTTGCAGAAGGTCGCGGGCCTCGGCAGCGATCGCCACCTCTGAGCCAGTTGCAAGCAAAGTAACCACTGCTGTTCCGTCAGAAGATAGGATTTCATAGGCCCCATCAGCACATGGGTTATCTTGTTTCGTGTGTTGGCGCACGATCGGCAAATTCTGCCGGGTAAGCACCAACACCGAAGGGCCGGAGTTTCTGGATAAAGCCAATTCCCAGCATTCTGCAGTTTCTACAGCATCTGCTGGTCGAAACACCGAAAGATTAGGAATTGCGCGCAATGCGGCTAAATGTTCCACAGGTTGGTGGGTCGGGCCATCTTCTCCAAGTCCAATTGAATCGTGAGTCATCACGTAAACTACGCGAAGGCCCATGAGGGCCGAAAGCCGCATCGCCGGACGTGCATAGTCGGAGAAGACCAAAAAAGTACCCCCATATGGCAGTAAGCCACCATGGAGGGCTATGCCGTTCATAGCTCCGGCCATTGCGTGCTCTCTCACGCCGTAATAAATGTAATTACCGCCGAAATTGGTGGCCGTCACCGCTACCATATTTTTGGTTTTCGTATTATTGGATCCTGTGAGGTCCGCGGATCCACCGACAGTGTTAGGGATCTCTCGGTTAACTATTTCCAGAACTGATTCAGAGGCTTTGCGGGTCGCCACGGCCTCTCCCGACGTGATTTGCGTCTCCTTGAAAGTGTTTAGCGCATCCGACCAGCCGTTAGGCAGTAGGCCGGTAATAGCACTTTCGAAGCTTCCACGCTGCGTTGAGCCTTCTAGCCGGGTTTGCCAAGCTCTTCTCGCCTCACTGCCCCGTCTACCCACCCGACGCCATTGTTCAAGAACGGGAGCTGGAATTTCGAACGGTGGGTGAGGCCATTTAAGGGTCAGTCTTGCAGCTGCCACTTCATCGGGTCCTAGTGGTGCCCCATGGGTGGCGGCAGTGCCCTGTTTGTTAGGGGCCCCGTACCCGATAGTAGTTTTGCATGCGATCATTGATGGTCGTGGATCAGCATTGGCACTCGTAATTGCTTTTGCTATCCCCTCCGGATCGTGGCCATTGATATGCTGAACATGCCACCCTAAAGCCTCGAAACGGGCACCTTGGTCGTCGGATACCGTTAGGTTCGTTGGTCCATCGATCGAAATACCGTTATCGTCAAATAGGAGTGTGAGGCGGGACAATTTTAAATGACCTGCGAGCGATGCCGTCTCGTGGCTGATACCTTCCATAAGACAACCATCGCCCGCAATTACATACGTGCGGTGGTCCACAAGGTCGCCACCATAACGCGCCACCATCATCTGTTCAGCCAGGGCCATGCCGACGGCGTTTGCTATCCCTTGACCAAGTGGTCCTGTAGTCGTTTCTATCCCTCCTGCTAGTCCATATTCTGGATGGCCAGCCGCAGCGCTTTGCAATTGGCGGAAAGTGGATAGTTGTCCTATGTCCATCCCGGGGTAGCCTGTCAAATAGAGGAGTGAATACAACAACATCGAGCCGTGACCGGCGGAGAGGACCAATCTGTCACGGTCGGGCCAGTGCGGCTCTTCAGAATCGAATTTCAGAAAACGTGAGAATAAAACCGTGGCTACGTCGGCCATGCCCATCGGCATTCCGGGGTGTCCTGATCTGGCGCCCTGTACAGCGTCCATCGCTAAAACCCGGATTGCGTTTGCCAGCTCCTCGTGGCCAATTTTGACGGAAGCGGCGGTGTCGTCAGTTTTCATTTAGGATTTACTTTGGTTCCAGGATCCAGTTTAGCCCAAGCCTGCTATTAGCGTAGGCGACATCGCACCTTACCTGCATCGTGCCGGCCGTCAACCAGCCATCAGCAGGATTTAATGCTAAAAATCCTGTCCGTCGGTTGACGGTTCTGCAGCCATCGCATTATCCTCCCCTGAGGGACATTTGAACGGGATTTGGGTCCTCGGAGGGCAGTTGGTTGTTGGCTAAAGACAATATTGATGCGGCCGGTGAGCGGCTTCAAAAGGCTCTGGAACAACTTCAGGGTTCGGTTGATAGCGTGTTGAATAAGGCGGAGCATGAGCTATCTGGGTCGGCCAGAGAGTTGACGGCCTTGCGCGGCGACCACGAGAGAATTGGGGCGAATCTAGCAGAGACCAAACAAAAATATGCAGATTTGCAGGCTGTTACCAAGGTGGTGTCTAAGCGGCTTAAGGCAGTTTCTAGGAAAGTACAAGCGTTGTCAGAAAGGTGATATGCCCGAAATTTCAATTAGTATCAACGGACGAAACTACCCCGTATCTTGTGAGGAGGGCGAGGAGGAACACATAATCCGACTCGGTCGTTATATTGATAAACGCGTGAAAGATTTAGCGCGCAACGTTGGCCAAATTGGCGAGGCCCATCTCTTGGTTATGACCAGCCTCGTGATAGCGGATGAGTTGTCGGAGGCTAATGACCGTGTCCGTGTTGCCGGAGACGAAGCCGTAAACGCAGTCTCCGATGGTCTTGTTGAGCGTTTAGATCGGGCCGCAGTCGCGATTAAGGGTGTGGTTAGTCAGCTGGAGCGCGACCGGGCCGGGCTCAATTCGGCTTCACCGCCGAAGTAGGAAGTAGGGTTGCGCTTGATCGTAACCATTTTACATGAGCGGGAGACACGCTAAACTCCGTTTCTGGCGGGTACTGCGCGACTCGTTAGTGCCGATATGTCCCTGGGCCAGTGATGTCCACTAGGGAGCTGTCACTACCGGCGGTGTGCCGTCGGCATACGGCGCCCACCTGCAACAGCAGGCCACAGTGGATCATAGGGCCGACGGTCATCGTGGTCTCGCCTTTTCTCCGGTTTTAGTAGGTGGTGTGTTGCGGCGCTCTTATCGCTCCGAATTGGCAGTTCTTGTAAATAAAATGACAAAGAAGACAAAATCAGACCTTCGTAGGGTGTGTCGAGAGCGTCGCATTAGGCGCTACAAGGAGAAGACGGCAATTGATTCAAATCGGATGGCAGATTATTTTTTGGCTCATGTGGCCCCTAGTCGGAATATTAGGGTTGCGGGTTACTGGCCGATAGAAGCGGAATTTGATGTACGTCCCCTACTTAACCGACTTCATAGACTTGGAAACGATCTTTGTTTGCCGATTGTGGCTCAAAACACGAAGGTCTTATCATTTCGCTCGTGGCATCCCTGTGATCCCCTAGTGTCTGCGTCATTCGGAACTTTCGTGCCTTCGGGAAATTCGCGGGAAGTCGTTCCCCAGCTTTTAATTGTCCCTTTAATCGCCTTTGATGAGCGGGGTCATCGACTTGGGTACGGCGGTGGTTATTATGATTGTACCTTATCAAAGTTGACCGCATCGGGTGCCGTTTCGGTTGGCGTCGCTTTTGAGGATCAACTCGTCAATGAGGTGCCTTCTGAAGTCCATGACATCGCATTAGACTGGATCGTGACGGAGGAACACGTGCGACGCATCCGGAACGCGTCCCGCGTCCTTAGAGAAGGCAGTTAGGGGGGCCGTGTGCGGATTTTATTCTGTGGTGATGTGGTTGGCCAACCGGGACGCAAAGCATTGTATGCGACTGTAAAACGAGCGCGGAGGGAACTTGATGTCGATTTCGTAGTTGCGAATGGAGAAAATGCGGCTGGTGGCTTTGGCATTACCCCTGTTATTTGCGAGGAGTTCTTTGATGCGGGAGTTGACGTTATTACTACCGGTAATCATGTGTGGGATAAACGAGATATCATTCCATACTTTGAAGAAGAAAGACGATTGCTACGCCCCCACAATTTTCCAGCCGGCACTCCGGGCTCGGGCGCACGTTTGTTCACTTCAGCTTCGGGCACACGAGTGATAGTGATAAATGTAATGCTCCGACTATTCATGGACCCGCTAGATGACCCATTTCAGTCCGTTGGTCAGTTTGTAAACGGACACAGGCTTTCCAAGAGCGCCGATGCAATTTTAGTCGATGTGCACGGTGAAGCGACTAGCGAAAAACAAGCGCTCGCCAACATGCTTGATGGTAAGGTATCGGCAGTAGTCGGTAGCCACACTCATGTGCCCACTGCTGATGGCAGGATTTTGCCAAAAGGTACAGGTTTTCAAACGGATGCCGGTATGTGTGGTGATTATGATTCGGTAATTGGTGGTGATAAAGATGCTTGGGTTCGTCGTTTCCAATCTCGGATGCCGGTTGGGCGTGTGCAGCCACCCTCGGGGCCAGGAACCGCTTGCGGTGTATTAATTGAAGTTGAAAAGCGAACGGGCCTTGCTCACCGGATTGCGACAGTCGTTCAGGGTCCTCATCTGCATGAAAGTTGGCCAAAATGAAAGGTGAGTTTAGCCCAAATCTCGCCACATTGGGCTGATAAGCGAGGTACTGTGGCTAATTGGAGCTGTTGTTGTGATCCCCGCGTCATTGGTTGCGGTTGGATCGAAAACTTGGAGAGGCGTTAGAATCCAGGAATGGCGGGTCATTCACAATTTAAGAATATTATGTACCGGAAAGGTGCTCAGGATGCCAAGCGTGCAAAGTTATTCGCTAAGCATGGCCGTGAGCTAACAGTCGCTGCCAAAGCCGGTGGCCCGGACCCCGGCACGAATGCTCGACTTCGCACTGCTATCTCAGCAGCGCGGTCCGTGAACATGCCGAACAACAACATTGAACGTGCTATTAAGCGCGGTGGTGACAACGATGATTCAACAGATTTTCAGGAAGTCCGATATGAGGGTTATGGTCTTAACGGGGTGGCGGTGATCGTTGAGGCATTGACAGACAACCGTAACCGCACCGCCTCGGAGGTCCGTTCGGCTTTCACAAAACATGGCGGGAATCTTGGGGAAACCGGAAGTGTAAACTTTCTTTTTGACAGAGTTGGTTTGATCGAATACTCGGCCGAAACAGCGAGTGAGGATGAGATGTTTGAGGCCGCACTTGACGCTGGCGCCGACAATGTTGGGTCTGGTGCTTCAAGCCACGAGGTGATTTGCGAACCAACTTCTTTTAATCGAGTGCGGGAGTCGCTGGAGGCGCGGTTTGGTGTGGCACGGTCTGCTAGACTCGAATGGGTTCCTCAGACCACGTTACCCTTGGATGAAGAGTCAGCTCGGACTTTATTTAAAATGATCGAATCTCTTGAAGACAACGATGATGTTCAGTCTGTTCACGCTAACTTCGAGGTTAGCGACCAGGTTTTGCAGAAGTTGAGTGTTTAGAGCGCTGTGACCAAAAACATGCGCCTAATGGGCTTGGATCCCGGGCTTCGCAAGACCGGTTGGGGAATTGTCGAGTTCGACGGCGTAAGTTTGGAATACGTCGCTTGCGGTGCAATTGGCACATTGAGAACTGAAACAATGTCCGGAAGGCTTGCCGTTTTATACGAGGGCTTAGCAACAGTTATTGAGAAGTGGCACCCTGATTCGGCGGCAGTGGAAGAAACATTTGTCAACAAGAATGGGGCTTCAACTTTAAAACTTGGCCAAGCTCGTGGGGTTGTGCTTCTGGCCCCGGCATTGGCAGGGTTGGAGGTTGCGGAATACCATAATCGAACTGTCAAACGTTCTGTGGTCGGTACAGGGGGTGCCGCAAAACAACAAATCCAAGTGATGGTGCGGCACTTGCTGCCGACTGCGAATCCACAGACCGCGGACGCGGCTGATGCGCTCGCGGTTGCTATTTGTCATGCACATCATAGCCGAAGTGGGGTTCATCATGCTGAATTTGGGGTCCCGGCGTGATTTCTAAACTGCGCGGCCGTCTGGACTCGATTGGTGAGGACTGGGTGGTGGTGGTTGTGGGGTGCGTATGGGATTTTATATATTGTTCAGCGCGGGCATTTCGGGCGT
>CAZSYW010000090.1:0-8520 GCA_964611315.1 uncultured Rhodospirillaceae bacterium
GTAATTCGGAACGTTCGCACACGGGCCAAAGGCCGAAGACGGGGTGGTGGCGCCTGTCAGAGGTGGCACACACTAAGCTGGCTCCCAGCTCTATTAATTTATAAAGTTTCGGAACTAAACATTTGGGAATAAACGGTGTATCGGTGGCAAAAGTGGCGACATATTCGCATTCTGGTGCGCACCGGGCAGCCCAGTCTAGACCCGTGAGGACGCCGGCGAGTGGCCCTGGGAAATCAGAGATTACATCTGGTGCCACTGGCAACCCATAAGATGAAAACCGGCTTGGGTCTCCGTTGGCATTTAGAACCATCGGTCCAACTTGATCCTTTGTTCTTTCGATGGCCCTGGAAAGGAGTGTCTGGTCACCAAGCCTCTTCAGGCATTTGTCGCCGCCGCCCATTCGACTGGAGCGCCCGCCCGCTAAAAACACCCCCACGACTTTACCCTTCATTCTCCTCTGTGCTCGCTTTTCTTTTCAGGTTTCGGGGTTCGGGCGGAACTTCGCCAGGGTCAACGTCGTAATCGATTCGATGGGCTCCTGATAGTGCTATAAAGCGTCGGCCCTTCGCTCTCCCGATCAAAGTCAAATTTGCCTGCTTTGCCAGTTCAACTCCCCAGGCAGTGAAGCCTGACCTTGAGATCAGGATAGGAATTTCCATTTGAACCGCTTTAATCACCATCTCGCTGGTTAATCGACCAGTGGTGTATAGTATCTTTTCTTTGGCGCTAAGCCCTTCTCGGTACATATAGCCCGCAATTTTATCGACCGCATTGTGGCGACCGACATCTTCCATGTAAACGAGTGGCTCGTCTTTCTCACACAGAACACATCCATGTATTGCGCCTGCCTCCAAGTACAAACTTGGAGTAGTATTGATGTTTTTGCTAAGTGCGTAGAGCCAAGATGTTTTCAGAATGGTGTCCGGTAAAGCAACAGACTCAAATTTTTCCATTACGTCACCGAAAGCTGTTCCTTGCGCGCATCCCGAGGTTCGGGTTTTTTTCGACAATTTGTCCTCGTAGTCGGTCTCACGTTCTGTTCGTACAACGACCACGTCGATGTCAGACTCATGCTCTACTCCCGTGACGGTATCTTCGTTCGTCAGCATATTTTGGTTAAGTAGAAAACCCAGAGCCAGATCTCCAGGGAAATCACCAATCGTCATCACCGTAACGATTTCCTGGCTATTTAGGTACAATGTCAGAGGGCGTTCGACCGGCACCCGCGTGTTCACCGCTGAATTAGTATGGTCGACGCCATCCACGCTTATGGTCAGTTCTGGATTGTCGGGTTCAGGTTGGATCAAAAATTTTTTCATTGGCACCACTATCGCGCCCACGCGCACACGAATAAAGTTATTT
Source organism: uncultured Rhodospirillaceae bacterium (assembly GCA_964611315.1). Taxonomy (GTDB): domain Bacteria; phylum Pseudomonadota; class Alphaproteobacteria; order UBA7887; family UBA7887. The sequence continues at coordinate 1,363 of CAZSYW010000090.1, forward strand.
TCTGCACCTCTTAGAGGTTACGCTCAGTGTATGCTGGAGAAATAAAAAACGACAGGCGGTTTGATTGTGAAACTTTCTGACAAAAGGATATTGGTTTGTGATTGTGGCGGCACAATGCGTATAGACAGCGCAGATCTCGCTAACGTTTGTGCCGCTGGCGAGACAGTCAAAATAAGTCACGCACTTTGCCGCAGTGAAATAGCCAATTTCGAAAATGCGCTGGGGGAAAAAGGAGTTATTGTCGGTTGCACTCAGGAAGCCCCTTTGTTTCGGGAAGTAGCGGCTAATCATGATCCAGCAATTCCTGTTAACAGCGTAAATATCCGTGAATATGCTGGGTGGGGAGAGGACGCAAGCGCAGCGGGGCCGAAAATAACAGCGTTATTGGCTGCAGCGGCTGTGAATATCCCTCTGACGCCATCGGTGACCTTAAGGTCGAGCGGTCGGATACTTGTTTACGGCTGTGATGAGACTGCATTAGAAGCGGCCCGCCAGCTCGCGGGTCGGCTTGACGTTATTCTAGTGATAGATGGTGCTGAGGAAATTGCGCCGCCCATGGTTATGGATATCCAAATATCTAGTGGCAAAATAACTCGTGCTCGAGGCCACCTGGGTGCGTTCCACGTCTCCATAGATGGTTATGCCTTGGTGGATCCTTCCGGACGTTCCTTCCTTACATATCTGGAAGGACGAGATGGAGTGGAGTTAGAGTTTGACCTAATCCTTGATCTATCTGGGCGCACGCCGCTTTTTTCTTCTGCGAAGACAAGAGACGGTTATTACAGACCTAACCCCAATGATCCCGTGCTTGTGCAACGCACTTTATTTGAACTCGTAGAGCTTGTTGGGACATTCGACAAACCTCGTTACGTGGAGTACGAGAGGGATTTGTGTGTGCACAGCCGCAGTGAAAAGATTGGTTGTACTCGCTGTATTGATAATTGCCCAAACTCGGCAATCGTAAGCGATGGCGATGGGGTATCCATAGACAATTATGTGTGTGGGGGGTGCGGGCAATGCGCAAGCCTTTGTCCTACGGGCGCTGTTACGTACACGTTGCCAGCACCTGCGGAGGGTTTTGAGCGCCTGCGCGTTCTGTTGACCGAATACATTGCTGCAGGCGGACGGTCACCAGTATTACTGGTGTACGACCGCCGTGGTGAGGAAATCCTCGGAGCGATAGGGCGTTTTGGCCGGGGCTTGCCGGCGAATGTTCTACCTTACAGCGTGAATGAAATCACGGCGGTCGGCCTCGACTTACTGTTGTTGGGTGCGGCATACGGTGCTGACGGAATAGCGCTCCTATGTTCGGGAGTTTCGGCCGAAGAGTTACACGGGCTGCAGTCGCAAGTTGAAATTTCGGCAACTATTCGTGACGGGATGGGCGTTGGTGTTGGTAGCGCTTTAATTATCGATGAGGTGGATCCGGATAAAGTGGAGGCAAACCTCTTCGAGATTGCCCGTCCCGCGACGAAGGATGTGGATTTTGAGGCGGCCAAATTTGTGACAATGGGAGCAAAACGGGATCGACTTCGGCTTGCACTTGAGCATTTGCAAACGGCCGCCATTAACGAGCCAGGTCCCATCAGTCTTCCTGCCGGCGCACCTTTTGGCACGGTCAACCTGGATGTAGAAGGATGCACTCTCTGCTTGGCGTGTGTGAGTGCATGTCCAACAGGGGCTCTACTGGATAACCAGGATCGTCCGCAGCTTTCTTTTTTAGAGAGCAACTGCGTTCAATGCGGGCTTTGCAGAACTACCTGCCCTGAATCAGTTATTACGTTGGAAGCTCGGATGGATCTCAGTAAGTGGACAAGCACACCACGTGTGCTCAGAGAAGAAGACCCCTTTCAATGTGTTCGTTGCGGCAAGCCGTTTGGTGTGAGGTCGTCAGTTGAACACATGGTTACGAAGCTTCGAGACCACCCGATGTTTGCAAACGACGAAAGTGCGCTTGATCGAATTCGAATGTGCGAAGATTGCCGGGTAGTTGCGCAGTTTGACACAAAACAGCCTCTTGCCCTCGGTTCCCGATCCAGGCCTCGAACTGCTGATGATTACACGGGCGGCGATCCCGAGGAAGACTAGGGCTTAGTTCGAGGGAAACTTTGTTCGGCAAAGTGCATCTGCGCGCGTTTTGAACAGTGATGCTTGATTTTGATCAATAACTCCTTCGGTAATCATTGTTTCCACAATAACCAATCGTTCGTTTAGACACGAAACGTAATTTTCGTTTGGCGAATTATTGGGAGCTTTCGCCGGCATCCAAGGACCGTTGCGTTGGATCGTACCGAGCAGTAATAGCAAGGCTACGAAAATGCCCAGCGCTATCCACCGCGCCATGGGTCGATCAAGCGGACTAACCTTCATACCTCTCATAGATAGGCAATTAACAAATTTTCAAGTTGTTCGGTAGAGGCTAGTCGGGCCGCGTCAAATTATATAGGTTAGCATTATTATGCTTCGCCCAGGTATTTTTCACATATTGATCGCTGTCTTCGGTCTTTGTTTGTTAGCACTCCCGTCGTCAGCGGAACCTGATGGTTGGGATGCCTTGCAACGGGGTGACTACGAAATGGCGGAGAAAACGTGGTTGCCACGCGCTGAACGTGGGGAGGTCGAAGCGCAGCTGTTTCTTGGGCATTTGGAGACAATGCGGGAGAAGTACGGGGCGGCCGCGCGGTGGTATCAGCGTGCTGCTGCGAAAGGTAATGTGACTGCGCAAACCCTTCTGGCCAGCCAATATCTGATTGGAAGGGGCGTTGAGGCGGATCCTGTGCTCGCTTTCGCATGGTACGTGTTAGCGGCACACCAGGGGCATGCCAACGCTGCGCGCGCACGTGAGGCCACGGCCATGCAGATGACTGCTGAGGAAGTAGCGGCCGCATCACTGCTTGCCGAAAATTGGATGCGGGACGGGCCGCCGACCGGATTAGAGTAATCTATGTGGGGAGAAGCAGTGACCGCTAATTATCAGGTGGCATCAGGCTTTTTCGTTTGGAAACAGTTACTCTTGTGTTTTTTTTCAAAAGTGATTAAGCCCCTGCGTAGGTAACGTAAAAAGCCAACCGATTCCAGACCCCTTTCGGTTGACATTTACTTCAACCGTATGGCTAGGACGACGTTTCTATAAAGGCCGATATTAGGTCACGTTTGATCCAGAGCTTGCTCCAGGTCCGCAATAATGTCTTCTACGTCCTCTATTCCAACCGAAAGGCGGACCACATCAGGTCCGGCGCCCGCACCTTCGCGCTGCTCATCGCTCAGTTGGCGATGCGTGGTAGAGGCCGGATGAAGAATCAAACTTTTGGTGTCGCCAATATTGGCAAGGTGAGAGTGAAGTTCAACAGCATCGATCAGCTTTATGCCAGCGTCGAACCCGCCTTTAATGCCGAAAGTAAACACAGCTCCTTTGCCCTTAGGTAAATATTTTTGAGCCAATTCATAAAATGGGCTGGATTTTAGTCCAGGGTAAGAGACCCAGTTTACCTTTGGGTGCCTTTCCAGCCATTCGGCAACTGCTTGTGCGTTGTCGCAATGTCGCTGCATCCGCAGAGGTAAGGTCTCCACTCCTTGGAGTAGGTTCCATGCAGCAGTGGGATACAAAGTTGCGCCGTAATCGCGCAATGCCACCATGCGGGTTCGCATGGTAAAGCCGAAATCTCCAAAAGTTTCTGCAAAGGTTAGCCCATGATAGGCATCGTCAGGTTTCGTCATTCCTGGATATTTATCATTACGAAACCAATCTATGTTTCCGGATTCTACGACGATGCCCCCCATCGTGTTACCGTGACCACCAATGAACTTGGTCGTCGAATGAAGGACTATATCCGCGCCCCATTCAAACGGTCTCATTAGGTACGGAGAGGCCAATGTATTGTCGACTATCAATAACACGCCATGCTTGTGGGCAATTTCCGCAATGCGTTCAATGTCGAGAATGATTCCGCCAGGATTAGAGACTCCCTCGCAGAAAATGAACTTGACCTTATCGGTCATCGCTTTCTCAAAATTTGCAGGATCGGTCGGATCAACGAAATGGCATTTCCAACCAAGTTTTGGAAAGCTAATCCCAAACTGGGTAACGGAGCCCCCATAAAGATTGCGGGAGGCAATAAATTCGTCGCCTGATTCCATAAGGCTTACCGCGACGAGAAACTGTGCTGCGTGGCCGGAAGCGGCAGCCACTGCTCCGCGTCCACCCTCTAGTTGAGCGACTCGTTCCTCAAACACGGACACAGTTGGATTTGTCATGCGAGAGTAGACGTATCCAAAGGTTTGCAGATTAAATAACTCGGAGGCGTGCTCAGAGTCTTCAAATGTGAAAGACGTTGTCTGGTAAATTGGTGTTTCATGGGCTCCTGTAACAGGATCCGGCCTCGCGCCTGCATGTACTGCAACAGTTGAAATACCATAGTCTCGGGGTTTACCCGCTTCACCCGGCACGTTGGAGGTAACGTCATCAATGTTTTTGCGAACGCTCATGATTTTGGGGACCTTAAAGTTTTAGCGGTAATGAGATGGGAATTTACGCCCAACCATGACAATTCCCCCGAGAGTCTTCCAAACTCGATTTTTGGACATCTGTTCATGATTACTTCGAGCCCTGCCGCCTCAGCAAGCTCGGCGGCCGGATCATTACGAACCGTTAATTGCATCCACAAATATTTAATACCCTTTTCTTCTTTGGCGGCTATGACATCTTTTGTGATGTCATAGGCTTCGTCCGACGTTCGAAAAATATCGACCATGTCAATTTCATGCGGAGCTTCAGCTAGGCTCCCATAGATGGTTTCTCCCAACACTTCTCCTCCCGCGCGCCCTGGATTGATTGGAATAATCCGATAACCTTTGTGTTGCAGATATTTCATGGCGTAAAAGCTTGGCCTGCGCCATGCAGTACTGGCGCCAACCATGGCGAAAGTCCTTACGTCCCTCAGGACACGACGAATTTTAGAATCCCGGTAATAATTATGATGCTCAAGATACACCAGTGGGTTCTCGCCTTGGTCTCCGTTCGCTTCTGCGTGCATGCTTGGCACCTTTCAAAATTAAAAAAGATTTTGCTCAACCGATAAGGGCGACCTTGAGTGGCAAGAGAGGCGGCCTTCCGGGAAAACTAATAGTTATGTGCTGCAAATTGCAACGATAATCTGTACATTGTTACCCGAATCATTTATTTATACTGCGTTTCGCAGGAAATGAATACTGGTTTGGTACGGAAGGTTCCCTTTGCCGCGGATAGTGAATTATTTGAAATGAAGTCCTCAAATAATATAGATAGATATTCTGATTCTACATCTATTATTAATAGGTTATCAGAGATATTTGATGTAAGTAATGATGTTGATCTTGCGGGGAAACTCGGGGTAGCAAGAGGAACAGTTAGCTCATGGCGTACACGTGGCCAGGTTCCTTGGAGGCAGTGTCTCGACGCTGCGATAAGTAAGGATGTGTCTCTTGACTGGCTGATCACTGGACGTGATGACGGGCTAGTTAGATCCAGTGCCGAGGCCGTGGCTGGCGAGCGGAATAAGGGAGATCCAGAGTTCAAGGATAGCCGTTTTGAGCCCAATCCATATAACAAATATCTGGTTGACGAATACAGTCTGGTCGCGAAGGGGGGCATCAAACTAGGTGAAAAAGGCGATATTTTGCCTTTCCCGCATAACGCGTTCCCGGTCGCATTCAAAAGCAAGTATTTGGCCAATTTGGTCGGAGACTTAACAGGGCCTTGTCGCGGCTACATGTGTACGGACGACGCAATGGCCCCGACTATACCTAAGGGTTGGTGCGTTCTCCTCGCCGACACCAACGGGGAGATAGGGGAGGCGGGCGTCTATGGTTTGTTATTTCGCGATACAGGCGAGCAAACGTTCCGTCGGGTGACACCAGTCGGGGATGCTCTCCACCTTTGTTGTGACAATCCCAGTCACGAGCCCTCTATCCTGGACGCAGCTTTTCAACCTCTCCCAATCCTGGTGCTTGGCCGGGCAATTTGGTCGGGCGGGATCTTAGGGTAGTTGCAACGTGCTCACGCTGGTTTACTAAGTCTGCACTCGACTTATTTCCCTTTCCAGGAAGGCTCCCGTTTTTGCATGAAGGCATCGATGCCCTCTCGCGCGTCCAAGGCCATCATGTTTTCTGCCATTACTTCACTTGTATAAGCATAGGCGTCATCAAGATTCATTTCGAGTTGGCGATAAAAAGCGGCTTTGCCAATTTTTACCGTCAGAGGAGATTTGCTCGCAATACTGGCAGCTAACTGATGTGTCTCGGTATGAAGCGCTTCCGGTGGCACGACACGGTTGATTAAGCCCAAGTCCTTTGCACGTTCTGCGTCAATCGGAGTGCCGGTAAGCAGCATCTCCATGGTCTGTTTGCGACCAACGGTGCGGCTTACAGCAACCATGGGAGTTGAGCAAAAAAGGCCAATGTTTACGCCTGGCGTAGCAAAATATGCCTCAGTGGAAGCGACGGCTAAATCGCAGCTGGCGACTAGCTGGCAGCCGGCGGCCGTCGCGATACCGTGGACGCGAGCAATGACCGGTTTTGGAAGGCGAACTATCGATGTCATCAGTGTACTGCATTGGGCGAATAGGGATGCGAAAATTTCACGACGGTCGTTACTGCGGACTTCCTTGAGATCGTGTCCAGCGCAAAAGGCCGGCCCCGCGCCACCAATTACTACAGCTCCAACACTATCGTCTTCCGCAATTGCTTCGAGTACGTCCTGGAGTTCCGCCATGAGGTCTCGCGATAGCGCGTTGCGAGCCGCGGGACGGTTCAAGGTCAGTGTTGCGACGGAGTTTTGGTCATTGCGTTTCAACAATTCCGCGTTGTTTTCAAGAGTTGGCGCTGCGACGTTCATTGATGATCTCCCGGTAGGCCTATCCCAAGGTTGTAACCCATTATATAGTACACTGTGCTCTTGCCCAGCTTAGGCGGGTTAAGGTAATTTTGTGTTGGAAACTCATTATCGGCAAAGTATTCCTCAAGTAGATAATATTTTGGCTAGTTGACAGGCGCTATGCTATTGGCATACTGCGCGACTTCCCAAAGGAAATTTGGCCATGCGTACGTACTCCGCGACCCCCTCTGAGGTCGATCACAAGTGGTATTTAATTGATGCCGAAGGGGCAGTGCTTGGGCGATTGG
>CAZSYW010000090.1:8530-9068 GCA_964611315.1 uncultured Rhodospirillaceae bacterium
ACTGCGCGGGAAACACAAACCCCAGTACACGCCGCATGTTGATTGCGGGGACCACATCGTTGTGATCAACGCTGAGAAGGTAACGCTTACGGGCAATAAACGGGAAGGGAAAAGGCATTATTGGCACACGGGCTTTCCCGGCGGTATTAAGAGTCGGAAGTATGGGGACTTGCTTGATGGTGACAGACCTGAGCAAGTGATTGAGCGTGCAGTTACGCGAATGGTCAGCCGGGGCCCTTTGGGGAGTGCTCAGCTCCGGAAGCTCCACGTTTATAGAGGAACCGAACATCCCCACGAGGCCCAAAGCCCCGAAGTGTTGGACCTAAAAAAGTTGAACCGGAAGAACGCAAGAGGCGTGTGACTATGGCTGGAGAGAAACGGACTTTAGATGATTTGAAGGACTTGGCGCCACCGGTGCCTGTTGATGAAGTTCTCCCTGCTGAGCCGGAAGTTGATGAGTTGGGGCGGTCATATGCTACCGGGAAACGGAAGAACGCCATCGCTCGGGTTTGGGTAAAAAGGGGAGCTGGAAGAATTA
>CAZSYW010000091.1:0-9030 GCA_964611315.1 uncultured Rhodospirillaceae bacterium
CAGGAGACCCACCGCCACCCCAAGCAGAAGTTAAACCTTTGAAAGGGTCACCAACTCTCGTGGAAACAGTCTTAGCGTTTCTGCCTCCCGCAGCAGAAGGGAGCGTAGGATCTAACAACTGGGCCATAGACGGGCGGCATACTCTGACTGGAAAACCATTACTTGCAAACGATCCACATTTAGGACTTACAGCCCCATCACCCTGGTATATTGCCCATTTAACTTCCCCGACTCTAAATGTAGCGGGAGCCACCTTACCTGGGATTCCCGTAATCATCGTCGGACGGAACCAAGTTCAAGCATGGGGTATCACCAATACTGGTCCGGATGTCCAAGATTTTTTTATAGAAAAAACATACGAGAATGACCCATCTCAGTATTTGACACCCGACGGGACAGCACATTTTGTCACTCGGAGAGAAACCATCCACGTCAAAAAGTCTTCTGACGTTGTTATGCGAATACGCCAGACAAGACATGGTCCGGTTATCTCAGACGCCAGCCTACCTCACGCCAGTGCCGTCAGCGCCGACGAGTCATTAGCTTTGGCTTGGACAGCACTTTCACATGACGATACTACTTTACAGGCCGGATTTTATCTTGCCAGTGCTGAATCGTGGACAGAAATGAAGACAGCCTTGGAATATTTTATTGCACCACAGCAAAACTTTGTCTCTGCTCACATTAATGGAAATGTGCACTTCATCGCACCCGGAAGAATTCCAATCCGCCGGAACGGAAATGGGTGGCTCCCTTCCGCTGGCTGGACGGGTGACGGAGATTGGATAGGAACCGTACCTTTTCAGGAATTGCCTCATCAGAATATTTCGGACAACGGAATGATTGTCACTGCGAACCAGAAAATCGTCGATGCGGACTACCCTTATTTCATCACTCAAGACTGGGCTATGCCGTATCGAGCAGAGCGCATTAAGGCTTTATTGAGCAATTCATCAAACCATACCACTGAAAGCAACAAACATATTCAAACCGACGTTCAATCCAATATGGCAAGAAGCTTTCTACCCTTGATGCTATCCATTACACCTGATCCTGAGGGAAGGGAAGCACACAACTTACTTTCACGTTGGGATGGATCCATGGAGAAAGGTTCCATCGAACCTTTACTTTTTCACACCTGGTATCGAGAACTAACTAGGTTCTTATACGCCGACGAACTAGGAGATAAATTTGAAGGGGTTTGGAGCAGAAGACCGAACTTCGTGTACCGTGCATTAACAGGCGAAAACCAATGGTGCGATGACGTACGAACCAATCCAATTGAATCTTGCAGTCAACAAATCATTGCCGCTCAAAACGCGGCATTAATTTGGCTTCGCGAACGCTACGGTGACGATTCAAAATCCTGGAAATGGGGTACTGCACACAATGCTCGGCATACTCATCAGGCTTTCTCCAAAATCCCCATACTTGGGCATTTCTTTGACATTATACACCCACATGGGGGTGGCCCCTTCACAGTAATGCAAGCCAACACTATTATTTCTAACGAAGAAAGTCCCTTTGAAGAAAATCATGGCGCAGCCCTGCGGGTAATCTTTGATCTTGCTGATCTGGACGGCACTCACGTCATGATAAGCACCGGTCAATCCGGGAATGTTTTGTCAGATCACTATGATGACCTAGTTGATTTATGGTCAAACGAAGAATGGGTCCTTTTACCGCTTACAACAGAAGCGGTGAAAGCAGCAACCGAGAACCATTTACTACTCAAACCATCGAACTCATAGATACCAGAATTCCCTCACATTATTGGAGAAAACCCTGTGCATCTACGAAGGTTTTCCGGTGTTGCCTCAGTCCCCTAGGAAACTTGCATTTTCTTGAACGAGTTAGGTGTCGACTACACTAAAAATGTTCTATTTGCGTGATTTGACGAGAACGCTAAAATACAAGGTGCCGGTCTGTAACCATTGAATTTTGTACTATCTGCCAGCTTTTTTGTTGGCGGACGTCTGGGCCGAGCTATTACATAGCCAAGATAAACTGCCTTGGCCCACACCTGGTTGTGTTACGCATAGACCGGGCGCCCATTACTGTTAGGTATGGAGTAGAAAGTAAAGTTTAAACACTGTCGTTGTGGAACCAAGTTTGACACGCGACCCATTTGCAACTGAAAGGGACCTTTCCTCAAAAGCAAACACTGCACAGGTGCCTTTAAACTGAAACTGTTAAGGAAACGTCGTGGGAACTGAGTCATTTGATCTACAAATGTGGATCACGTTGACATTAGTAGTAATCACAATATTTGCCTTTGCACTCGAGCGCGTACCGCTGGAGGTCACTGCGGCAACGCTAATAGCTGTTTTGATGATAGTGTTTCATTTCCTTCCAGTCATAGATTCTCATGGAGAAAACCAATTAAATGCGGGGAGAATTCTAGGGGGATTTGCTAACCCCGGCCTAATAACGGTTGTAGCCCTACTCGTTGTCGGCGAAGCAATGGTGCGAACAGGTGCGCTCGAAGGTTTTGCTAGTACGTTGCATCGACTTAGCGGCGGCAACGCTCTGCGCGGGTTAATCATTAGTCTAATCCCTGTGGCAATTGTCTCGAGCGTCCTCAACAATACACCCGTGGTCATAATTTTTATTCCAATTATTAGCGCTTTCGCAGAACGTATTGGGATACCGGTTAGCCGACTATTAATACCCCTAAGCTTCGCGTCCATTTTAGGTGGTATGACGACATTAATCGGTTCCTCAACCAATCTCTTAGTTGCGGGAGTCGTCACCGACTTAGGATTAGATCCGATAGGGTTCTTTGATTTTTTCATACCAGGCAGCGTCCTAGCCTTAGTTGGCCTAGTTTACGTTTTATTCATTGCACCAAAACTTATTCCCGACCGAGGTGCCATGGCCACACACTTAACCAGCAAAGATAGACAATTTATTGCTCAGATAGAAGTGTTACAGGAATCCCCTTTGATTGGGGACAGCTTAACCGCGGGAATGTTCAAAACCTTACCCGATATGACCGTACGTATGATTCAGCGGGCCGAGCATGCTTTTGCACCACTTGAGCAGGTCGATTTAAAAATAGGTGATGTTGTTGTTGTCGCAGCTACACGCAAAGTCCTTGCCAACACCTTAAAACGCCTACCTCGTGCGCTTCATCCAAGTCCAACTCGGCAACAGATAGAAGCGGGAGAACAGTTCTTCGAGGAAAATGACTTGAATTCTTCGATAAAAAGTAATTCCGAACCATGGCAAGAAGGTGACCAAGTATTAGCAGAAGCGATGGTGGCCCCGGCTGCAGCGATATCCGGACGTAATTTAGAATCAATAGGTTTTCGTCATAAATACGGTTGTATTGTACTGGGAATCCAACGGCGGTCACGAATGATTCGTCAGCGACTGACGGAAATTCGCCTAGAGGAAGGCGATGTATTGCTCATCCAGGGCCCCCCCGAAAAAGTCCAGGCTTTGCATGAAAGTCACGATGTTGTGTTAATGGAACTATCCCAAACAATGCTCCCACGATACTTTCATGCGCAGCGAGCAGCGATTATTTTTACAGCCGTTCTACTTGCCGCTTCTACCGGATTAATGCCGATAGTAGTAGCCGCCGTGACAGGTGCGGCGGCCATGGTCGTGGGTGGCTGTCTAAATATTTGGGACGCAGTCCGGGCTATAGACAGCCGAATAGTGCTGACTGTTGCTGCTACACTTGGACTCGGTATGGCTCTGCAAGTAACGGGTGGCTCAGCCTTCGTTGCTCTTTCTCTTCTCAACGCCTTGCATGGTGCCGGCCCCGGAATAATTTTATCGGCTTTATTTATACTTATCGCCTTAGTCACCAATATTCTGAGCAACAACGCGTCTGCTGTCCTATTTACGCCGATCGCCGTGAACATTGCACTTGCTCTAGGCCTAGACCCCATGCCCTTCGTATATGCTGTAATTTTCGGAGCAAGCTGCTCTTTCGCTAGTCCAATAGGATACCAAACAAACCTATTAGTCATGGCGCCCGGACACTACCGGTTTGCAGACTTTATGCGGGCCGGGACACCCCTTATCTTAATTTTATGGGTAACTTTTACATTGTTTGCCCCGTGGTACTATAAACTAGCACTTTTTACTCCATAAGCGGTGTATCCTACGAATATGCTAAGTACTGACCCAAACAAGCTACGCTTCTTCTACGGGACTGCGCCCCAGCCATGTCCGTACTTACCCGGCCGGGTCGAAAGCAAAGTGGTGACGGAACTAAATACGCTCGATGCAGTTCGTCTTCATGACACCCTTAGCCAGGCGGGGTTCCGGCGTAGCCACTCAATTGCATACCGTCCTGCTTGTCCTAACTGCAAGGCATGTGTTCCCGTACGAGTTCGAGTCCAGGAATTTGAAGCGACTAAATCCATGCGCCGCACATTTCGGCGAAATGCTTACCTTACGCACCATGAAACCCAAGCCTTTGCAACGGAGGAACAGTACGCTTTATTCAGGTCTTACGAAGAAGCCCGCCACGGGGACGGCGAGATGGCATTGATGGATTTTAATGACTACCGATCAATGGTGGAGGATACACCAGTAGAAACAATGACAGTAGAATTTCGGGATAGTGCTGGTGTCTTAAATGCCGTAGCGCTCACAGACCGAATTTCTGACGGACTGTCCGGCGTCTACAAATTTTTTTCCCCAGATAAATCCCAGTTGAGCCCGGGTACCTTCGTTATTCTTTGGCACATTGAGCGCGCTCGCGCACTCGGTTTACCCTATTTTTACCTTGGCTATTGGATCTCCCAATCGCCAAAAATGTCCTACAAAGCGCGTTTTAAGCCACTTGAAATTCTTACGGATTCAGGTTGGAAGGAATTCCCATCCCCTTAACGGGCTGACACCCTGTGGCGTCTTTAGGGTTTGTTGAAAACGTAAAAACTTGGAGGAAAAGAATGAATCGCAGGGATTTTGTATCTGGAGCGTTAACTGGTGCAGTAGTTGGAGGCGGCATTATTTACGCCACTACTGGTAATGGTCCGACGCCAATCGAACCTGGGACACCAGACAGACCTGGTCAAGCGCCAGGGAATATTGGCAAAAACCACGAATGGAAAATGGTGACCTGTTGGCCGAAGAATTTTCCCGGAGTCGGCACAGGCGCACAAGAACTTGCAGACTTGATTGATTCTATGTCTGCAGGTCGTCTAAAGATCAAGCTTTTTGCTGCTGGAGAGCTTGTGCCTGCGTTTGAAGTTTTCGATGCAGTACGGGAGGGAACGGCTCAGTGCGGCCACTCGGTAGCGTACTACTGGATAGCCAAGGATAAAAGCATGCCTTTTTTTGGCGCAGTTCCCGGTGGCTTAACCGACAAGGAACACAAATCCTGGATCCAATACGGAGGTGGGCAAGAACTCTGGGATGAACTTTACCATGGTTTTGGGCTACGTGCCTTTATGGCAGGAGGCAGTGGAACTCAAATGGGGGGGTGGTTTAAAAAAGAAATAAATTCTCTCGCGGATTTTAAGGGTTTGAAGTTCCGTATCCCGGGTCTAGCCGCAGAGGTCATTAATCGAATGGGAGCGACTGCAGTGAATACTCCGGGCGGTGAAATCATGCCAGCACTCCAGTCGGGTGTGATTGACGCGGCGGAATGGGTGGGACCGTGGAACGATTTAGCCTTTGGGTTCCACAAAGTTGCAAAACATTACTATGGACCAGGTTTTCAAGAAGGGGGTGGTTCTGGTGAACTAATGATCAACCTCACCGCCTGGAACCAACTCCCTAAAGATCTCCAAAGCATTGTATATGCCGCAGCAAGTACCATGAGTCATAAAATTCATTCAGAGTATTTCGCAAAAAATGCTGGCTCGCTACCCGTGCTCCTAAACGAGCACAACGTGCAACTCCACGACTTCCCCGACGACGTGATTAAGGCAATGTATCGTCTATCCAAAGATGTGGTTGCCGAGACAGCATCCGAGGGAGAACTAAACCGCCGGATTTACGAAAGTTGGAATAAGTTCCGTCGAAATGCCATGGAATATCAACCTCTGTCCGATTACGGATTCGTTCGGAACCGGGAGCTCGCTCTTGGCGTCTGATAAAACTATAAATAGGTATGGTACCTAACGTGCTGCGTTAGCCATTCTAGACATCTATCAAAATCTATTTTTTGTGGTTTTATAGTGTCTTACAAATAACCTCTAATAACCTATTTGATAATGTTAAAACCTGTTATTGCTTCAAATAAGCGTCCGCCCTTATTGCGCCTTACTTAGTCTGATCTATACTTAGGGGACTTCACCCATCCCAAAGGTTATCGACATGCCCAGAAAAACTTTAAATCGCCGTGCAATTCTAAAGGGCGCAACGGTTGGTGCCGCTGCTACCGCCGCAACATTTCCATCACCTGCGATTTCTCAAAGCAAGTTCAGATGGAAAATGGTGACCACATGGCCTAAAAACTTCCCGGGGTTGGGTACTGGTGCACAGAGGGTCGCCGATTCGATTACTGAAATGTCGGATGGACGACTAACGGTGAAGCTTTACGCAGGCGGTGAACTAGTTCCACCATTCGAAGCCTTTGACGCAGTTCGCGAAGGAAAGGCAGAAATGAGTCATGACGCTGCATACTACTGGGTGGCAAAACACAAAGCCTTTCCTTTTTTTTGCACCGTCCCTGGTGGACTCACGATTCAAGAGCATAATGCATGGGTGTACTACGGCGGAGGACAAGAGTTATGGGATCAATTATGCGGTGAATTCGGGGTACGAGCATTTCTTGCTGGAGGAAGTGGAGTGCAAATGGGGGGTTGGTTTCAAAAAGAAATCCTCTCCACAAATGACATAAAAGGAATCAAAATGCGGATTCCAGGATTTGGCGCGGAAGTAATTAATCGTATGGGCGGTACAGCGGTAAACCTTCCTGGTGGTGAGATAATGCCAGCCTTGCAATCCGGTGTAATTGATGCCACCGAATGGGTTGGACCGTGGAACGATCTAGCATTTGGTTTCTATAAAATAGCCAAATATTATTATGGGCCCGGCTTCCATGAACCTAATTCAGCTCTAGAATGCCTCGTTAATCTTGAGGCATATGACGCTTTACCAAAGGATTTACAGGGAATCGTGAAGTATGCCTGTAAAGCTGAAAATGCCGGCATGGTGTCAGAATTTACCGCCGCCAACTCGGCCTCCCAAACAGTTTTAGTCGATCAGCATAACGTCCAAATTCGCCATTTCCCGGATGATGTGGTGAAAACAGCCTTTTCAATTGCGAATGAGGTCGTAGCTGAAACTGCTGACTTTGATAGTTTAGCCAAAAAAATTCACGAAAATTGGTCGCATTTTCGGGCCGAAGCCATCACACGAGGACCCTATGCAGAGCAAGGTTATATGAACAATCGGGCACTTTAAACCTGTACGCAGTTTAGCCGTAGACGACCCCAGGCAACCAAGTGGCAAGCTCCGGTATCAGAGCCAAGATACAAAGCATTCCCAACTGTATAAATACAAACGGCACAACACCTCTGTATATATCCATGGTAGCAACTTCAGGGGGGGCAACCCCACGAAGATAGAATAAGGAAAAACCGAAAGGCGGAGTCAGGAAAGAGGTTTGTACATTTACTGCAATCATTATTGCGAACCAAACGGGATTGACATCCATCATTAATATGGCCGGTCCAATTATCGGAATGACAACAAAACAAATTTCGATGAAATCGAGAAAGAATCCCAGAAAAAAAATCAGTGCCATTGTCAAAAACATGGCCGTAAACACTCCGCCGGGCAAAGAAGACAACAGTTCGGCAACCATGTCATCACCGCCAAAACCACGGAACACAAGACTAAACAGTTGCGCCCCAATCAGAATTACAAACACCATTGCCGTAACTTTTGCCGTCGTACGCATAACTTCAGTCAAATTTTCTCGATTGAGCTGCCCTCGTGTTGCAGCCAGAAGCATCGCTCCCATTGCCCCTACTCCAGCAGCCTCTGTAGGTGTCGCCACACCAATAAGAATCGAACCTAGAACCAACACTATCAAAAATAATGGCGGCAACAGGACCTTTAGCACGCGCCCCATCATCTCACCACGGGGAATTGCCGCACGTTCTTCAGCTGGAATTGATGGCATTTTTTCTGGATAAATAGTCGCGTAAATAAATTGCCAAATAATATAAAGCACAACTAACCCCAATCCAGGCAACAGTGCACCCACAAACAGGTCAGCGACTGAGACAGGTTCCGGTGCAAAATTCCCCTTTGCAAGTTGTGCTTGCTGATAGGCCGCAGAAATTTGATCCCCAAGTAGGATCAACACTATGGAAGGTGGAATAATCTGCCCTAGGGTACCTGCGGCACAAATTGAGCCACAAGATACTGATGCTGCATATCCTCTTCTGAGCATTGTGGGCAGTGATAACAAACCCATCGTAACTACGGTGGCCCCGACGATCCCGGTTGAGGCCGCCAATAATCCCCCGACTAGGCTGACGGCAATTCCCAAACCAGCTCGCACACCACTTAATAGAAGTGCCATCGTCTCTAGCAACTCCTCCGCGAGTTTCGAGCGCTCCAGCATTACACCCATGAAAACGAAAAGAGGGACCGCTATAAGCAGGTCATTCGTCATTATTCCGTACATACGGTTGGGAAGCGCTGCAACAAAGACAAGTTCAAATACATCGAAGGCGTTGCCGAGTAATGCCGCTATTAGAGCTACACCAGACAAGGTAAATGCGACGGGAAAACCCATCAATAACGCGCCACAAAGCGTCAGCACCATTCCAAGCACAAAAATTTCTTCTAAGAAAAAGCCAAGCATCTAGAACGTTTCTACTTTACTTGATTGCTCTGTCACCCCACGGTTCAGAAGCACTGCTGTACAATGCACAATTTGTGAAAAACCTTGTGCAATCATTGTTCCTGCAAAAATCCAAATGCAAGTTTTTAATAAATAAACGGCGTGTAAACCTCGCTCCTCTAGGGAACCTTCCATTTCTACCCACGAATTAAGAACATAGTTATAGGAGTACAATAAAATCGCGATACAAACCGGAATTA
>CAZSYW010000092.1:0-9024 GCA_964611315.1 uncultured Rhodospirillaceae bacterium
AAGACCATGTTTAGTGAATCAGACTCCCTCGGAGATTACTTTGGCAAATCGCCAATGATAGACTCGCTCCAAAACACTCTGGCTGTTATGTTCGTCTGCATCGACTCAATTTCCCTAGCAATAGCCGCTGTTGTCCAAAATGTTCTAGAGCTCTAGGTGACAGCAAAGGATTTGTGAGTAACGACGGTACGAGAATGAAATGACAACGCCACGGACCCCACCAACCGTTCCGGCTACCTTCTGGCAATATGTCGGATCAATGGGGCCGGGGCTTATCGTGGCGCTGACGTGGCTTGGCGCGGGCGATCTCGTGGACTCCGCAGTCGCGGGAGGTAATTACGGCTATAGCTTGATGTGGGCTATGGTAATTGCCCTTTTTGTCCGCTTTGTCTTCGTCTCGATAATCGCTAAGTACCAACTGTGTAATCAGCACGGTGAATCCGTCATGGCCGGATTAAAACGGCTTCACCCCTGGATGCCTGTCTTTGTTGGCTGTGTCGCAGTTTTCTTTGGTCATTTTTACGGCTCCTATATGATCAAAGGTCTCGGAGAAACCAGCAAAAACTTACTGGGTTTTGGGGCCCCGTGGGCCTGGTCCGTCTTTTGGGTGACAGTCGCAGCAGCTTTAATTTTTCGCGGCGCCTATCGCCGACTGGAAGTAATTTTTTACGGATTTCTGATCATGCTGAGCAGCTCCTTAATTGGCGTCGCCCTGTGGAGTGGACCCGATCCCGTGGCAGCGGCAAAGGGTGCTTTCCTATTTGCCATTCCTGAACAGAGCGGATCATTTGAAGCAATTTTGATCATTACCTCGTTAATCGGTGCCGTTGGAGGCTCTATTGCCAATCTACTGTACCCATACTTCATCCAACAGAAAGGGTGGCAGGGACCAAGATTTCGGCGCGTTCAGCTCTACGACCTCGCGTTTGGGACCGGCGTAATCGTGATCATCAACCTATCTGTCTGGACTATCGGCGCCGAGCTTCTCCACCCCCGTGGAATGACTGTAGAAAGCCTACAGGACCTAGCCGGCCTCCTAACTGTTGCGCTTGGCTCATTGGGTGGACCAATATTTTATCTTGGGGTATTTGCAGCTCTTTACACCTCAGCACTCGGCGGCGCAGTGGGTTTCGGGTATTTGCTAACAGACATAGTGCGGCTTGTTCGAGAAAAACAAGTGACACAGGCGGCACCGATAGACGTAGGAAGTTCTCGCGTCTACCGCGTTGTCGTCGCCTGGTGTCTATTTTCTCCGCTTATTTGGTGCCTACCGGGCTCACCAGACTTTATAACGCTGACAATTGTTGCGAACGCCGCTTCGGTAGTTGTCCTACCTATATTGGCTGGCAGTCTCTGGAGCCTGACGGCACGCTCCACCTTCATAGGAACTATTTACCAAAACAAATGGTGGGAAAATACGGTTCTGGGTGGACTGTTCCTCCTATCGATTTGGGGCGCATACCAATCTGCGATGGCTATAGCTGCCATTCTCTAAACCACGAATGGTGTTGCCATAAGTCGGATTGATTTTTGCACCCAACACCCTATCGAAACACTTACAGTTAATCCATAAGATAGGCTTCAAACCACTCTATAGCCAGGACGGTGGTAGCTGACGAGTGTTTATAATAAATGTCATAATGTTTCCCGGGGAACAGTCTGTAATCCGCCTGCGTATTCTTCGATATTAATTCAAACGCCGCCCGACCATTCTTCGTGCGATCAAACAATTCCTCGTCCTCAACGTCTATGATTAAAGTCGGCACTCGTATTCGGCCTGCCCAATCTATAGGTCGATAATCAACCATTTTTGCGAGATCTGGTGTGCCACGTAAGTTGGGGAATGCGTCTATTCCCTGCGGAATCGGATCAATCTTCCCCCGTGCTTTATCAATTGCTCTCTGACGAGCAAAGAGCCGGCGTTCTCTGGTCAACCCAACACCCTGATAACCTACTTGGCTGACAATCGCAGCAATGCGTGGGTCCTGGGCACCGACAAAAATGACGTGACCACCAGAGTAGCTTGTTCCCCAAAGGCCTATCCGATTCACATCCACACCGGACTCACCTGACAAAAAATCAAGCGCACTAGTGATGTCCCGCACCTGATCGAAAGGATCTACAACTTCCCTAATCGCACGCGCGTGGACCGTTACCTCGCCGTCCTTGCTGATGTCGGGTTGTTTTCCCAAAATCACCAGACGGCTGTCGCTATCTGCCCAGCCGCGGTAGTCAAAAGTCAGAACGACAAATCCTGCCTCAGCAAACTTGCCTGCGTATGCATCATTTAGGTGCTCTCGAGTGCCACCCCAACCGTGGGTCATTAATATAGCGGGCCTCGGCATATCCTTGCTAAATCCGTCGGGCAACCAAAGGTCCCCAGACATCCGTGTGCCGTCGCTCCAGATATCAATGTGCCGCGTCTCGGCGGCGCCGATGCTGGAAATATCAAAGCTGCCCAAGAAAAGAGCCAACACGAGAAAAAAACCATAACCAGGCACACACCTAGTGATGCATTCCCTTAACTTTTTTTTCGTTCTTTTTCCTTGGTCGCGCTCCAACATGTAGGTCGGGTTGCCTTTCCTGATAATCTAGGTCTACTCGGACACAACTAGACATTCCTTCGGCTTGTTTTATCTCAGTTTTGTTAATCTCTCCACCACTCAAATGTGGCCCACGCAATATGGCTCCAGAGACAGCCCTATCAAAATGGCACCAATTGCAGTGCTACACATCCCTAACAATAATTTTCTTAGAACCACCCATCAAATCTCTCGATGGTTACGTATAGGTAGTCAAACGAACAACTCATCGGGGAGTATAAACCATTCCAAATTCAAGAAGATGGAGCAATTCGGAGCATTCGGTTCTTAACGGCATATTGTCCGTCGTCGGACTAGGAGACGTTGAGTTCGGAACACTAAAACCAGAGCAATACTGTCTCACTCAGGTGGCGCGGGATACCAGTAGTCCGGCTCAGGACGGACGAAACCTTGCGGTCGGTCAACAATTTCAAGAACCATTTTTAGTGGGCCTGCAGTGTCAATATAAGCAAAACGAACCTCCCCGAAACGGCCTTCCATTAGTGGAGGACAACCCCGCGCGGAGAAGCTCGAGACCGCCTCATCAAATTGCATCCCTCGATGTTCAACTATCACGTGATGAAAGCCCTCCCCCTTCTCCTCAAGAAACTCTTTATAAATGGATGGGCCGTCAACAGGTTGAATCAACTCCCACATCGTTTCACCAGTCCAAGCAATTGCTAACTTCATGCTATACGCTATCTCGGTTCCGCGGATCCGCATCTCGGTCAGGCGCGGCGGCCCGTAAAGCGTCACCCACCATGGCCCGATCCCTAGCCGCTTGGTATATTCAGCCATGGCCGAATCTAAATTGTTTACAACAAGAGCAACTTGCCTCACGCCACTGATTAATCCGTCACCCAGAGTCATGTTAAATCTCCTAACCACATATTCTAAAGCATTCAGGCTATTCAGATAAGAGTAACAAAGGCTCAATCGGAGGTGGATGAGGTCAAACCCTGATTGCCACGTAGCCGATCCTGAACGACTTGTCGAAACTCTTCTGCCATTTCGGGATTCTCGGCAAGCAATTTATCAAGATCCCGTGCCTTTAGAACCAGCAAATGGCATTCAGTTAGGGAAACCACGGTAGCCATTCGGGCATGCCGCTTGATTACCGCGACTTCACCAAAAAACTCTCCGGTGGTTAAACGAAGTGGGGTAGGCTCAACTTCTACTTCCACGTCACCTGAAGCAATGAAATACATACAGTCCGCTGCTTCGCCGCGGCGCACAATCGTGTAGCGAGGAGGTACAACCTGTGGATCCAGTTGAGCGGCAATCTCTGCAATTCGTTCCGCCCTAAGGCGAGAGAAAAGCGGCACTTTGGCGACCATACTCCAGGTCACCATGAATTGCCGCCGATTAAGCTCCTGCATAAAACCCGACGCTAGGATGCCCGCGGGCAGGGCATACATGCCTATCCCCAAGATGGTAACCGCAGCCCCTAGTACCTTCCCAATTGAAGTAATCGGGGTGACGTCGCCGTAGCCCACTGTTGTAAGAGTAACGAGCCCCCACCACATGGCTGCAGGAATGTTGGCAAAAGCGACTGGTTGGGCTTCATTTTCCGCGAGGTACATAAGACTCGCGGCCATGACCAACGTGATAGCGAGCAAATAGCCGGCCATAATCAATGGCCGTCTCTGACCATGAATAACTGCAGCAAACATGGACCAGGCGCCCGAATAACGAGTTAACTTGAACACCCGCAGGAGACGCATGACCCTTAAAATACGGAGGTCGATTCCAAACAAAAAACTAAAGTAAAACGGAAGAATTACGATAAGGTCTATTAGGATCAGCGGCCGCATTGCATACTGCACACGCCCAAGCACTGGACGATGGTACGATCGGTTGGCACTTTCCACTCCACTCCATATTCGAAGAACATACTCCACAGTAAAAATCGCAACAGAGAGGGCCTCAAACCAAAAAAACAACTCCCCTACGGCATCACGGATGGATTGAACAGACTCTAGAACTACCGCAAGCACATTCAGAATTATAAGTACTACGAGCGTATAACCGACTACCTGACTAACCAGATCGTCGGCCTGCGGGATATCCAACACCTGATGAACACGCCGGCGCAGGTGATTTCTTTTCATCGAATTGTCGTTGCCGTTCATTATGAACCGATCATCCCTGCTGACCTACTTTGTGGCAAGTACGATTTAATATTTTAAGCAATACGGCTAACACACGGTGGACCGGGTTGAATTCTGCGTGCGTTACAGCTTAATAGACATGATCATTTTTCGAAATGTGCTGAGCTGCATTAGACCTAATTCTCTTAAGACCAGTTAAACAAACTTCAAAAACCCTCTATTTCTTGGACTCAAAGCTCCATACACGAACAAGACACATAAAACATTCTCACACCAGTTTTCGCTATAGAGGTCCATTTCGTCAGGCGGATACGCAACCGGCGTTGTGAAAACACCTAAGCTAATTTACAAAGAACATTCAGGGGGGAGATGGAATCACATGCCGGATACGTTTGACTACGTAATTATTGGCGCGGGCTCCGCCGGTTGCATTCTCGCCAACCGACTATCTGCTAGCAAGAAACACAGTGTTTGCCTGTTGGAAGCAGGGCCCCCGGACTGGAACCCTTATATCCATATTCCTGCCGGGTTCATCAAAACCTTGGGCAATGCCAACATCAATTGGATGTACCAGACGGAAGCCAGCCACTGGACCGCAGGCAGAATGATAGAGGTCCCGAGAGGTAAGACTCTGGGAGGCTCAAGCTCTATCAACGGCCATATATATAATCGTGGTCAACGCATGGACTACGATACCTGGTCCCAGAGGGGAAACCGGGGGTGGGGTTATTCCGACGTATTGCCGTACTTTAAACGCTGTGAGCAGAGGATTGGGGAAGGGGACAACACATATAGAGGCCGTAACGGAAACCTTCACGTTACCGACCTTATGTATAGCCATCCCCTTTGCGAGGCTTTTATGGCCGGAGCAGAGGAACTCGGTATTCCGCGCAACCCGGACTACAACGGCAAAAAACAGGAGGGCATTTCCTACGTCCAACGTACGACCCATAACCGCCGGCGTGTCAGTACGGCACGTGCTTTCCTGAAACCAGCAAAAAACCGATCAAATCTGACGGTACGAACCCATGCGTTTGTGACCAAACTTCTTATGGACGGAACACGAGCTGTCGGTGTCGAGTATTCTGCAGGAGGACGCGGCGGCCAGATGAAACAGGTGGGAGCCAATCGAGAGGTGATTCTGTCAGGCGGCACTATCAACTCACCCCAACTCCTTCAACTTTCCGGGGTGGGGCCCTCCGTTTTGTTGAAATCCCTCGGAATTAAAATTAGACACCACCTACCGGGCGTTGGCGAAAATCTTCGGGATCATTATGCTCCGCGCTTCAATGGTCGTGTAAAGAATACTGAAACCATCAATGAACGCTCGAAGGGGATAAAACTCGTTGGCGAAGTCATTAAGTACCTCATTGGTGCAAAAAGTATTATCAACCTGAGTCCATCCATGGTCTACGGCTTCTGGCATACAAATCCCGCAATCCAGAGCAACGACGTCCAATTTATCTTTACCCCAGCAAGTTACAAATTAGGCGCGCATGGTGTTTTAGACGATTACCCCGGGTTTACCGTTGCCGCCTGGCAGCACCGCCCCGAAAGCAAGGGCTGGGTCCGGGCACGCTCCAATGATCCTTTCGAAAAGCCTATCATCCAACCAAATTACTTAGCTGAGGAAGAGGACCGTCGAGTCACAGTAGGCGCGATGAAACTAGCACGTACGCTGATGCACACAGAGGCGATGAAACCTTATTTTGATTTTGAAGAATATCCCGGTGATCAAGTCCAGACCGATGAGGAGTTGATTGATGCTGCACGCCGTTGTGGTAGTACGACATATCATGTGATGGGCACTTGCCGGATGGGCCCACGCACTGATCCAACATCCGTAGTTGATGATCAGTTGCGGGTACACGGGCTGGAAGGGCTTCGAGTGATAGACGCCTCCATTATGCCAACTATGATGTCGGCGAATCTCAACGCCGCCACCATGATGATTGCCGAGAAGGGGGCTGATATGGTGCTTGGCAAATCGCAATTGGACGCAATCGTCCTGCCGGAATAGGTGGGAAACACTGTTTGAGTTTACATCAAGAGATTTCTTATTCGCCTTTCTAAGATTATAAAGCCTATGTCGAGTACATTTTTTTGAAGCAAGAATATCGGTCAGCGATGACTAATAATGATTTTAACTTATTCTGTAGCTCCCTTCCGGCCGCCACTCATGTGGTCCAATGGCGTGGCTCTCACGTTTGGAAAGTTGGCCACAAGGTGTTTGCTATTGGTGTCTGGAATAACAAAAAATACCCTGGCATCACTTTTAAGGTCACCGAAACTGCTTATGAACTACTGAGTAAAGAACCTGGCTGTCGTCCCGCACCTTACTTTGCATCGCGTGGAATGAAGTGGATACAGGACTACGACAAACCCGGTCTTTGCCGCTCTGACCTCAAACTATATCTGGCAAAATCCCATCAACTAGTCTCGCATGGCCTGACCAAGAAAATACGCAAAGAACTAGGCTTGTGTCAGTCCTAAGACCACACTAACACACTTCTTCCAAGGGACCTTCAACTAGATGTCGAATGGAATAAAACTTAGCGAAAAGGATCTATTTCGGAGACTTGAGGAGCTCTCTATAGAGTTTGAGACTCTCACACATTCTCCACTGCAAACAGTCGCGGAATCGAAATCCTTACTCCCCAAATTGCCCGGATCTCATATTAAAAATTTATTTCTACGCGACAAAAAACGCACTTATTTCCTACTGACAGTGCCTCAAGATAGACAAATCAACCTTAAAGTACTTCGAACCGTGATCGCCGCCAGAGGAACACTTTCATTTGGTTCAGCGGAGAGGCTAATGGATCTGCTCGGGGTCAAACCAGGGGCCGTCACGCCATTTAGCGTAATAAATGATAAGGAAAATAGGGTGTCCGCGTTCCTCGATGAGAGTTTAATTAAAACGCCAGTTATCAACGCGCACCCACTGCGGAACGACATGACAACCTCTTTGAGGATCGATGATCTTCTCATGTTCATGACTGCTGAAAACCATAACCCCACGCTTATCAATTTTGACGATGTTGATCGTTACTCAGGAGAAAACACTTCATGATATCCAGATCACATCATTATTCAATTTCATTTTCCAAGGAGCAAAGCTGATGTCAATTTCGACCGAGACTGACGCTTCCACCGAGAAATTTTTACGCGGCAAATATGGGATCTGCGGCATCGGAGAAACTACTTATCGACGTGGTAGCACGGAAACGACCCGAAACCTTGCTACCTGGGCCGTACAAAACGCCATGGCCGACGCAGGAATGACCGCCACCGACATTGACGGCATGCTTAGCTACTCCGGAAACGATTCTACTTTTGCTCCGCATGTTGCAAACGATCTTGGTATCCGCCTCAATTTTTACATGGATGTTCATGGAGGTGGTTCTTCGACCGAAGCTCTGATTGGTATTGCGATCGGTGTAATTGAAGCCGGCATGTGCAAAACCGTCGCGATTTACCGAGCAATGAACGGGTACAGTCAAGTTCGGATCGGCGGTACCGGCGCCCGCTCGGCCATACCAATCACAGGCGACCAGATCCATCACCGAGCATACGGCTGGCAAAGCGCTGGACAAATGTTTTCCCCCGCCTTTTTAAGGCATATGTATGACTACGGGACAACACCAGAACAGGTGGCCAGCGTAAAAGTTGCGCACTCCAAACATGCGTCAAACAATCCAAAAGCTTTCTATAAAACTCGTTGCACGATCGAAGATGTCGTAAACTCCCGAATGATTTGCAAACCCCTACATCTACTGGATTGTTGTGTAGAAACAGATAACGCGACATGCATAATTGTGTCCCGACTAGATCGGGCCCGTGATTGCCCAAACCCTCCGGCTGTGATTCAAGCAGTTGTCGGACGTTGTTGTAAGCCGCGCGGCGATATACACCTGCACTACCAGGGTGGTCCGATTTCAACTACCGCTGGACACTATGCCAAAGACATCTTGTTTCGGAATGCTGGTGTCGGACCAAATGATATAGATGCTACAGGCTCATATGACGCCTTTACCTTCACAACAATGCTGCAACTCGAAGACTACGGATTTTGTAAAAAAGGTGAAGGTGGAGACTACGTTTCTTCAGGAACCATTGAGTTAGGTGGCTTAAGGCCCAACAACACCTCAGGGGGCCATCTCTGCGAAGGTTACACGCACGGGATGAACATGGTGATTGAGAATACTCGCCAACTGCGAAATACCGTTGACGATTCCTGCCCGGTGGGTAGCAACGGCAAGAAGCAGCATTCTTTTATCTATTCTGAAGGCGGGTGTCGTCAGGTCAAAGATATAGAATTGACAGCGAAT
>CAZSYW010000093.1:0-8974 GCA_964611315.1 uncultured Rhodospirillaceae bacterium
CCAGTTTCCGCTTTTCCAACCGTCATCCAAAAACGATCAAACTTGTAGCGAACCGCCCATCTTCGTCGACCCAAACGTTATATTTTATCCTGTTAGCCATTCTTGCCATTTTTCTGATGCCAATCCCACTCCCCCGTGATTGGTACCTGGAGACAGTATCAGTTAAAGCAAAAAAGACACCATATAAGAGCACAAACAACCCAAAAAGAGGTCTCTCTTCAATTTCCTGGTGGTACTGGCACTGCGAAACCAATGGGTGTTACACCCCCCCAGACCTCCTCGTGTTTATGAAAAACAGCATAAAGCCCGCCACTCCATAATTAGTGCTGTCCAAACACCAGTCCCAGAAAAAAAAACACAAAGCCAATCCCATGACATCACATATGTCCTTTCGTTGTATGGCTAAGCTGATGTGTTTCGTTCTACTGAATCGTTGCTTTCTTGAGAATCTGTCGGCCGCACTTTTAGAAAAATCAAGGTTGGAGCCGCTATAAAAATCGATGAGTACGTGCCGACCAACACACCCCAAATCATAGCCAGACTAAAATCAGCAATCACAGCGCCACCCAAAAAATAAAGCGACAGTAATGCCAACATAGTAGTTATTGAGGTCATAAGAGTTCGGGATAAGGTATCATTGATGCTGCGATTAAGCACATTTACCAGCGGCATTTTTTTGTACTTACGAAGATTCTCTCGTACCCTATCGTAAACAACTACGGTGTCGTTTAACGAGTACCCAACGATGAGGAGGATTGCTGCCACGGTAGCCAAATTGAACTCCAGCCCGGTCAATGCGAACATCCCTACAGTCAAAATAACGTCATGAAGCAAAGCCGCAACTGCGCCTAGGCTAAATTGCCATTCGAACCGAAACCAAATATAGACCATCATGGCGAGCAATGCTGAAACAACGGCTTTAATTCCGGCGGAAATAAGTTCTCGTCCAACCTTTGGTCCAACAAACTCTGTACGTCGATAGTCAAGTTCAGTTCCAAAATCTTCTTCTAAGCGTGACTTAACCAGCCCGACCGCTTCGAGTTGCGCCTTTTCATCACCATCTTGGCGTTCAACACGAATCAAAATATCATCGGGCGCGCCGAATTCCTGTAACGCCACCTCTCCCAAGCCTAACGTACTAAGACTATCTCGCATAGAGGACACCTGAGCTACCCCAGGAGTTTTGACCTCAATTAAGATCCCGCCCCTGAAATCTATGCCGTAGTTCAACCCGCGTGCGATAAAGATAATTATGGACAATCCGATAAGCGCAAGGGAGCAGATAAATGCCACACGTCGCCAAGACAGGAAGGCGAAATCCAGTTCATCAGGAATAAAGCGTAGTGTACGCATAGTGCTCATATAGGTAGACTTTGCGGTCGGACCCGCTGCAGCCACAATACAACTAGCATTCGCGTAAACATGATTGCAGTAAACATCGATGTTACGATGCCAATTGCAAGCGTCACCGCAAATCCACGCACGGGCCCAGAGCCAAATTGAAATAAAAGGATCGCAGCAATCAATGTCGTCACGTTTGCATCTATGATGGTCCTGAAAGCCTGTCGGAAGCCAATATCGACCGAAGAAAAGGGTGATCTACCATTTCGAACTTCCTCACGGATACGCTCAAAAATTAGTACATTAGCGTCTACCGCCATCCCAATCGTGAGAACGATCCCAGCAATTCCGGGTAGTGTTAAAGTCGCTTGCAAAACCGAGAGCAAACCCACAATCAATGCCATATTTACTGTTAGTGCAAGAACCGCTGCTATCCCGAATAACCCATAAGACATAATTATGTAAGCGACCACGAGCAAAAGGCCAACCACGGATGCAATTTTTCCAGCAGCGATTGAATCTGCCCCCAAGCTCGGCCCCACCGTCCGTTCTTCAAGTATCAAAAGTGGTGCAGGCAGCGCCCCTGCACGGAGCAACAGTGCCAAGTCTTGCGCCGATTGCACTGTAAAACGGCCTGATATTATACCGTTGCCGCCCGGTATCGGCTCCCGGATAACCGGAGCACTAACAACCTCACCATCCAGAACTATCGCGAACCTCTTACCCACATTCTCCTTTGTTAAAGCCCCAAATTTCCGAGCACCCACATTGTCAAACCGAATTGAGACTACCGGTTGATTATCCTGAAAGGTAGGTTGAGCATCAAGTAAGTTGTCACCGCTCACCGAGACCCTCTTACGAATTACAACAGGGGTTGGCTCGCTTTGCTCGAAGTTATTACCTCGCTCATAAAGGAGTTCAGAGCCAGGTGGCACTCGTCCACGGAGCGCATCTTCCACTGGAGTGGCCTCATCCACCATTCGAAAATTCATCTTCGCAGTTTTTCCTAAAAGGCGCTTTACCCTCTCGGGATCGTCTATACCGGGAAGTTGAACTAAGATGCGGTCTTCTCCCTGACGTTGGATAGTCGGCTCTCGAGTGCCTGTCTCATCTATCCGCCGGCGTACTATCTCAATGGATTGAAGAAGGACTGCTAGCTTTCGTTCCTGCCGCGCCGCATCGCTGAGTTGAATCAATACAGAGCCGTCATCCCCGATATCCACCTCAAGGCCCTGGTCAATCCCAGATAAAAGGGAATGTGCCTCATCAAATTGAGTTGGACCCCGCAATGTGAACTTCACACGTTCATCAGAACGGCCGAGACCCGTATAACCAATTCCCGCACCTCGTAACGTCACTCTCACCTCATCGATGACTGCTTCAAGTTGCTCGGCCAAAACCGTTGCTACGTCTACTTCAAGTAACAGATGTGAACCTCCTTGCAAATCGAGTCCAAGATTAATTTGTTTATGAGGGATCCATCCTGGTAACGCTTCAGCCGTCCCACGCGCCAAAAAATTGGGGATCGCATACACGATGCCCAATAGAGCGACAACTAGCACCAGGGTTATTTTCCAGCGCTCAAATGTCAGCATGGCAAACTCTTAACTAACGGGAGGTAAATCGACAATCAGGCACCGCCCCCGGCAGTTGTACCGCCATCGTCGCTGCTGTCCCGCGGGACTGGCTTCGCTGACAACTCACTTATCGTGTGCCTGGCAGCCTTCACCCGCACCCCATTCGCAATTTCAAGAACCGCGACCTCATCTTCTATCTTCGCCACTGTAGCGTGCAAACCACCGCCAGTTATTACTTTATCCCCTCGCCGCAAATTCGCAATCATGTCACGATGGGCTTTCATTTTTTTTTGCTGGGGCCTAATCAAGAGAAAATAGAAGACCACAAAAATTAACAACAAAGGTAGAATTTGCACAAAGAACCCACCACCGGCAGTTGCACCAGCTCCTTGCGCATAAGCGCTAGCAATAAACATGCTCTATCAAACTCCTAACGGAAAGACGGGACCGGGCGACTATACCCATCGCCGAGCCCTTTGCAAACCAAGGAGGCACACTGGATCTTGCGGTGATTGACCAAACCCCGATCTATGGTACGGTCCCGCCTCTCTGACGCCTCAATTGGCCCATAACATGAATAGTAAACAAGATCCGAATGATATCGGCCGAATAGCTGATGCCCTAGAACGCCTTTCTCCTGCTCCCCACGAAAAGCCCGACCTAAAGGGCACGGATGCTTTTGTCTGGGACGCAGAGCAAAACCGCTTGAACCCGGCGTTAAAGGTAAGCCGAGTTCATATAACACTGCTCAAAGGTATAAGCGGGATCCGAGATACGCTTCTACGCAATACCACCCGTTTTGCGAAAGAACTACCTGCCAATAACGCTCTCCTTTGGGGCGCGCGTGGCATGGGTAAAAGTTCCTTGGTTAAAGCAGTTCATGCCCAAATAAATGATAATACGCCCGGTGCATTAGCTCTAATAGAAATCCATAGAGAGGATATCTCCTCCTTGCCTTTTCTACTGGATGAATTGCGTGAGTACCAGCGTCGTTTTCTACTATTCTGTGATGACTTGTCCTTTGACGAGGGAGACACTGACTATAAATCCCTGAAAGCAGTGTTGGAAGGTGGCTTAGAGGGGCGGCCAGAAAACGTATTATTTTACGCCACTTCAAATCGCCGCCACATGATGCCACGGAATATCATTGAAAATGAGCACGCGAACGCAATTAATCCGTCAGATGCGGTCGATGAAAAAGTGTCGCTGTCAGATCGTTTTGGTCTTTGGCTTGGTTTCCATGCGTGTGACCAGTCTACCTACCTAGACATGATTAAATCATACGCGGATCACTACGGACTTAAAATTAATGCTGAGACCTTAAAAGCAGAAGCTATTGAATGGTCCATTACCCGAGGTGGACGATCTGGGCGTGTAGCCTGGCAATACACTCAGGATCTGGCTGGCCGACTGGGGCAAAAATTAATTACTTAACCGAAGCTAGTTATTTCCAACTAAGAAACTCACGCGGATCAACAGCTTCATCTCCGCGACGCAATTCAAAATGGGCCTGTGGTTTATCGACATTGCCACTCTTGCCAACTCGCGCAATCACCTCTCCACGACCGACTACAGCACCACGCTCAACCAAAAGCTCGCTATTGTGCGCATATGCAGTCACCCATCCTCCGTCATGCCGAACCAATAGGAGGTTTCCATACCCACGGAGTTCATTGCCAGCGTACGCAACTATGCCATTCTCTGCAGCACGAACTGGGCTTCCGACAGGAGCAGAAATGTTTATCCCATCATTACGACGATTGCCCGGCTTTGGCCCAAAGTCGGACAACAACTCTCCCCGCACAGGCCACAAGAATGTAGCCTCCGCGCGCCGAGGTGGTTTTCTGACAGAGATAGCCTCATCCATAGGTAACGCAGGTGGAGCAACTACCAAACTGACATCGAAATTTTCGTTCACCAACTTCGATGGGACCGCAGCTGCCCGCTCTGAGGGCAAAGATATGTTAGCAAAACACGATGGTTTCATCGTGGTGCTCGGCACTTTGATTTGTTGCCCAACCGTTATCAAGTACGGGGCTGTCATTTCATTGACGGCGACTAAGGATCGTAGCTTTACTCCATGACAATGCGCAATTCTATAAGCGGTATCGCCCTTCTTTACCACATACACGGATTCGTAGCTGCGCGGCACCAAAACTGGTTCAATAGCTACCGTCGAAATTCGGAATGGTGGAGCTCTCCAACAACTGGCCAAGATAACAGTAGCGATAAGAACGACAAGCATACGAGATTTGCCTCGCATCCCATTCAACACCTTTCTTCATGCGTGCCAGTTAAATTAGGCCTCGATTATTTTACCCTTGACCAAAGGGACAAATCGTACGTCGACTAAACGATCTTCCCTAATTTTTTTTCCCTCGCGCTGCAACCGGTATAATGTCTGAGTTTCGCCCGCAGCCCCAATAGGGATTACCATGATGCCTTCATCGCCCAAGTGCCTCAATAGTATGGGTGGCGGCTCAAGCGCAGCAGCCGTGACCAAAATACGATGAAACGGAGCTTGCGCTGGCCACCCCTCACATCCGTCACTAATACTCGTGCTTACGTTATGGATATCCAGTTCACGAAAGCGCTTACCTGCTTCTACACTTAACAATCTATGACGTTCAATGGTGTAAACACGCCGACAAAGGGTTGCGAGTATCGCCGTTTGATAACCTGAACCCGTACCAATTTCCAAGACTTTCATGCGGTCCCCCAACTCAAGGGCGTTGGTCATTAGTGCCACCAAACTTGGTTGACTAATAGTCTGACCACATGCAATCGGTAAGGACGTATCGTCATAAGCGTTCTCAGAAAGTGTTTCTGGAACAAATGCATGCCGGGGAACACACTCGAAAGCAGCAAGGATACGCGAATCTGTTATCCCCTCTTGGCGAAGTTGCAGCAAGAGCCTTGCTTTATCTGTGGTTCTATCCATTGCACACCGATTTGATCAACTAAGTACTGCTCTTAAAGTTGTTGGAAAATCCTGGTCAATTAAGTTGATAGACAACGGCGTCACCAAAACTTTCCCGTCCAAAAATGCCGAAAAGTCTGAGTATTCGTCATTAACTGCACCACCCCATTCTAAATTTTTCAGTAATGAGATTGCCCTTGTGATTCTGTTCGTCAACATCGCGAACACGCACGGTCCGCTCCAGGCATTTCAGTCCGGCCATCCGTATGCCGTCATCGTTAGATAAAAGAATTCGCACGTGGACGATATTCATTTCTCTATGGTTTTAAGCTGCACCTATGGCCTTAGCATTTCGCATGTAAGGTCTCAAAACGTGGGGAATATTTATCGTACCATCCGAATTCTGGTAATTCTCCATCACGGCAATAAGAGTGCGGCCAACTGCGAGGCCAGAACCATTCAAGGTATGAACAAAACCCGATACCTTGGATCCCCGTCTGCGAAAACGGGTACGCATGCGCCGCGCCTGAAAATCACCACAATTTGAGCAGCTAGAAATTTCTCTGTACCTATCCTCACCGGGCAGCCAAACTTCAAGGTCATATGTTTTTTTTGCCGAAAAACCCATGTCACCCGAAGACAACAACATAACGCGGTAAGGAAGATTCAATTCCTTAAGCACTGTCTCTGCAGAATCGGTCATGCGTTCAAGTTCTTCGTTGGAGTCTTCAGGCCGCGTCACAGATACCATCTCTACTTTCGAAAATTGATGAACCCGTATCATCCCTTTCGTGTCCTTACCCGCAGCACCGGCTTCAGAACGAAAACAAGGAGTGTGGGCTGTAACGCGCAAAGGCAAAGTTGCGTCGTCTAACGTTTTTTCACGCACCAAATTTGTCAGTGGTACCTCTGCCGTCGGAATGAGCCAACGGTCATCACTGGTGTGAAACAAGTCCTCCGAAAATTTAGGGAGTTGTCCTGTCCCGGTTAAGGCAGCACCGCGTACCAAATACGGAGGGCTTATTTCTTGGTAATCATGACGATCGATATGGATATCGAGCATAAATGCAGCCAATGCACGTTCGAGACGAGCAAGTTCGCCACTAAGTACTACAAACCGTGCACCCGCCATTCGAGCCGCGGCATCAAAGTCCATCTGCCCCAACGCCTCACCCAACTCAAAATGCTGCTTGGCTGTAAAATCAAAAACAACGGGTTCTCCAACCCTTCGTACTTCAATATTACTTGTTTCGTCTAACCCGTCGGGAACCTCTTCATCTGGTAAATTAGGAAGTTGTAATAGAAACTCCTCCATCTCTTGTTCAACTTCTCGTATTTCGCCTTCTCTCGTCCGTAGTTGTTCCTTAAGAGCAACTACTTGTCTCACTAACTGTTCAGCATCTTCACTATCTCTTTTTGCCGCCCCAATTTGTTTGGAGGCCTTATTCCGTTCACCTTGAAGTTCTTGCGTATCCGAAATTAAAGCACGACGACGAACGTCAAGTTCGACAAGAGCGGCTGCTCTTGGAGAGACTCCCCTCCGCCTCAAGCCGGCATCAAATTGATTTGGATTCTCACGAATCCATTTAACATCAAACATTAGCCTTCCACACTTAACTCAACATCCAAAAAATCTTCTGCGACTCAAGATTAGCGCGTATCGTTAAAGTCTGTTTCGTCAAATTCGTCACCATTTCCTGGATCCGTGGACGCGGATTGCTCTCCTTCTCCATCACTTTGTCCCAAAGTCTGGTTCAATTGTTCCTCTTCCTCTTTTTCCTTCTTTGCACGTTTCTTCTCCACCATTCGCGCGAGGATTATCGAGATTTCGTACAATGCCAATATGGGTACGCCCAAACCTATCTGACTGATAATATCGGGCGGTGTTAAAATGGCCGCCGCGATAAAAGCGATTACCATCGAATATTTTCGCTTTTCCGCCAAGCCTTTCGAAGTCACTAACCCAGCCCTAGCCATAAGGGTGAGTGCGACAGGCAACTGAAAAGCCAAACCAAACGCGAACATTAACTTAAGCACTAGGGACAGGTACTCGTTAACCTTCGCCTCAAGTTCAATCGCTAACCCTCCATCAATTGCCGATGTTTGGAAACCGAGAAAAAATCTCCAGGCTAGCGGAAATATAAATGAGTATACTAGGGTGGCTCCTGCCGTGAATAAAACCGGTGTAGCAACCAGAAACGGAAGGAACGCACCGCGTTCGTTTTTATAGAGGCCCGGTGCAATAAACATATAGACTTGGATAGCCATCATTGGAAATGATAAGAAGACTGCTGCCCAAAACGCAAGTTTCAAGTAGGTAAAAAATGCCTCATGCAGTGCCGTATAAATCATTCGCGGATTTTCAACACCGAGATCCGCATATATTTGAGCAAGCGGGCGTACCAAAAAGGCGTAAATATCTTCTGCTACTATGTAGCTAGCGATAAAGCACACTAATAACGCAATCATCGAATACATCAGACGATTACGAAATTCGATCAAATGCTCTATAAGCGGCGCCTTTGGGCCGAGTTCATTCTCATCAGGGTCGTGAAAGTTTGACACGGTAACTGTTTAGGATTCTGCTTGGCGGTCGGATACAGCCGGTTCTGTTTTTTGTATTTCCGCAGAGTCCTTATCGACAGCATCCTGACCTCTTTCCCGAGCCCTAACAACCTGTGCAACACCGGTCGGAAGTTCTGAAGAAGATGAATCCGGTGTCGCCGCCGGGCTCTCGTCACCCTGCGGCAATGTGGAAGCGGACGACCCGTCGCCAGGTGGCTCAGCTTCACTCCTGGTATAGTGTTCGCCAAAACGCGCAAAATGTTTGTTTACAGGAGGAGGACTTGGGTTTCCGGTCGTAGGCTCCATTCGGTGCTCGATATTACGGTGTGGAACCTGGGTCTCGCTATTATCGGCGAGTCGCTCTGTAGCATCGAGTGCAGTATCCAAATCCATATTTTTCACTGATTGGATTTGTTTGTTCACCTCATCCAACTCGGCTTCGCGCATGGCATCATCAATACTCGACCGAAATTCTCGCGCAAGCCCGCGAACCTTGCCACCATAGTGGCCCAGAGTGCGCAGGGCCTTGGGCAAATCCTTCGGTCCGATGACGAACAAGGCCAACGCGGCA
>CAZSYW010000094.1:0-8788 GCA_964611315.1 uncultured Rhodospirillaceae bacterium
AAGCTCAACGGGCGCACCGGTCTGGCTGTTGACTGGCTGGGCGCGGCCGGCGCGTACCTTGAGGCAGAGTCGTCTTTGGATGATTTGACTCAAAGCGCCATTGCATTAGCGGGCATGCAGCGGAATGTGCCAGCATCTGATGAAGTTAGCCCGTAGGGCGTCATGGGCCGGATTCTTATCTATTTTGTCCTGATTGCTGTGGCGAGCGTGTCCGTTGTTTGGGTTGCTGAACAACCAGGTCACGTGCGTCTTACTTGGCAGGGATACCTGTTGGAGAGCTCCATCTCAATGCTTTTCTTGTTCGTACTTGTATGCGCTTTGTTGCTTACGATCACATACCAGTTTCTAATTTTTGTTTTTCAGAGCCCGCGAGTAATCCGGACAATTCGGAGGGAGAGATCCCGTGAAAAAGGTTATCTATCTTTGAACCGGGGAATGGTCGCGGTGGCCGCCGGCGACCTAAAGGCGGCAAAGCGCGCTGTTCGCGCGGTGGAGACTTCGCGCATCGAGTCACCTCTGCGTCTTCTATTGGCCGCACAGGCGGCTCAGCTGGATGGTGATGAAATTGCGGCAGGTGAAAGTTTCAGAGCTATGCTGGCGGATCCAGAAAGCGAATTTCTAGGCCTGCGAGGCCTTTTGGTTCAGGCCCTTAGGAAAGGTGATAAAGCGACAGCTCTGACGCTCGCTCGCCGGGCATTTGAGGTCAACCCGGGGGCGGAGTGGGTCCTAACAAACTTAATCGACCTTGAGACTATTGCCGGAAATTGGCCGGACGCGGAGCAATCCGTCGTTGCTGCGCAAAGGGCTAGGAGTATCAGGCCTGAATATGCTCGCCGCAGGCGCGCAATACTTCTCTATGAACGTGCTCAAGAAGCGGTTGGTCGGGCTGATGTAAAAACTGCACGGGAGTTGGCGTTGCGTGCTGTCGGTTTGAGGACGGATTTTATGCCGGTGGTGGTGCTCGCGGCTCAGTTGCTTGCCAAGTCAGGCCGTCCCAAGCGTGCCGAAAAATTGATCATCCGTGCTTGGAAAGCTAGTCCTCACCCCGACCTTGCTGATGCGCTCTTACAAATATCGGAACCGTCAACTCCCTTTGCCCGAATTAAGGCTTTGAAGCCTCTTTTGTCCGTGAGGCCAAACGATGCAGAAGGGCACCTCGCGTTGGCGTCAGCGTCTATAGATGCTTGCTTGTGGGGTGCGGCGAGGGAACATTTGGGTGAGGCAGCACGAGGTGTAGCAGATCAGCGTCTGTGCCGACTCATGGCACAGCTTGAAGAAGGGGAAAATAATGACGAAGACGCCGCTCAGAAATGGCTGCTTAAGGCTTCAAGTGCGGCCGGTGAGCCAGTTTGGCAATGTAGGTTGTGTGGAGAGAGCGTCAGAAAATGGCTTACCCAATGTCCCTCTTGTGAGGCGGTGGACACTCTGGAGTGGGGGGAGCCCGGTAGAGGAGATAGCGTAGAAATAGGACAGGAGTTGGGCTTAGCTAAATAGATCAGCCACCCTTTTAACAATTCGATCCTCAACCTGTTTGTATTGGAGCGTATTTTAGAAACGTGAATATCCCCCATCGATTACAAAAGTATCCCCGGTATGGTAGGCGCTAGCGTCCGAGGCCAAGTAGATGGCTATGGCTCCAAAATCTTTTGCCTCGCCCCAACGACGCGTTGGCACTCGGCGCAAGAGGTGTTTTTTTACAGTATCGCGATGGAGCCAATCGTGGGTCATGTCGGTGTCGATCCAACCGGGAAGGATTGAATTAGCGCGAATCCCGTGTTTAGCTAAGCCTACCGCAAGTGAGTGCATCATCGATACAAGACCGCCCTTTGTTGCCGCATAATGTTGTCCAGAACTTTGACCCTCAAGGGCAGCCAAGCTTGCGGTGGCCACCAAAGATCCGCCAGCATTGTTGCTACACATATGCCTTGCCGCTGCCCGTAATGTGTAGAAGGCACCGTCTAAATTCACACCCATCACCCGCCGCCATTCTTCTGTAGTCATTTCGACAAAGGATGCGGCTTGGCCGCCGACGCCAGCATTAGCGAAGCACGCGTCGACTGTGCCGAAGGTATTTACCGTTCTATCAAAAGCATTTTCGACAGATGTTTCGACTGAAACATCGCACTCGAGCGCCAGCACTTTGGCGCCGTGCCCGGCCAAAGTTTTTTGTGCCAATGAATTTTTCTGCTTGTTAGTGCCCCAAATGCAAATATTTGCGCCGGCGCTGGCAAGCGCTTCAGCCATTCCAAGCCCGATGCCTGAGTTGCCGCCAGTCACGAGAACGGTTTTTCCCACAAGTTCGAATGGGGAGTAGGTCATATTCGGGTAACTCCTTTTTCAGCGTGATGAATTGAAGTTTGTCAGCATTGATTGCCCGCAGCATTTAATGTAGCCCCATCAGTCAGGGAATACATATGTCTAAGAGCTGGAAGGGGTATAGCCCGTGACCCGACATGAGGATAACGAAGGTCGGATTGATACCGAAGAAAGAGACTCTCTGCTGTTGATTTCTATCAACCGACCAACGAAGTTAAACGGTTTCACGCCTACCATGATGGCGGAACTGGCGCGCGCTTATAGCGTCCTTGAGGCGGGGGATTACCGCTGTGGAATTTTGTATGCTGTGGGAGAGAATTTCACGGCCGGTTTGGATCTTCCAAAAATGGCGCCTCTTATTCGTGCGGGAGAATCTATTGTTCCCGCCGAATGTATGGACCCCTTCAATTTACGACCCCCATTACGCCAGACGCCTTTGGTGGTGGCAGTACAAGGTTATTGTTACACCTTAGGCATCGAAGTAATGCTTGCTGCTGACATAGTTGTGGCTGCTGCCGACACTAGATTTAGTCAGCTTGAGGTGAAGCGTGGGGTCATGGCAACAGGTGGTGCCACCATCCGTATGGTGGAGAGATCAGGGTGGGGCAATGCAATGCAGTATTTGCTGACAGGTGACGAGTTTGACGCAGAAACCGCGCTTCGGTTGAACTTTGTCCAGGAGGTCGTGGAACCAGGCAAACAGCTGGATCGTGCGCTCGAGATTGGCCGGAAAATCGCTACTCGTGCCCCCTTGGCAGTTCGCCAAACGGTTGTTTCGGCGCAACTTGCCTTAGACCAGGGGCCGCTTGCTGCTTCCAAGCGTTTTGCCGATGTCCAAACAGAACTTATGAGAAGTACTGATGCCGCCGAGGGAGTTAGATCCTTTGTTGAACGACGCCCACCTAAATTTACGGGTCGATAAGTTTACAGCCCCGGATATTCTTGTAGCGATGGTTCCCCCGATAAACCACCGTTTGGAAGATTGTCATAGCACATCGGCGTTAGGTGTTGCGGCCTCTGTGAGGAGATTGAGCCGCGCCGCAGTAGAATAGAGATTGTCCGGACGCGTTGGAGTTCTTTCGCGTCCTTGTGATTGTAGGCATAAACTCAGATGAGATGCTTTTGTGTTTTTGCCTTGATAGAGGAGTTCTATTGGGTGTTTGCTTGTCTTACTTCCTTTGCGGCAATTGTTTGAGCGTCTCCGTAGCCACTCGTATCGATTGAAATGACAACAGACATCCCGGGGACTACACGACCCTGCAGCTCTGGCGGCAAGTCAAAGAGGATTCGTACCGGAATTCGTTGAACGACTTTAATGAAGTTGCCCGTAGTGTTTTGCGGGGGTAATAGACTGAATTCAGCTGCACTTGCTGGTGCAGTACTATCCACTCTACCAGTTACAGGATGATTCGGATAAGCGTCGATCTCGATCAACGCCGGTTGTCCCGACCGAACTTTTTCAAGTTGTGTCTCCTTGAAGTTTGCGATAACCCAAGTCTCTTCTAGTGGTACCAGAGACATCATTGGCCATCCGGCTTCCAAGTACATTCCTGGTTCTACCTTGCGGTTGCTAATAACCCCATCCTGAGGTGCGAAGACAATTGTATCGGAAAGTGCAAGTTCACTTCTGTCGACGCTAGCTTGAGCCTGCCCTACTTTTGCTTGATGGCGCATGCGGTCCGTTTCCATCCGGTGAAACTCCCTGTCGATGCCTGCAACCGTATCCTTTGTTGCGGCAAGCTCAGCTGCCGCCCGCCGTACCTCTGCTGCCATAATCTCCTGGTCGGTCATGACCTGCTCATATTTTTGGCGGGTACCAATTTTGCGCTCAAAAAGCTCCCGATAGCGCGTTAGTTCCCGCTCAGCGTTGTTGGCTCGTGCCTTGGCTGCGGAAAGCTGGGCATTAGATTCAGCGATTAGGGAATGCTGTAGCTGGCGACGGGCTTGCAGGTTGCCAATTGCTGCGCGCCCAACTTGGACGTCGGCCTCTGTCGCTCGTAGCTTGGCGCGCTCCGCATCGACGGCAGCTTCATAGCCCGCAGGTTTGAAACTTACCAAAGGGTCTCCTGCCCGGACGGAATCGTTGTTGAGAACATGAACGTCCTCGATTTCGCCCGTGACCAGAGCGCTGATCACAGTCACATGGCCTCGTACATACGCGTTGTCAGTAGTGGTTATATGTTGGTGAAGTTTCCACCAGTTTAGGCCATACACGCCCCCACCACCAATTGCTGCGATGAATACTACGCTAAAGAGGGCGGTTTGGAACTTCATCTAAATCCCGCTTGGCGCTGCCCAGTTTGAGCCCTCGAGGGCAAGAGTTTCCAGATACGACCCTATGTCGTTGATATCCGGAAGGGATATAATTCCACCCCAAGCCGGCATTTTTTTCCGGCCGTTCACAACAATCACGGTATAGGCGTCATATCCACGATTAAACTTTCTCAGGTTTCCTACCCCCGCCATACGTGCGTTGCCTTCACCATTTCTCCCATGACAACGAGCACACACTCCGCGGAAGAGCTTCTTCCCGTTTTTAATTGAATCCGAATTCCCCGAATGGGGGTTCGCTGATTGAACCGCTGCCGCCGTAGTGTCAGCAGCCAATCCGGCAAAAGTATAAGCTGCGACCATAGCGACTACTACGCACATCACCGCAAAAACATACCTTGTGACCATAATTACAAACTACCTAGCGCGAAATCAGTCTTTTGCTGTTAACTGGTTACAAACGTTGCACAAAAGATGGGCTGTGATTGGACATGTGGCTGAAAAGGGCAATTTGGAGCTTCACCTAGGTCCGGCTTGCAGAGTCGTTCCCAATTGTTGTGGGCCAATGCCCAGCACCCACCATCTAACTTGTCTAGACAACATAGGTTTATTTGGGGGTTGCAACAATGGAGCAAGACGCAACCCAGACCTGCGTCTATGTCTCCCCTAAACCTTTGTTTTACAAAGGTCTATCCAGATGAAGTAGACTTGTGTGGAGAACACGTGTCGATACCGCACTGCTGACGGACTATACTTTAGTGGTGGTGTCGCAACTCCGGGTGTATCAGGTCGGAATATTGAGGTGAACGAATGTTTAGGAAATACCCAACACAGCGGCTTCCAAGAATGACTATATAAAATTAATTGGTTGAAGAACTTCAAACGGAGTTTAGCAAAATAGGAGGCGGACTTTGGCGACACCACGTAGGAGTAAAACAGAAAAGAAAGCTACCAATAGGGCAAACGCAAAGGTGTCGGATATCGACTGGCCTGCGCTTGTAGGTGAACTCAACTCGTACCTTCGTCTTCGGACTACACCGATAGGGATGAAACTGTTCCCTTCGGTGGAAGACATGGAAGCAGTGCCAAGAATTCGTCGACCTAAAGTCATTCATACAGCAGACCAGATTGTCGCGCAGGCGTGTCGCCTTGGTTGGACAGTGGGCATTACGGCCGACGACTTAATTGGCGCCCAATGTGCCGCCGTATTGGGTCTTCGTTCTCAGGATGAAGAGTGGAAATCTGGCCGAAACATGTCTGGAGTATGGTTTGAGACAGACGCTGATGCGAACGCACACCAGTGTGCGATGGACGTGGTGCCCTATGGTTTTTGGCGCGCAATGGCTGTTTCACCTTTAATTTCAGGAAGACTTGATCCCCCAGATATTTGTCTAATTTATGCGACTCCGGCGCAAATGATTTTGTTGATTAACGGCCTCCAGTGGAGTGGATTTCGGAAGTTGGAATGGGGGTGTGTAGGCGAGTCAGCATGCGCTGATTCTTGGGGCCGCGCCCTAGCAACCGGTGAGCCCAGCCTGTCAATACCATGCTTTGCCGAGCGCCGTTATGGGGGAGTGTTAGAAGACGAACTCCTCATCGCCTTGCCACCGAAGTTTCTACCAAAAATAATCGAAGGGTTGGCACGACTATCGGCCAACGGCCTTCGGTATCCTATCCCGCAATATGGCATTCAGAGTGATGCTAAGGCCGGGTTATCCGCAAGCTATGGCAACTCACAATAACCATGGCCGCCAGTGTAAGTTTACCCTTAAAAGTTTGGTTTAGTAAGCCAACACCACTTAATTCTGTTGAAAAATGGTGGAGCTAGTCGGAATCGAACCGACGACCTCTTGAATGCCATTCAAGCGCTCTCCCAACTGAGCTATAGCCCCTTGCATTGTCATTTCCGAATGCTCGAAGATCTTGCATTAACGCTGATGCTTGGTCAGCTTCAGTTTTACCAGGACAAGGACTAACTTTCTCCAATCACAATTTCTAATCGGACTTAGTCTTCCAGCGCAACCCCCCCTTCCACCACCTCCGTGATGTCGTTGTCGTTTTCTTCAATATTGTCAGTGTTTTCAAGAATTTGTGTATCGTTAGTGTCCTCGATATTCGAGTCCTCGGTAGCAACTTTAACAGGGCCACTCACCTCAGGCATTTTTGGAGTGGCGTTTCGGTTGGTTAGGCTGTTAGATTTTTTTACTTTCGTATCGCAAGATGGGCAGGCCACCGGAACACGCTTCATATCGTAAAACTTTGCTCCACAAGCAAGACAAACATGTTTGCTACCCCATTCTGGCTTCGCCAAGGTATCCTCCTTCATGTTCATGGCCGCGACGTTTGGCCGCCCTTTGCCATGAACGGGTCTTTCTGTCAAAACAAAAAGACCACCCCTCGTTAGTCGCATATATCGTCTACCTATGATAGAGAAGCCACTATTCGACGCCTATGCTACATTAAAACCCAATGACTGATTTCGCTTTGAGCCCTTTACGGGCCTTTCCTACAAGCGCTCTGCGAGGGGCGATTCGTGCTCCTGGGGATAAGTCAATTTCGCATAGAGCACTGATATTGGCCGCCCTGTCGGCCGGACGCTCGCGAATTACAGGCCTCCTCAAGGCAGATGATTTGATCCACACAGTAGGTGCGCTGCGTCAATGCGGCGTTATCATCACCGCAGACGCCCGGCATGATTACGTGGTTGAGGGTTTGGGCGTTACCGGTCTGTCTGAGCCCTCGGACGTTATTAATCTTGGCAACAGTGGGACGGCTGCTCGATTGTTGATGGGCGTGGTGGCAGGCCACCCGATGCAAGTTATTTTTACCGGGGATGAATCATTGCGGTCCCGCCCAATGGGCAGGGTGGCTGAACCACTTGTGCGGATGGGTGCTCAGGTGAAAACAACAAGGGATGGCGGTTTGCCGGCTTTAATCAGCGGCGCTGTGCCTCCTCTTCCCATCACGTACAGACCACCTGTGCCTTCCGCACAGGTGAAGTCTGCGGTTCTTCTGGCGGGACTTAGCGCGCCTGGGCAAACCACTGTGATAGAAAGCGTTCCGACCCGTGATCACACTGAAAAATTGCTCAGGATCTTCGGCGCTCAAATTACAGTGAAAGAAGAAGGTGGCGAAAGTCATGTAACATTAGTGGGCCAGC
Source organism: uncultured Rhodospirillaceae bacterium (assembly GCA_964611315.1). Taxonomy (GTDB): domain Bacteria; phylum Pseudomonadota; class Alphaproteobacteria; order UBA7887; family UBA7887. The sequence continues at coordinate 7,748 of CAZSYW010000094.1, forward strand.
CCGAACTGAAGGCACAGAATATAGTGGTGCCGGGGGATCCTTCTTCGGCAGCATTCCCGCTTATCGCCGCATTGATTACCCCGGACTCTGAGGTGCTGGTTCGGGGGATTGGAATGAACGAACGACGGACCGGCTTGTTCAAATGTTTGAGGGAAATGGGTGCAGAACTTGAAATTGTACCCGTAACGTCGGTCGGCGGTGAGCCAGTCGCCGACCTTACGGCGCGAACTTCGCGGCTTAGAGCGGTGGAGGTCCCTGCTGAGCGGGCACCAACTATGATTGACGAATACCCAATCTTGGCAGTTGCCGCGGCATGCGCAAATGGCTCCACGGTGATGCATGGTCTGGGTGAGCTAAGAGTGAAGGAAAGCGATCGCTTAACAGCAGTTGTCAAGGGGTTGAATAACTGCGGAGTGGAAGCTTTCGTGGACGGAGAGACTCTTACCGTGGTCGGTGTCGGGCCCAATAATGTTCCGGTGGGAGCTGGCAAAGTAGTGACTCATCAGGACCATCGCGTCGCTATGGCATTTCTTACTCTCGGATTGGCAAGTCAGCAGCCTGTGTTTGTTGATGATGGGTCAATGATTACTACCAGTTATCCCGGGTTTGTGGAAGACATGACCCTTCTTGGCGCGACGATTGAGCGCCTCGCATGACAGATATATGCTGATTGCCATTGATGGACCTGCGGCGTCCGGTAAGGGAACCCTTGCCAGACGCTTGGCACAGCACTTTGGTCTAGCACATCTTGATACCGGGTTACTGTACCGCGCGACCGCGGCTCGGTTACTGCAGGATGGTGGTGATCCAGATTCTGAAACGGCCGCTGCTACCGCCGCCGAATCCATTGGTCTGCAGGATCTCGCCCGATCTGACTTGCGTGAGGAACAGGTGGGCCGTGTGGCTTCTGTCATCGCCGCATACGACGCTGTCCGGTCGGCTTTGCTAGGTTTTCAGCGCCGTTTCGCAGAGGCCCCCCCCAAGGGAGCATTGGGTGCTGTACTCGACGGGCGAGACGTAGGATCTCTCATTTTGCCGGAC
>CAZSYW010000095.1:0-1115 GCA_964611315.1 uncultured Rhodospirillaceae bacterium
CCTTCTCCAAAAATGAGGGACGTCAGCCTCGAATGCTAGTAGTTAAGCTGGGGCAGGATGGCCACGATAGGGGGGCCAAAGTAATAGCAACTGCCTTCGCTGACATAGGTTTTGACGTCGACATGGCTCCGCTATTCCAGACACCAGAAGAGGCCGCCCGCCAGGCGGTGGAGGCAGACGTCCACGTTGTCGGTGTATCGAGCCAGGCGGCGGGACATAACACCCTAGTCCCCCAGTTGAGCGCCGCACTCCGTGATCTCGCAGCTAGTGACATCCTGATCATTTGCGGCGGCGTAATCCCGCCAAAGGACCATGAGTTCTTAAAATCGTCCGGGGTTGCTGCGATTTACGGGCCCGGCACCAATATCCCACAGGCTGCTAGTGAAATTTTGGACCTGATTCAGATGGTATAATCATTCCGATGGAATTGTGCCACGCGGTCCAAATAGGAACTAGTGGTGCCCCTAGAAGGCAGATATTGTGGCAAAACAGTCCCCTAGTAAGGTGAAAATATTGGCTGCCGATGTGCGATCGGGTGACCGTCGAGCACTTGCGCAAGCCATCACACTTGTTGAATCAACTCACCCCGATCATCGGCCCAATGCCGAACAGCTGCTGACGAATCTAGTAGGGAACACGGGCAAAGCTTTGCGACTCGGCATCTCTGGTCCACCAGGCGTTGGAAAATCCACCTTCATTGAAGCGTTAGGTCTTTACCTGATTGGAAGAGGACATAAAGTCGCAATCTTGGCCGTCGACCCTACCAGCACCCGCAGCGGGGGCTCAGTTCTTGGAGACAAGACACGCATGGAACGGCTGACTCGAGATCCGAATGTGTACATCCGACCAAGCCCAAGCGGAGGTGCACTAGGCGGAGTAGCAAGACGCACGCGAGAGGCAATGCTGGTCTGCGAGGCAGCAGGCCACGATACTGTGATTGTGGAAACAGTGGGGGTGGGACAATCAGAAATCGCAGTCCGTGACATGGTCGATATGTTTCTTGTGCTGGCCCAACCTGCAGGCGGCGATGAATTACAAGGCATTAAACGTGGGGTCCTTGAGATTGCAGACCTCCTCCTAGTCAACAAGGCTGACGGAGAACTTTTAGCCGCCGC
>CAZSYW010000095.1:1215-8658 GCA_964611315.1 uncultured Rhodospirillaceae bacterium
GGTTAGCTTTGACCTTGACCGTAATCTCCTGCTCGCTTAGAACTTCGCGCCTGAGGGCGGCCACGCCTGAGTCCACATCAAAATTTAGGATCAATTGCAATGGCCCGGCGCTGTGATTTAACTGGACGAACGGTCCAAAGCGGAAATAACGTAAGCCACGCCAACAACAGGACGCGGAGACGGTTTCTACCCAATTTACAAAATGTCTCTCTATATAGCGAGGCATTGCGGCGCACCGTGAAATTTAGGGCCACTGCTTATGCAATCCGTTCTGTCGAACACAGGGGAGGCTTGGACGCATTTCTCAAAAAAGCACCTGAGGCAGACCTATCTCTTCATGCTCAGCGGATCAAACGACGGATCCTTAAAATACCATCAGCGTGATTTAGACAATCCGGTAACCGGGTTATTGATGTTCTACAAATTCAAACATAAGCAGTAATGTCCGTTGACGTGGGCTATAGTTGTCGTCAGATAAGAGGTAAAGTAACAAAGCACCGCTTGGGCCAGCTCGAGCCGCCAGTCCCTCAAAATTATCCAGCGGTATCGGCGCGCCCAACTCAATCAGCGTCAAGGGTTGCAGATGCGCACCGGCTTTAACGGTCCTAACATGTAGCAGCATAAGACGCGCCCTAACTCCTCGAGCCTTGGTATATCCTCGCTCCAAAACAAGGATGCGTTGATCATCGATCCGCACGGCATCGCTAGGTCTAAAATATCCGTCATATGGGTAATGCAACACTTCCGCCTTCTTTCCCTTCAAAATCCACGCTGACAGACTCGAATTAGATGGCCCACTTTCAGCAAGAGCCAGTGATCGGCCTTCGCCGAGCATTGCGAGAGCCTCTATTCCTCTGTTGTGAGGTAGGTCTGAAAAAATCGAACGTGCAGGCGTCGGGCGTGCGGAGGAATGTATACCTGAATATCGCCATAATCGATGACGTCGCTCAAAAGCCACAACCAACTCGCCGCTGGGGAGACGAAGCAGGGCTTCAGCATCTGACCAATCACCTGCTCCGACGGATTGCCCATTCACGGAGCGAATTGGTAAAAGCTCAGCTCCATTAATGGAGGCTAGGTTTCCTCCTTGGTCATATGCGATTCTGGCTCTATACCACCAACCCCGGTCTGAAATAGCAACTAACGTTGAACCATCTCTGGTGATGATTAGCCCCGACAAACCGCCGAAGCGAACGTCGGACGAGACGAGTTCGAAACCACCCTTATAGATCAGCGTTCCATTAGCACCATGTATATGGATCCCCGCTCCCAGAGCGAGTGGATTAGCGAACACCTCAAGTGGTTCTGCATTCACGCTTAACAGACAGGGCACATTTCCCAGAGCAGTGAGAAGAAAGATTAAGGCAGATCTCAAAGTCGGCTTACGGTACGTCAGGCTTTGGCACTACGTCGGGCCGGCGCGACACCAGCTACTGTGACTTCCTCATCAAATAATTCCGCAAGTTTGTCGGTCATGGTACCACCCAATTGTTCCGCGTCTACAATGGTAACCGCACGCTTATAATAACGGGTAACATCGTGCCCAATGCCGATTGCGACCAGCTCGATAGGAGAGGCTTGTTCGATCCGAGAGATGACCTCCCTCAAATGCTGGTCGAGGTAGTTCCCGGAATTGACCGAAAGGGTGGAGTCATCCACTGGCGCACCGTCGGAAATAACCATCAATATTCGGCGTTGTTCCTGCCGACCTAACAAACGCTCGTGGGCCCAAAGCAAGGCCTCTCCGTCTATGTTTTCCTTAAGAAGTCCTTCACGTAACATCAAACCCAGATTGCGCCGGGCACGCCGATAAGGCATATCAGCCGTCTTATACACAATATGGCGGAGTTCGTTCAACCGACCCGGATGTTCCGGTTTGCCTTCCGCGAGCCAACGTTCTCGGGCACGCCCTCCTTTCCAGGCCCTAGTTGTAAAACCCAGAATTTCGACTTTTACGCCGCATCTTTCCAATGTACGCGCAAGAATGTCGGCACTCATGGCCGCAACCGTAATTGGCCGCCCACGCATCGATCCAGAGTTGTCCAAGAGTAACGTTACTACTGTATCCCGGAACGACGTCTCCTTTTCAAACTTATATGACAGGGGGTAGGTTGGATTCACCACGATTCGGGCTAGCCTCGCCGTATCAAGTAACCCCTCATCGAGATCGAACTGCCAGGCTCTGGTCTGTTTGGCCAACAAACGACGCTGCAAACGATTTGCGAGGCGCGTTATCATGCCCTGCAGGCTCGTCAATTGTTGATCAAGATGGGTTCGCAACCGCGTTAGCTCTTCGGCCGCACATAGGTCGCTCGCGGAGATAACTTCATCAAATTCTTCGTCGTACGCATGGTAAAATCGAGCTGAATTTGAACCTTCGAAAGGGGGTCTCCACGGGTCTTTTTTGGTGTCTGGATCCTCCCCATCAACCAGTTCACCGTCATCGCTAATCTCGGTCTGGAGTTCATCAGACTCAATTACATCTGAATCGGATTCTTCTGCGCTATCCGCTCCTAACGTATCAACAACCGAATCGGATTCGTCACCCTCTCCTTCGCCTTCGCCGTCCGCCGGGTCCTGATCATTTTCCGTGTCACTCCCGTCAGCATTTATGTCTGTATCGTTTTCATCCTCACTAGCCAGTTCAAGATGAGCAATCAGGCGTCGTACCAACCTGGAAAAATCACTTTGCTCTTCGACTGCAACTGCCAGATCATCGAAGTCTGGGCCTATCCGCTCCTCTAACCATGGGCGCCACAGTTCAACCATTCCCGCAGCGGATGGGGGCGGCTTCGCGCCTGTGATCCTTTGACGAACTAGCATTCGCACCGCTTCCACCATGGGTGCCTGGTCACGTTCACTTATTCGGTCATAGCCTTTTTTGCGACATTGGATCTCAAGCATGGCTTCTAGATTCCGTGCCACGCCCTTCATGCGGCGAGCCCCCAATGCCTCACAACGCACCTGCTCAACAGCATCATAAATGGCGCGCGCCATTTCCCCAGGCGGACATCTAGCCGAATGCAGCGCTTCGTTATGGTAGCGCACACGAAGTGCAAGTGAATCACCTACGCCGCGGATTTGGTCCAGATCTTGCTTGCTCGGTTCTCGTGGCGGAAGAGGCAGTTGGGCACGCGCGCCGCCCGTCATTCCAGCATTCGCACTGAAAGCCACCTCGAGGTCCGACGATCGAGCTATTGCGCGAACGGCCCCGCCAACAGCTCTTTTGAAATTCTCCGCGTAGTTAGCCGAGGAATCTCCCATCGACAGACTAACCAAGTGCAGCTGTAGCAGCTGAGTCTGGCAACTCTTCACCCATGCAGCGCTGATAATATTCAGCAATCAATGGCCGCTCGAGCTCGTCGCATTTGTTTTAATAGGTGGTCCTGACACCGAATGCTACATCGTTATATTTCTCTGCATTTTCGGCCCAGGTGATTACGGTTCGCGGTGACATAACAGTGGATATATCACCATTAACAAAACCGGAACGCGTCAACGCCGCCACATCAACCATTGCAGAAATTGTTTTCTGCCCTTCGTCGGATTCATAGGAATTCAGTTTAGATTGAACAATTGCCACCTCTTCATCGTGTGATAAATAATTAAGCGTGGCAACGATATTCCATCGATCCATCTGACCCTGATTAATCTGCTGGGTCCCGTGATACAGACCTGAAGTGTCCCCAAGTCCAATCGTGTTCGCGGTAGCAAAAAGACGAAAAGCCGGGTGAGGATGGATGATGCGATTTTGATCTAACAAGGTCATCTTCCCGTCGACTTCAAGCACTCGCTGAATGACGAACATGACGTCTGGCCTACCAGCATCGTATTCATCAAATACCAAAGCAGTAGGGGATTGCAGGGCCCAGGGTAACATACCCTCACGAAACTCCGTAACTTGCTTACCATCCCGAATAACAATTGCGTCCTTACCAATCAAGTCAATGCGGCTGATATGACTGTCAAGATTCACCCGGATACAAGGCCAGTTGAGGCGCGACGCCACCTGTTCAATATGCGTCGATTTCCCGGTGCCGTGATAGCCTTGGATCAAAACCCTTCGATTGTATGCAAAGCCAGCCAGTATCGCCAGCGAGGTATCGGGATCAAATCTATATGACTCATCGGTCACAGGAACATATTCATTGGGATCCGAAAAAGCTGGAACCTCCATATCACTATCGATGCCAAAGGTTTGGCGCACTGATATTTTGATGTCGGGCAGCCTTATGGCGGAACCGTTTACGGCATCAGTAGAGATAGTAGCGACCATAGTATCAGTGTCCTGTTACTAACTTAAAAAGGAGGGGGATTATTGTTATGCAGCCGTGTCGTTTACTAGAAGATCATATGCCTCTTGAATGGCCATAAATTTTTTCTCTGCCTTTTTGCTTCCGCCATTAGCATCTGGATGGTGTTTCTTGGCCAAAAACTTATACCGAGATTTGATGTGGTCAGCAGACGCAAACTGGTCGAGCCCTAACTGCGCCAGGGCCGCATCACGTGGCGTATGCGGGCGAGCCTTCCCCATTTCCCCAAAGAGCCCCAGTGGATCCTCAAAACGTTGTGCATTTGGACTGGAACCAAGCGGCCAGCTCGGGCGATCCCACACCGTATCGCGTCTTCGAATTTCCTCAATCTGTGCCTCATTCAATCCCGAAAAGAAGTTCCACGACTGATTATAGGCCCGAACATGGTCAAGACAAAACCAACGGAATTCACGCAACTGTGAGCGCGATCTGGGTGCACGATATTCCCCATCCGATTTACATCCGGGCCATTCACATAACCGGCGTTCGGCGCTCAAACTGCTATTACACTGCAGGGCAGCATATTGACTCATGTGGCTACGCGACATGCGGTCAATATGCGCGACTTATTTAACACTGGCAAGATACCCGCTCCGGAATCAATCATTGACACACAGAGCAGCTTAGACTGTATAGATCGGACCAAAATCTGTTGCTTTAAATGGGGTATAACATGTCGATGGCCGAGACCATCCAGCATAAGCTGACTGAACGCCTTGACCCGCAATCGGTAAAGATAGTTGATCAATCTCACCAGCACGCGGGTCACGCCAGCGCGCCCGCCGATGGCGAATCTCATTTCCACGTTGAGATCGTTTCTGAGGCCTTTAAAGACCTTGATCGCATCAGTCGACAACGACTGGTATATCAGATTCTAAACGACGAACTCGCTGGGTCTGTCCACGCGCTGGAGCTCATCATTTTGACGCCAGATGAAGTCGTGGCTAAAAGCGTTAACAAAAGGAAAATGGACTAAAACAACCCAGGATGACAGCCTGAGGGGGGTGGGGTCTCCAAAAATTGCCAAGGGAAACGATTAGGTATGACCGACAATTTAACTGCAATCGTAAACAGGCTTGAACACGAGGCAACCAATATTCGGCGCAATGTATGGCGTGCCCTGCATGCAGCTGGATCAGGGCACATGGGAGGATCATTATCGGCCGCAGACCTGCTCTCTGCCCTTTATTTTTATCATTTGCGCATAAGACCCCAAGAACCGGATTGGCCTGACAGGGACCGGTTCGTTCTGTCCAAGGGACATGCCAATGCGGCCTTGGCCGCAGTTTTGGCTAGAGCGGGCTTTATCGATGAAAATCTTCTCGACACGTTCTATGGATATGAGTCACCACTCGGCATGCATCCCGACATCGCCGTCCCTGGCGTCGAGATGAGCACTGGAGGTCTCGGTCACGGACTGGCCGTGGGGCTTGGAATGGCATACGGCGCAACGCTGCAAGAGCACGCGTTTCGCACGATCGTGATGCTTGGTGATGGGGAGTTGCAGGAAGGGTCTAATTGGGAGGCCGCGATGGCCGCGGCGCATATGGCCTGCCACAACCTTACAGCCATTGTAGATTGCAATAAAATTCAACAAAGTGGGCGCGTTAGTGAAATTCTCGATTTAGGTACGTTGGCCAGCAAATGGAAGGCCTTTGGCTGGGCAGTACGAGAAATAGACGGCCACGATATGCGGGAGATAATTGATGCGCTTGACGACCTACCCTACGCGGACGATAAGCCTTCTCTCTTGATTGCGCACACAACTAAAGGAAAAGGCACGAGTTTCGCCGAAGACACCCATCTTTGGCACAACAATACCGTGACCGACGCAATATACCAACGGGCACTCAGTGAATTCAAGGAATCAGAATGACTTCCGAAACAACAACCGCCGACATTCTTCCGGAAGCGGTTGAAGGTGCTGACAATCAGTCACGGCTCGCATTTGGTCTCGCCGTTACAGCCATGGCCTCCTGCAGCGACAGCATCGTTGCCATTTCTGCTGACACTTTGGACTTGGTTGGCTTGCGAGATTTTCGTGATCGCTTTCCAAGTCGACTAGTCGAAATAGGTATTGCAGAACAAAACGCAATGGGAGTGGCGAGTGGGCTAGCTACAGTTGGCTTTCGGCCTTTTGTCTGCGGATACGCGCCATTCATCACAGCTCGCTCCATGGAACAGCTGCGTAACGACATTGCCTATACCAACCAGAGGGTAGTGATCGGTGCAGCAGCAAGTGGCGTTTCTTTAGGGGTAGCCGGAGGAACCCATCATGCCCTAGAAGACCTTGCGTTGATGCGCGCCCTACCAAACATGACAGTCATCGCTCCCGCCGACGCATATCAGGCGTGGCAGGCGGCCACAGCAACAGATGAGTTGCCGGGGCCCGTTTATATCCGCTTGGGTGGACGCATTGAAGAGCCGCCAGTAACCAGTCATGAAAGTAAATTCCAAGTGGGCGAAGCTCAAATTCTAAGAGAAGGTACAGACATCACTGTCATCGCCTGCGGTTGTATGGTGGCATCAGCGTTGACGGCAGCGGAGGATTTAAAGGGCCGCGGCGTAAATGCCCGCATCCTCAACATGCACACGATAAAACCCCTGGACGAGACTGCGATTTTATTGTCCGCCTCTGAGACCCGAAGAATTGTGACCGCAGAAGAACACCGGGTCACAGGCGGACTCGGTGGAGCGGTCGCAGAGCTTTTATCCCAACGCTTACCGACACCAATGCGACTAATCGGCATGCCTGATAAATTCGCGATCGTCGGCCCAACCAACAAAGTTCGCGAGCATTATGGTATGGATGCTCAAAGCATTTTGCGGGCTTGTCTCGACCTAATGGAGTAAAAGGCTCATTTCAAAAACTTTTAATTAAATCACTGAATGTTATATTTGCGGATGATTGAAAAGGGATTTTAGGATGATCAGCTACGAAACATTGGACGGGCCATTTGGCCGTTCTGCATATGGCATAGACCTCGCTGCTGGCGTCTCCAATCAGGAATTTATACGCCTCACACAAAACCTCTATGCCCACCGTGTGGTAGTTCTTAAGAACCAAACGTGCGGCGTTGACGATTACCTAAGATTTGGCCGTTTATGGGGCACCCCGATACAGCATGTA
>CAZSYW010000096.1:0-8397 GCA_964611315.1 uncultured Rhodospirillaceae bacterium
ACCGCGAGTGTCGGAGAGGTGGCATAGCTTAGGCCAGAGGACCATGCAAGTTCGACTAAATGAAATGACCATCCAAGAACCCGTTGGGGGCGAGTCTTTTCCGTCTGTTGAGGCTATGGTCGCCTGCTTTCGTCCTGAGGTCCCTGTTTATTGTTTGCGGAAAAAAACAATCGAAAGGAATGTTAATCGTTTCATTAGCATGTTTCCTGGAAAGGTGCTTTACGCGGTCAAGTGCAACCCACATCCGCTTGTTCTTGACGCAGTTTATGATGGAGGGATCTCCCATTTCGATGTTGCCTCACTGACAGAAGTACAGTTGATAAGCCAGCGCTACAAAAACTCTACTCGTTATTTTCAACACCCAGTCAAGTCGCGCTCTGCGATTCAGGATTCGTATCGAAATCATGATGTTCGCCACTATGCTGTTGATCATTTAGACGAATTTTCCAAAATCATGGATGAAATCGACGACGCAAACGAGGTGACTGTCTATGTCAGACTGGCAACGCCACCTGGGGGTGCTAGTGAGCACTTGTCCGATAAATTTGGAGCTTCGATTGATGAGGCCGTTTCATTGTTGACCAACATAGAAGGTGCCGGCTGTCGTCCCGCATTATCATTTCATGTTGGATCACAGTGTTTTGACCCGTGTTCTTATCAAACCGCTTTGTCTATGGTGGAGGAAACTTTAAGGCGTGGAACTGTTTCAATTGACTCCCTTGATGTTGGGGGAGGATTCCCCGCGGCCTATCCAAATATGACGTCGCCGCCTTTGGCGGCGTTTGTTAAGGCTATTGTCGAAGGAGTACGCCCAATTAGGTTTGGTAATGATATAACGTTGTTGTGTGAGCCGGGGCGTGCGCTGGTTGCAGACGGTGTATCACTGGTGGCTCAAATTTACTTGCGTAGAGGCGACCGGCTATACATTAACGATGGTACTTTTGGTAGTTTTTCTGAAAGTAGTTTTAATGAATATCAACTACCAGTACGGTTGATAGGAAGGGATCAAGGAACTAAGAAGGCCAAAAGACCATTTGTAGTTTTTGGTCCGACTTGTGATTCAAATGACCAACTCTCTCAGTTGGCTGATTTGCCAGAAGATGTGGGGGAGGGAGACTGGATTGAATTTTCACTCCATGGTGCTTATAGCAATGCACTGAAGACGAATTTCTATGGATTCGGTGGTTGTAAATTTGTAGTTATTGACGAAATTTGAATAAATACGCTCATGCCTCAAATTGTTTTTGTCGGGGTGTGTTCTTTACTGCAGGAATGGACTCGATCATAGAAAATAAAAAGAGTTTCAGTGTAACGAAGTCTTTGGACCATTTGGTGGTAAAACAAAAAGAAAAGGGAGGTAACGGCTCGGTATGGATTTAAAGCTTGGCGGGAAGAAAGTGTTAATAACCGGGGGCTCTCGTGGCTTGGGACGTGCAATCGGTGGCACAATGGCAGAAGAAGGATGCGAAGTAATTTTGGCATCTCGTACCGAAGCCGACTTGCAAAAAGCACAAGTGGAAATAACTGAGTCGACTGGCGTTGAAGTATCGGTTCATGCTTTTGACCTCAGCAAAACAGAAAATCTTGAGCGCCTTGTAAATGTTTGTGCTGATGCAGATATTTTGGTCAATAACGCTGGCGCCATACCGGGTGGAAGTCTTTTTGATGTGGAGGAGCCGCGGTGGCGCGAGGCTTGGGACCTTAAGGTATTTGGTTACATCAACTTAACGCGCATGATGTACAAAATTATGAAAAGTCGGGGTAGCGGCGTCATTGTAAATATTATTGGCTTGGCTGGGGAACGGTTTGACTCCAATTACATCGCGGGGAGTACCGGAAATGCGGGCTTGATGGCGTTTACTCGAGCTCTCGGGGGTTGGAGTTTGGATGATGGTATTCGTGTTTTGGGAGTCAATCCCGGTTTGTTTGCAACTGATAGGATGATAACATTGCTTGAAACCCGAGCCGGAAATGAGCTTGGGGACAAAACTCGTTGGAAAGAGTTGCTCAAAGGATTGCCTCTCGATCGTGCTGGGGATCCCCAGGAAATTGCGGATCTTGTAGCATTCCTGGCTTCACCTAAATCTGCTTACACTAGTGGGGTAATTTTTTCGGTTGATGGGGGAGTTGCCTCCCGGACAAGAGTCCTGTGATGTGGTCCCAGAATCACTTAGATTCTTAAGGGTGATCAGCTTCCTTTTTCCTGCAGCCAGCGGGCTGCCTGTGGTGCAAAATAGGTAAGAATACCGTTTGCGCCGGCCCGTTTGAAAGATTGCAGACTTTCTATGACTGTGCGTTTTTCATCCAGCCAGCCTCGTTGGATACTTCCTGCGATCATGGAATATTCTCCACTTACTTGATACGCGAATGTTGGTAATCCAAACGTTTCTTTGACTCGGTAAATAATGTCCAGATAAGGGAGGCCTGGTTTGACCATAACCATGTCTGCACCTTCGCTGATATCTAGAGCAACTTCCCTTAAGGCTTCGTCGCTATTTGCGGGATCCATTTGGTAGGTCCGTTTATCGCCGTTTCCAAGATTCGGCGCAGAACCAATGGCGTCTCGAAAGGGCCCGTAAAATGCAGAAGAATATTTAGCGGCGTAAGACAAGATACGGACATCGATAAATCCAGCCTCGTCGAGTGCTGCACGGATAGCGCCGACCCGCCCATCCATCATGTCAGATGGGGCGATTATTGAGCATCCGGCATTTGCCTGCACTAGTGCTTGTTGAACCAGGATTTTGATGGTTTCATCGTTATCGACATAACCATCTCTGATGATCCCGTCGTGACCATGAGTTGTGAAAGGGTCAAGGGCAACATCACAAATAATTCCGATACTTAAATTTTGTTTGGATACCTCTCGTATAGCTCTACAAACAAGATTTTTGGGATTTACTGCTTCGTCTCCGCCCTCTGTTTTCAAGTTAACGTCGACAACAGGGAAGATGGCGATGGCAGGTATTCCGAGCTCGGCAGCTACAGATGCGGTTTCCCCTATATGATCGACTGAAATTCGCTCCACATTAGGCATACTTGCTATTGGGTTCCGTATTTTTTGTCCTTCCTGAACAAAAATAGGCCAAATCAGATCGTTAGCATCTATCTTGCTTTCGGCCACCATGCGTCGTGACCAGTCGTCGCGGCGATTTCGACGTAACCTGGTCAACGGATAACTTCCTGAGTGATAGGGTAATCGACGACCGTTCATCTTTGTGCTCCGGGTAGGCGGGCGGATAATATAAGCGAGGTGACCATTGAACAAGCCTTCGAGTCTCTGTGGCCTGGCTTGCGTTTATAGTCTGCTAACGCTACGTAAGGCTCGCTTACAAAACTTTGATTAGTCAACCTCGTAACTCCAACACGTCCTAAGGAGGTTGTATTTGTGAACTTTGAATTAAATGAAGAGCAGAGCGCCTTTGTAGAAACTTCACGAAACTTCGCGTTAAAAAAAATGGCTCCTTTTGCCGCAGACTGGGATGAGGCATCCATTTTTCCAACTGGTGTGTTGCGTGAGGCCGGCACTTTGGGGTTTGGAGGTATATACTGCAAAGACGATGTAGGGGGAACGGGTCTCGGTCGTCTTGAAGCTACGTTGATTTTTGAAGAGCTTGCCGCTGCGTGTCCTTCAACTGCTGCCTATATTTCGATTCATAACATGGCGAGTTGGATGGTAGATCATTTTGGTAGTCAGGCTCAACGCGAGCGGTGGGTGCCAGGTCTGTGCAAGTTTCACCTTATGGCGAGTTATTGCCTTAGTGAACCTAACTCCGGTTCAGACGCGGCATCGCTGGAAACTAATGCCAGACTCGACGGAGCAGATTACGTAATCAACGGTAGTAAAGCATTTATCTCGGGAGCATCTACCTCGGATGTTTACGTTTGTATGGTGCGAACTGGTGATGCGGGTCCTGGTGGGATATCTTGTATTGTAGTTGAAAAAGATTCGCCCGGTCTGACCTTCGGAAAACAAGAGAAGAAACTCGGCTGGCATTCACAACCGACAGCAGCTGTAATATTTGAAGATTGTAGAGTGCCGGCGTCTAACCTTATTGGAAGTGAGGGGGAAGGGTTTAAGATTGCAATGATGGGTCTGGACGGGGGTCGATTAAATATTGGTGCCTGTTCTATTGGAGGTGCCCGGGCGGCGATGACCGCTGCACAACAACATATGCTGGTGCGAAAGCAATTCGGGCGCCGACTCTCTGATTTACAAGCCTTACAATTCATGTTGGCGGATATGGCGACGGAACTGGAGGCGTCTCGCCTCATGGTTCGTCGGGCAGCAGCCAGCCTTGATAAAGGTGAGTCTGTTGCCACTATGCATTGTGCAATGGCGAAACGATTATCGACGGATTTAGCTTTTGAAGTTTGCAATAAAGCGCTGCAACTGCATGGCGGCTATGGGTACCTCAGGGAGTTTCCAATAGAGCGAATACTCCGGGACTTACGTGTTCATCAAATCCTAGAGGGTACAAACGAAATTATGCGGGTGATTATAGCCCGCCATTTGTTGAGAGGAGAGGGAGGCGTATGAACAGTGATTCAGAAATTATTTTTCGACGAGTGGGTTGTGTAGGACATGTAAAGTTTAATCGTCCGAAGATACTGAATGCACTTAACTTTGACATGGTAGTCAAGATGCAGGAGGCGCTTGATGACTGGGCTATCGACCCAAAGGTTGCAGTCATTCTAGTCCAGGGTGCTGGAGAGCGGGCTTTCTGTGCTGGAGGGGACATTCGACGTCTAGCTGAGAGTAGTCGTAATGAAGGTCTTGATTATTGTCGAAATTTTTTTAGTTCCGAATTTCGGCTAAATCGAACGGTATTTCGTTATCCCAAGCCGTATGTCTCCATCCTTGATGGTATCACCATGGGAGGTGGGGTTGGATTGTCGGTCCATGGGCAATATCGGATAGCGACAGAACGTATGCTGTTTGCAATGCCTGAGACAGGCATCGGCTATTTTCCCGATGTTGGGGGAAGCTATTTTTTACCGCGTTGTCCCGGGTCCATAGGGATGTATCTTGGGCTCAGCGGAGCTCGACTGAAAGTTGGAGACAGTATTGCTGCGGGGATTGCCACGCACTACCTCCCTAGCAGTGGGGTAGATGATTTGGTCAAAAAATTCGAGAACATTAATCCGGACGAGGATGCATCCGTTAAGATAAAGGAGATCTTATCGGAAGCTGCGGGAAAGGTAGAGAGCGAGACGTTATTAGGTTACCGCCCCCTTATTGATCAATGTTTTTCTGGAGACTCGCTGGAAGAGATACTTGAGTGTCTTGACGCTCACGACGGGGAGTGGTCGACAGTGACAGCATCGACAATCAGGAAAAAATCGCCGACGAGTTTAAAAGTGACCTTCCGTCAGTTGAGGGAAGGTGCTTCCCTCGAATTCGAGGCGTGTATGGTAATGGAGTTGCGATTGGCGCTTCGATTTATGGAAGACCACGATTTCTACGAGGGGGTCCGCGCGGTGGTTATCGAAAAAGATAATCAACCCAAATGGCAACCCAGCAGCGTCTCCCAAGTGAGAAATGAAACGGTGCAACGTTATTTTGTTCCGCTTTCTGACGGGGACCTCATTTTTAATTGATACGGTTTTATTAGCTGAACGGTTTGTCTTGGGGGATAGGTCATGATGATCGGGTTTGTTGGAACTGGGAACATGGGTCATCCTATGGTCTCGAATTTGCTTAAGGCGGGCAATGACGTCATTGCTTTCGATCAGTCTCCTGATGCCCTGCAGCCCGTGATTGCTGCTGGTGGCGTGGCCGCGTCATCTCAAAAGGAATTGGTTCTTGGTGCTGAGATAGTGATCACTATGCTCCCAAAGGGAGAAGATGTTCGACAGGTCTACTTATCCAATAACGGGATAATCGCTAACGCTGCGAAAGGTACTCTTCTTATTGATTGCTCTACAATCGATGTAGAGAGTGCCCGTGCGGTTGCAAATGAAGCTGCGGCAAGTGGACTGGATATGCTTGACGCACCGGTGTCCGGTGGCGTCACGGGTGCTGAGGCCGGAACTTTGACCTTTATGGTCGGGGGCTCATCCGAGGCTCTAGAACGTGCTCGTCCGGTGTTTGAGACGATGGGTAAAAATGTCGTTCATGCTGGAGGTAGTGGGAATGGTCAGGCGGCAAAGTTATGCAACAACATGCTATTAGGGATATCTATGATCGGGACATCTGAAGCGTTTAGCATGGGCCAAAAACTCGGACTGGATCCGCGGACCTTATTCGATATCATTTCCACAGCGACCGGGAGTTGCTGGGCAGTGAAGAATAACCTGCCGATAGCGGGGATCGTTGACACTGCTGCTTCAAATAAAGATTTCAAGGCAGGTTTTGCGGTTGCAATGATGGCAAAAGATTTGCGACTAGCACAATTAGCAGCAAGATCTGTCGATGCGACTACGCCGCTGGGAACCGAGGCAGCTGCGATCTACACTTCGTTCGAAGAGGGAGGAAACCAGGGGCTTGATTTCTCTGCTATAATCAAATTTCTCGGCGAAGAAACCTGAAATTGTTCACGATTTCATTACGTTGGCACATCTTAACGAATGCGAAAATCAGTAAAAATAGTATTTTCATTTAGATGATGTGAAGCGGTCACCCCGTGAACGCTTGAATTCCGGTCTGCGCCCTACCCAAGATTAATGCATGGATGTCATGCGTTCCTTCGTAGGTGTTGACAGCTTCAAGGTTCATAACGTGCCTTATAACATGGTACTCTTCGGAAATACCGTTCCCACCATGCATGTCGCGAGCCTCTCGAGCAATTGCGAGAGCTTTTCCTGCTGAGTTGCGCTTAATAATGGAAATCATTTCTGGTGAGGCTTCACCCCTGTCTTTCAGGCGACCAACCCGGAGGCATGCTTGTAGCCCAAGGGCGATTTCAGTCTGCATGTCGGCTAATTTCTTTTGGATTAACTGGTTAGCTGCTAGGGGTCGTCCAAACTGCTTTCTATCGAGAACGTATTGACGTGCGGCGTGCCAACAAAATTCAGCCGAACCTAGGGCACCCCATCCAATTCCATAACGTGCATTATTTAGACAACCAAAGGGTCCCTTTAGACCTCGAATATGGGGAAAAGCATTCGTTTCTGGAACAAAGACGTCTTCCAAGATGATTTCCCCGGTTGGGGATGCTCTCAAGGAAAACTTCCCCTCAATTTCAGGTGTGGTGACCCCGTCCATATCTCTTTCGACAATAAAGCCACGAATTTGATCACTGTCATCTTTTGCCCAAATAACCATTATGTCAGCAATGGGACTATTGGTGATCCAAGTCTTCGTGCCATTCAATATATACCCACCATCAGTGTTTTTCGAACGTGTGAGCATGCCTCCTGGGTCGGACCCATAGTCCGGCTCTGTTAAACCAAATGAGCCAATGAGCTCTCCCGTAGCCAAAGCGGGTATGAAGCGTTGCTTCTGGGTTTCTGTTCCGTAGGTATAAATTGGCCACATTACGAGACTAGATTGCACACTGAGACAAGAGCGATACGCTGAGTCGACGCGTTCAATCTCACGGGCAATTAATCCGTACGAAACTGCACTGGCACCGGCACAGCCATAGCCTTGTAAATTGGATCCGAGTAGCCCGAGGGCGCCCATCTTTGTCATGATGGATCGGTCAAATATCCCATTACGGTTAGCCTCAGTAATACCAGGCATTAATTGATCCTGGGCAAAGGACCGTGCGGTACTGAGAATCAAACGTTCGTCCTCGGTCAATTCCTCCTCCAGTATGAAGGGATCTGCCCAATTAAACCGGGGAGATGAGGCAGGTATTTCTTTTTTTAGACCTAAGTCGACTGTCATCTCATCACTCCGGAAGAAGTAGTCATTTGATTGGCTCTGCTAATCAAGGTGAAAGGAATTTGCAATCGCTAAAAAGTGGCGTAATCGCCGTTTGTTCATTGTACGAATGGTTGTCTGATACCATAACCCGTCGGCGTGTTGGATGCGCAGAACCAAATGTTGTGTGATAGTGCCAATTGAGTATTCACATACCAGTTCATTATATGCGCCAGCTAAATTATTCCCTTGCGTTACTTTGTTACAATATTTTAGGGGCCATTCAGCCAGTTTTGAGAGTTCCGCGAGAGACCGCTCGAACCAATCCCTCATGGCTGTTGATTCGTCGCTGCTGAACGGGCTTTCAGGGTCATCAAATATCTCTTTAATCAATGTGCTGCCCCTTATTATCAGGCGCATGCGGTCACGGAGCCACTCAGCGGGGTCAGTGATGTGCTCGCTTATAGGGCGCAGCGTTATTGAGCTCAATCGGGTAAAATTACCATCTTTGGGACTGATTTTGACAATGGGCCTGGCATTCCCGTTGTCCATTTTTTGGTGTTCAATTGTTGAAGTAAATCCTTCCG
>CAZSYW010000097.1:0-8361 GCA_964611315.1 uncultured Rhodospirillaceae bacterium
TGTAAATTATCCGAAAATAATTCCTGTGCGTCGCGTGCGTAAAAATTTCTAATTACCAATGCTTTTGTTATGTTGAAAGCTAAACAATCAAAAAAATCATGTATAATTCAAATTAAAAATACAATATTTCTTAATATTACTTATGTTAAAAACAACAATATTTATATTTAACAATAAAATTATATTTTAGTAAGTGTAGATTATTTGTAATTAAGTATTATCACTCCAATTTATGTTTTTATGACGTTAGAAGTGTATTTAACCAATGGATTATAATACTTGTCCTGTATTCACAATATCCTATAAAATCAAAATACCGCCAGCAGGACCTTTTAGGAGAAAGCCAGACAAATCTGATGGGTTATCTG
The DNA here is from genome assembly GCA_964611315.1 of uncultured Rhodospirillaceae bacterium. Classification (GTDB taxonomy): domain Bacteria; phylum Pseudomonadota; class Alphaproteobacteria; order UBA7887; family UBA7887. The sequence goes on from CAZSYW010000097.1 coordinate 369, forward strand.
TAAAGGTTGACCACCGGCAAACCAGTAAAATTTAGTTTCTCTGTACCAGCTTAAACACATAAAGTAACACAAGACTGTCCCAATTCCGCGGAAAACGGCCTGAAAACTGATGCATTCCACAAAAAGGCCTCCGCCGACTTGTAATGACGGCGCTAGACCTTCACAGTCCTAAACATGACAATACCTAGGGCACTAACAAAAAGATTTCGAAGGGAGACCGCCAAAGCGAGGGAAAGAGCCAACATAGGATTTTAAAACAGGTGACTACTTAGTTTTAGGTAGATGAGGGAGCTTGGTAAGTTTCCTCCAAGACTGTGATTGTATTGAACTTAATCTTCGACATATCAACTGTTTTCGACGGATCAAATAACCGGAAGCAGCGGCATTGGCTAATTTGTCCTTTCAAAAACCTTATGTTGAGACCACCCGCACCCTCCTCAACGTGGAGCCAAACCGAGCTTTTGCCGGATCCATTTGTCGTCCTGCTTCGACTTGTTATAACTCTCGCGATCAAATGCGAGTTCCGACTCGGAATCCCCCTCCAAAATAACCTCCTTAACGTTCATGTAGCCGACAAGAAACCGGCAAGCTGCCAGGCTGTACGCCACACGGACCTTGTATCCATCGCTAGATCGCACATCCGCTGAACTCGACTGACCTGTTTGACCACTTAGGGCCAGCACGCCGCCACGAAGCCTAGCGGCGCGACCAGCCTCGATATCGCTGGGCTGGTCCCCAACAATCCAAGACCGAGACAAATCAATCTTCAACCTCTCCGCGGCTGCCAGAAGCATCCCTGGATTGGGTTTTCGCCAAGAATGGTTCTCCTTCTTATACTGCGATCGGGCTTGACCGTGATACGCGCATGCCAACACCATGTCCAAATGTGCCCCAAACGGCGCCAATGCATCCGTGATCCTAGTTTGGACTGCCGCAAATTCTGCCCAACCATAAAGTCCACGCCCGATACCCGATTGATTGGTCACCATCACTACCGGAATGTTATTTTGGTTGCACGTAGCAATTATCTTGCCGACCCCAGCTATCAACCTCACATCCTCAACGCGGTGCAAGTACTTGACCTCTTCCACCACAACCCCATCGCGATCCAGAAATAGGGCAGGCAAGGGACTCGACTCAGAGGTTACCGTTCTTATCTGCTGGCACCACAGACCAGGCGCATCAGGCAGCAGCCAAGTCTCAGATTCTTCAAAACCGGTCATAACCACGAGATCATAGCCAGAGACTGGCAATGCAGAAAGAGGCGAGACAAAGAAGTATTCTATTACGATTTAATATTTATTGTCGCAGGAATGCCTACGCCTCTGCTGCGATTGCCGCCTCAGGCCACGTAGTTGCTGTCGCTACAATTGGTTCGGACTTCCAATTCTGATCGGCCGCGAACAACGCCCTTAAAACCGCGTTATTTAGCTCATGGCCCGAACAATGTGCATCAACATGCGCCAATAGTGGGGCACCTGCCAGGTACAGGTCCCCAACGCAATCCAATGTCTTATGGCGCACAAACTCGTTCTGGTAACGTAAGCCGCCCTCGTTAAGAACGCGATCCTCAGCTACCACAACAGCATTATCTAATGAACCACCACGAGCAAAACCGGCAGCGTGAAGCGCCGCAACCTCCTCTGCAAAGCCAAAGGTGCGTGCTCGGCTAATTTCCGTTTTGAATGCAAATGGCCCGCCATCAAAACAACTAGATTGACGCGAAACCATCGGATTATCAAACTCAATCAACTGCTTCACTGAAAAACCATTGGCTGGCGCTAAAGAAATCCGCCGATTACCATCAACCACCTCAACCGGTTGACATACCCGAATAGCTTGGCGTGGGGCCGCCTGCTCGATCACCCCCGCACATTCGATCAGAAACACGAATGGAGCAGCGCTACCGTCCATAGCAGGGACCTCTGGGCCGTCTATATCGACAAACAGGTTATCTATCTCACAACCCCACAGCGCCGCCATGAGATGCTCCACTGTACCAAGCTCAACACCGTCACTGTTACGTAAAGTTGTTCCTAAGCGGGTTTCAGCCACTAAATCGTACGCCGCCGGCAAAACCGCGTTTCCCTGATCCACCCGGCTAAACATAATGCCTGTGCCCACGGGTGCCGGCCGAAGGGCCATATTTACACTGGCACCGCTATGCAGGCCAATCCCCGCACAAGTAATCGTACTTTTAATGGTTTTCTGGCGAATAGCCTTCACTACCTTGTTCACACCGTTGCTGTGCTACCGCACAAACCCCTGCCCTCACACATAAACTTTTCCGGAGCCACCGGACGATTCGTATCAAAGCCATCGCTCACACTCAATTCACGTTTTGTTACGAAATATTACAGAAGGACGACGCCAAGCTTTACGCACACTCATCTGCTGCAATCGCCACGCTAACTATTTTAAAAATTATCACGAAGCCATTGGCCTAACCTTCCGAGATGGCCATCCAACTTCCGGTGTTGATCGTTATTGGCAATACTAGCGGCAGGTGTCTGCCGGGCAGCGTAAAGTAGCAAACCCGTACATGTCGCAAAAGCCGGACCCCTCATTGATTGCGCCAAACCGGGAATCGGTGGCGGACCGCCAAGCCGCACATGCTTTCCCAATATCTGCGTAGCTAAATCGCGTAAACCGCTGAGTTGACTGGCCCCACCCGTGAGTATAACTCGCATCGCGTCTAAGCTACCGTACCCAACTTCATCCAGTCGATCTCGAACTAACTCCAAAGTCTCTTCCAAACGGGGCCGCACCACACCTATCAAAAGTTCTCGGGGAACATGGTTAGGCCCTGAAATATCACGCTCTCCGAGAGGCGGAACATCGATCATGTCCCTCTTATCGACATCACTAACAATTGTACTACCAAATAATGTCTTGAGCCTCTCAGCGTCACGCATCGATGTATCCAGACCGCGGGCAATATCGCTCGTAACATGCCACCCACCTATCGGAACCGCGTCCGCGTGTACCATTGCGTTGTGCTGAAACACCGCGATGGATGTAACACCTGCGCCCATGTCGATACATATGGCACCAAGGTCCAATTCATCCTCAACTAAAGAGGCAAGCCCAGAAGCATACCCCGACAGAACCACGGCATCAGTGTCAAGATGACAACGGCCTACACAGTTAGTCAAATTCCGAATAGTGCTCCGAGAACCGCTCACAACATGTTTACGGACCAAAAGCTTCTCTCCGCGCATTCCTCTCGGGTCACGAATCCCGTGCAGACCATCAACTTCGTAACCCACTGGCAAATCGTGCAGAACCATATGATCCGGCTTTAGTTTGTCACTGCCATCCCGTTCAAAAATTTGTTTCAGGTCTGCTTCGCCGATTTCGTGCCCATCTAGTTCCAGTTCGATCCGAAGTATCCTTGAATGTGGCTGGCAACCAGTCACCCCGACTAAAACAGTCCGAATAGTCTCCCCGGCCATATCTTCAGCCGTTTGCAGGACCTCTCCAATGGATTCTTCAACAGCCAACATATCCACTACGGTGCCAGCACGTGTCCCGCGCGCCACCTGGTGTCCCATCCCTACGACAGAGAGCGAACCATCTTCCTCGACTCTGGAAACAAAACAGCAAATTTTTGCAGTGCCCACATCTAAAGCAGCAACCAAACGACCTCGCGTAGACGAAGCAGCTTCCTTCAACCGCCGACCGGCGCCGAATTTGGATCCACTGTTATGCACCATGCTCGCCAACTGCGAGATTACTGGGGGAGCGTCCGTTGGGGCCCACCTGCTCAGGTATAGCCCCACCCTCTCGCTTTCCACCAAAGTACGCCCCGCCCCGTTCCCAAACAGCATCCGGATGAACCCCTACAATCAAACGCCCCGATTGTCGAAGATCGACCGTGACGAGGTCATGCGCGAGCAAATCACTTGTCTCAATCTGGCCTAAAAAAAGACGCCATGCGGCCTCTACGTCCGTTTCGGGCAAAAAAATAGTGAGCCCGCCGGCAAACTTAAGGTTCCAACGCCGTTCACCCACCCAGATCGCAGCAGAAAGTTGCTCCTGGAACCCCGTTAACGAAGGCAGCATTGAACTTAACTGTGAGTAGGCTTTAGGTGCCGCCGACCCAACCAACACAGGCAAATGGCCGAAAAGCTGGACTGGGGTTTCCGTAAACGGATGGCCTTGATCATCAACAAGTGTAAAAGTACCACCGCGCTGCCACAACGCGACTGGACGCCTTTCGTAAATGCGAAGTAACAGTTGGTCAGGCAGTTGCCGACGCAACTCTGCAGCCCGCACCCAATCAAGCGCCTCAACACGAGCCGTTGCCGCAAGCAAGTCCACAAAAAGAAGGGGTGTGCCAGGATTTATACTTAGAGCCTGCACCAACGCCTGCCGCGTAACATTCGTATTACCAATCACAGAAATATTGTCCACCACGAAACCAAACCGCACTGTTCCAGACACAATACCTTGCCCAATGCGGCCCGATATGAATTGCAAATTTTCTAAGCCAAGGTGGGGTCTTGACATTAATATCACGCTGAGAACCGACAGAACTAATACAAGTCGCTTGTATGCAAAAAGGCTCGCCCAACGCCAGCCAGGCTTTGGCCGCGGCGATGAATCTCGTACGGCATTTGTACCGGCCGGCCTCAGCCTATCACTCGGACGCGCAATCAAGCGTTGCATCGAGCATCCTCCAACATCCAGCTGACTAATCTCTGGAAATCGATGCCCACGTGGGCCGCAATCGCTGGAACTAGAGAAGTCGGCGTTAAGCCAGGCTGGGTGTTGAGTTCCAAAAGCCGCAAACCTAGACCGTCCTCAGAGCCATCAAAACGAAAATCGGCACGAGTGACCCCTCGGCAGCCCAGTGTTTGGTGGGCCAGCAAAGCAAAATGGAGAACCTCTTCTCGGGTCGATTTCGGCACAACCGCAGGAATTATGTATTGGACACTTCCCTTAGTGTATTTGGCGTCAAAATCATAAAAACCTTGAACCGGTTTGATTTCCAAGACTTCAAGGCTTCTCTCTTGCATGATAGCCACAGTAAGCTCACGACCCGGCACATAGTCTTCAACGAGCATGGCCTCGTCATCGCTCCCTGCCTCCGTGCCTCCCGGCCACCTCTCACCTTTCCCAACAATATGAACACCTAGGCTTGACCCCTCATTGATTGGTTTTACGACATACGGACGAGACGTAGGCACGCGCGCACGAATCTCCCCGGGAGAAAATACTTCGCCATATGGCACCGGAATTCCGGCATCGAAAAACAGGCGCTTGGATACCATCTTGTCCATGGCTAACGCTGATGCAAGCACGCCAGAATGAGTGTATGGCACCCTTAATAGCTCGCACAGACCCTGGACGCACCCGTCTTCACCGTAACGGCCATGTAGAGCATTGAAAACAATATCTGTTTCTACACAAATTTTACTTAATTTGCTGACAAGGTTACCTGCAACATCTATCGGGAGCACATCGTGCCCCATTTCGCGCAAAGCATCCGCCACCGCTGCTCCGCTCCGGAGTGAGACTTCCCGTTCCCCCGACTTTCCACCCATTAAAACTAAGACCCGATTCTTCATAGCTCAGCGGCCAAAGGGGCTGGACCATGGAACCCAACCCTCCTAATTTCCCAAACAAGTTCCACGCCGGTCGCATCAAACACTCTGCGCCGAACTTCCTCGCCAAGGCCTTCCAAGTCAGCTGCCGTGGCATTGCCTAAATTGACCAAAAAGTTGCAATGTTTTTCAGAAACGACCGCACCACCACGCCGGAGGCCACGACACCCGGCGGCCTCAATTAGACTCCAAGCGGGGTGTTCGGGTGTATTCATGAAGGTACTACCGCCTGTGCGCTCACGAACGGGCTGACTTTCGGAGCGAGCTTTCTCAAGCTGAGCCATGCGCTCAGAAATGCTTGCTGAGGTATCCCTGTAACCGCGAAGTCGCACCTCTACAACGATATCGTCATCCGCCAAGGCAGATACTCGATATCCAAGACCTAACTCATCTACAGTTTGCTCCCGCAAGCATCCTCTTCGGTTAACTACGACAGCAGAAACCAATTTTTCCGCGACGTCCTGCCCATAGGCTCCCGCATTCATCCGGACCGCCCCGCCCATGGAACCAGGAATGCCACCTAAGAACTCCAACCCACCAAAACCAGCCGCTGCAACGGCTCGCGAAACTTTAAGATTGAGTGCCCCGCCACCAACACACACTTTGTCACCTTGCACGTTGATACCACCTAGGGCATGGACGAGCCGGACTACTACCCCTCGGACTCCTCCGTCACGCACCAACATATTTGAACAAAGCCCAATAACTGTAAAAGGCAGATCTTTAGGGCAGTGCTGAAGGAAATTGACCAAGTCATCACAATCCGCTGGTGTAAACAATACTTCTGCAGGCCCACCAACTCGAAACCAAGTATAGCGCGCCAAAGGCACGTTAGCCCGCAGTTTTCCCCGCACGCGTGGAAGCCTCTCAAGCAGTCCCTCAGTGGTTCTTATTGCAACCATTATCCGCCTCACCCCACCGGATCCGCCTGCATGGACAGTCCGTCAAGTGCTGCAGGCAATTGGTTGGCCCAGCGGGTGATATTGCCGGCCCCAAGACAAACCACCATATCTCCCACTGTTGTGAAGCCAGCAATCATCTCGGCAAGACCGTCGGGGTCGACCAACGGAAACACATCGTGACAGCTGGCCGAACGAATGCCGGACACCAAGGCATCTCTATCAATTCCCTCGATCGGCCTTTCACCCGCCGCAAAAACGTCGGCAACGATGACAACGTCGGCGTTACCGAAACAAGTGCAAAAATCCCTAAACAATGAGTTTAGGCGGGAGTAGCGATGCGGTTGAATGACAGCAATTATTCGACCACTACAACGTTCCCGTGCTGTCAAAAGCACGGCCGCTATTTCTACGGGATGATGCGCATAATCATCAATTACCGCTACTCCTCGGGCCTCTCCAACAAGTGTAAAACGTCTTTTTACTCCCTTAAATCCAGCCAGTGAGCGCCGAATAGTGTCGTCGTCCACTCCTAATTCGACAGCAATTGCCACGGCTGCAAGGGCATTACGAACATTGTGCGCTCCCGGCATGCTTAATTCTACACCACTAATTACTCGCCCCGCACCTCTTGAACGACCACTCATTTGAATGGCAAATTGCACTCCATTTGCAGTCGGAGCAAGGTCGCACCCAAATACCTCAGCCGGTGGTTCTAGACCATAAGTTACAATACGTCGGTCCGTCACCCGCCCAATCAGCGCACGAACTTCTTGATGATCGCTACATAGTGTCGCGAAACCGTAAAATGGAATGCTTTCCGCAAAAGTTTGAAACGCGCTCCGCAAAGAGTCGAAGTCACCATAATAATCAAGATGTTCAGCATCAATATTGGTCACCACCGATATCATCGCGGGCAAACGAATAAAACTTCCATCGGATTCATCTGCTTCGACCACCATCCAATCCCCGTCACCAAGTATTGCGTTCGTCCCGTACGCGTTGATAATACCGCCATTGATTACGGTCGGATCCAAATGTGCTCCATCCAAAAGTGCAGCAATCATCGATGTTGTCGTGGTCTTGCCATGCGTCCCACCCACGGCGATGGACCACTTAAGACGCATTAACTCGGCCAACATTTCAGCTCTCTGGACTACCGGCACTTTTGCCGCGCGCGCGGCCAAGACCTCCGCATTGTCGGAACCAACAGCGGATGACACAACTATCACCGAGGCACTGCCAATATTGTCGGCAAAATGCCCAAGGTTAATACTTATGCCAAGCGATTGAAGTCGGGTAACATTGGCGTTGGAGGAGATGTCACTTCCCTGCACCCGGTACCCCAAATTGTGCATCACCTCCGCAATGCCGCTCATACCAATTCCACCAATGCCGACAAAGTGGAGAGTGCCAGGATCAAGCGGAAGAAATTTCATCTTGAATCACACGTAACCGTTGTTTCAGAAATTAGTTGACCAACAA
>CAZSYW010000098.1:0-8195 GCA_964611315.1 uncultured Rhodospirillaceae bacterium
TATTAGGAAATAACAGCATAGAACTTGAGTGCTCAAAGTATTGCCCGACGGAGGTAGGATAGGATAATCTGTGCGAACAAATCGGGCGGGAAACGGTGTTCATCGGCAGAAGCAGCAGCCCTCAGTGCTTCATTACTATACTTGCTGCTCCTATTCGATTAATACACTCAACGTATTGGTATGAGGATTCATTGAGTTGTTCGATGAAAAAGGATTCAGGTTCCCAGAAAGGTACGGCACGAAAGTCGCTAAGCACCCGCAATTTGCAGATTCGTCGCGAAGCTGAGCTACTGCGCGAAAATCTTCGAAGACGGAAAGAGCAAAAACGCGGTCGGGAAGAAGTTTGTCGGGCGGATTCTCAAAATTCCAATGTAGACACGGAATCTTAGTGAGCCGGAGTAACGAAACCGTGGTGTTTAAGAGCTGGGCTTAGAGATCTTCAGAAGTGGGATTGGTTGTTGGTTCCGCGTTTTAATGATTGCTGCAAAGTAGACATAATTAGGGTGCTTGAGAGCTCGATAAGTCTGGTTTATCTAGTGGTCTACGGGAGCAAGTGAAAGTTACGTGGTTCATTTCGCGCCACAATTTGCTTAGCTGTCGGTTGGTTACGTCGAAAAAGGGACCCGGTGGTACGTGGATAGACTTCGCATTCAAGGGGGTAAGCCGCTTAATGGCGTTATCCAAATTGGTGGGGCGAAGAATGCCGCGTTACCATTAATGGCTGCAAGCTTGCTCACAGACGATACGCTGGCCCTCGGGAACCTCCCACATGTGGCTGATATTGCAACTATGACCGAGTTACTCGTGGAACTTGGTGTAGAGGTCGGGATGAATGGCCAACCAAGTGGTATTGGATGTGGAAATGGCGGTTCAGAGGGACGCTTGTTGTTACTTTCGGCCCGTAATTTAGTGAGCCGCACAGCTCCGTACGACCTGGTTCGTAAGATGCGCGCTTCCGTTTTGGTTCTCGGACCATTGTTAGCGCGAGCCGGATACGCCCGTGTGTCAATGCCGGGTGGGTGTGCGATTGGTCCGCGCCCCGTCGACCTGCACGTGGCTGGACTAAGGCAACTCGGGGCGGAAATTTCGCTTAGAGACGGGTATATAGAGGCTTGTGCTCCAGGAGGTTTGATCGGTACCTCCATAATACTACCTAAGGTTTCGGTTGGAGCGACAGAAAACCTCTTGATGGCGGCGTCGTTAGCAGATGGAAAAACAACTATTTCCAATGCCGCATGTGAGCCCGAGGTGTTAGATCTGGCAGAGTGTCTCATTAAGATGGGTGCTAGGATAGATGGTGCCGGCACGAAGCAGGTGCGAGTGTCTGGTGTGGATCGACTGGGGAGTGCGGAGCACGATGTTCTTCCCGATAGGATCGAGACTGCCACGTATGCAGTAGCAGCAGCCATTACAGGAGGTAGCCTGGAGTTGATCGGGACTAGGCTGGATCTAATTCAGTCCGTAGCTGAGAATTTGCGTGCGGTCGGAGTTGAGCTTAGCGCCCAAAATGACGGCGTGAAGGTGCACCGTGACGGCAATCGGTTGGAAGCGGTGAATATTGAAACGGGACCGTACCCTGGCTTTCCAACGGACATGCAGGCTCAGATGATGGCCTTGATGACAGTAACTGAGGGTGTTTCAAAAATAACGGAAAATATATTTGAAAACCGTTTCATGCATGTGACTGAGCTGGCAAGAATGGGAGCGGACATTTCGGTTGAAGGGAACGCGGCAGTAGTGCGTGGTGTGCCCCGGTTACATGGTGCCCCAGTCATGGCTACTGACCTCAGGGCCAGTGTGTCATTGCTTCTTGCAGGGCTTGCAGCTGAAGGAGAAACTGTTATCAATCGGCTCTACCACCTTGATCGAGGATACGAACGGGTCGAGGAGAAATTGGCAGGCTGTGGTGCTTTAGTTGAGCGAGTTTCTAGATGACCGAAAGAGACGGGAACGGACTTCGATTGCAAGCAGCGGATGCGGAAGATTTCAAAGTTATTGCGGCGTGTTTGCAGGACTCGGTACTTAGGCTAGGTGAAATGACCTACCTAAGTGAAGAAAAACGTTTTGTGGCAGTTTTGGATCGTTTTGTTTGGGAGCGTTCTGCCGGAATCAAAGGCAAAGGGATGGACGGCGATCTATTGCAGGTTCAATCCGGTTTATGCTTCAACGGAATAACTTCCGTGCATGTTCACGGCATAGATCAGCACCGTAAAGATGAAATACTTGAACTTTTGACAATTGCCTTTGAGTCGGGGACGGTGACCCTAGTTTTTGCGGGTAGGGCTGCTGTGAAACTAGAAGGAGAGGCTATCGTGTGCTTCTTGGAAGATTTGGGAGCACCTCGCCCTTCTGCATTTTCACCATGTCATCCGATAAGACCACTTCCATGATGGGTAGCGGCGGGCTGATTTTGGCAGTACCTAAAGGTCGGCTGTCGACGGAGCTTCTGCCGTTGATGGCTCTTGCTGGGATTGAGCCTGAACCGGACTTCCATAACGAAAAGACGCGCCGATTATCTTTTGAAACTAACCTGAATAATTTGAGATTAATTCGCGTGCGCAGCTTTGATGTAGCGACATTTGTTGCTTTTGGCGGCGCGCACTTGGGTGTGACCGGACAGGATACCCTGTTGGAATTTGACTATCCTGAGGTATATGCTCCGCTGGATCTCGGAATCGGGCGGTGCCGACTTTCATTGGCTGAGCCTATTGAACTGGCAGCAAAAGATGATCCTTCACGATGGAGTCATGTTAGGATAGCCACCAAATATCCCGAGGCGACTAGAAGGTATTTTGCTCTTCGCGGAGTGCATGCGGAGTGTGTGAAACTGAGTGGGGCTGTTGAGTTGGCTCCGTCGCTCGGTTTATGTCAACGTATTGTGGATTTGGTTGAAAGCGGTCAAACGCTCAAGGAAAATGGCCTAGTCGAGGTGGAACGCATCGCGGATATAAGCGCGCGATTAATAGTTAATCGCGCCGCCTGGAAAACACAGTCAGCAGCGTTAGATCTTTTGGTAGAGCGGTTTCAAGGTGTGATCAATGGCGCGAACACTTAACGCTCTGGATCCAGGGTTCGAGAATGTTTTCCGTGTTCTTTTGGCGGACCAACGTTCGAGTGTCAACGAAGTAAACGATGTGGTGGCGTCGGTACTGTATGACGTTCGCGAGCGCGGTGATGCGGCCCTCCTTGATTACACCGAACGTTTCGATGGAACTCGGCTGACTGCTGCGGAGATCCGGTTGTCTGCAGAGGAAATCGAAGCGGCCAGTTCTGAATGCGATGAGACTTCACTAGAAGCTTTAAAATTTGCGTCCAATCGCATTAAAGAGTTTCACCGGAGACAGATGCCTGAAACGATTTCTTATACGGACGAATTGGGAGTGAAACTGGGCGCCCGTTGGCGACCCATAGATGCTGTTGGGTTGTACGTGCCCGGTGGGTCCGCGGCCTATCCCAGTTCTTTACTTATGAACGCGATTCCGGCGCAGATAGCGGGGGTTAACAGGATCGCAATGACCGTGCCTGCTCCCGGTAGAAGTATCGAGCCTTTAGTATTAGCCGCCGCCCAAATTGCAGGAGTAGAGGAAATCTACCGGGTAGGAGGCGCGCAAGCAATTGGTGCGCTGGCGTACGGTACTAAGACGATTGCTCCTGTTGATAAAATTGTGGGACCCGGGAATGCGTACGTTGCGGCTGCCAAAAGACAGGTGTTCGGCCTTGTTGGTATCGACATGATCGCGGGTCCAACAGAAGTCCTGATAGTTGCAGACGCCGAAAATGACCCGTCGTGGATTGCAATTGATTTATTGGCGCAGGCTGAGCACGATGTGGCGGCACGGCCAATTTTGATGACGGATGATAAGGTTTTCGCTGAACAAGTGGAAATCGAGGTAGACTCCCATTTGACTACTCTTGAGAGAAAGGATATCGCCCGGGCAAGTTGGGAGAATAACGGTTTAATAATTATTGTTGGGGATTTGGGGGGTGTTGCCCCTTTGGTGAATCAGGTTGCCCCTGAGCACCTCCAACTTGCGGTAAGTGATCCGGAGTCTCTTGCTGTGAATATTCTGCACGCGGGCGCAATTTTTATGGGGCGATACACTCCTGAAGCGATAGGAGATTATGTGGCTGGTCCCAACCATGTTTTGCCCACTGGAGGTAGCGCCCGGTTTGCTTCTGGCTTGTCGGTTCTGGATTTTCTGAAACGCACGAGCGTGATTGGGTGTGACGCCCAGAGTCTGAGGTCGGTTGGTTCTGCCGCCATGACGCTGGCCAAGAAAGAGGGATTGGGTGCTCACGCTCGTTCGATAAGCGTTCGCTTAAATCGACCTTAAAAGGATGGGACAGGATGCTTGCCTCGGTTTGCCCCTCTTTTTGGTGTGGCTAGGCCACAAAGGCTTTTATTCATTTTAGAGGGAGGTTTATCGGTGCAAATAAACGATCAAGCATCGTCTGAACCATGTCAGTTTGTGTTGAAGCGGCCAGGAACATGGATTTCCGTATAGCGGAGGTCACCCTGGACGAGGGAAGCATTGTTCGTTGGAATCCTGAAGTTGATCGGGAGCGCCGGGTCGCTATCTATGATCTTCTTGAGACAAACCACTTTGTTCCGGCAAGCAAACTACCTGGCCCTTATCGTTTACGTTTGGAGATTCAGGAGAATCGCTTGGTGTTTGGCATCGAGTCAGCATGTTCGTCTGGAACCAGAGAAGAAATACTTTTGCCTTTATCTGGATTCCGTAGAATCATTAAAGACTATTTTACCGTTTGTGAAAGCTATTACGATGCGATTAAGCGCTCTCCACTGGGGAGGATAGAGGCCTTGGACATGGGCCGACGTAGCCTCCACGATGAGGGCTCTCGATTACTTTTGGAAAGACTTAAAGGCAAGATAGAAGTCGATTTCAATACTGCCCGGCGTCTTTTTACGCTAATTTGCGTAGTGCAATTAAGAGTATAATGCAGGTGTTAGAACGCCCGCCAGCTAGTATATTAATTTATTGCACTAACAATGGTCTGCGTTCGCCTATGGCTGAGGGTATGGTTAAGTGTCTTCAAGGGGACAATTTTCGCGTCAGTTCAGTGGGGGTTCGAGCAGGAACGCTTGATCAGTTTGCAGTCACTGTGATGCGAGAGATAGGAATTGATATATCATCTCACTGCCCAAGGACTGCCGAGGCCCTGACCTGTAGTTCATTTGATCTGGTCTTAAGTTTGTCACCGGAAGCGCAAGATCAAGCGGTATGTCATAGTCAGATAACAGGCAGCGAGCACGTTTTCTGGAATACTTCTGACCCCTCTCTCGTTGAGGGAAACCGCGGAGTGCGTATGGCAGCCTATCGTGGCGTGAGGGACATTTTATTTAACCATTTCAAACGATATTTTGTTGATGTCGGTTTGGCTGTTTTGGGGCCGGAAGAGTGACCGGAGCCAATTACATTGACATGTCTGCCCGGACGTGCAGCCATTGATATGCGTTGACATTCAACAACAGGGATAGGATGACTTAATGGCTAAAGAAGAAGCGTTAGAATTTCAAGGGGAGGTTACTGAACTGCTTCCCAATGCGATGTTTCGGGTAAGGTTGGAGAATGAACACGAAATTCTTGCGCACACGTCGGGGAGGATGCGAAAAAACCGTATACGCGTGCTTGCCGGGGATAAGGTGACCGTTGAAATGACGCCTTACGACCTAACTAAGGGCCGGATCGTATTTCGGCATAAATAAGACTTATGTGGTGTAACACATGACGTCTTTGCCTAATTCTACTGATGCTACATTTAAATTGGTGCTGGCTTCGGCGTCAGAGCGTCGACTGTCGCTATTAAAGCAGATTGGTATCGTACCAACTTTAGTCGATCCAACGGATATTGATGAACGGCGTTCATTGCCAGGGAAGACCCCAGGCGAGTTGGCGCTTTGTCTGGCCCGGCAGAAGGCGGAGGTAGCGCATTCGCGTCATCCAGACACTCTTGTTTTGGCAGCAGATACATTGGTCGCCTGTGGTCGACGTGTGTTGATGAAGGCAGTGGACTCGAAAGAGGCTCAGGCCTTTCTTTCTCTTCTTTCCGGCCGCCGTCATCGTGTCCACACCGGGTTATGCATGATCGGATCTGGGGCAATGCACCAACGTCTAGTGACCACAGTCGTACAACTTAAAAGGCTGACCGGTCAGGAAATACAGAGCTATGTGGAGTCAAATGAATGGCAGGGAAAGGCAGGAGCTTACGCAATTCAGGGTCGGGCTGGTGTGTTTGTGAAAACTATTAATGGATCTTATTCAAATGTCGTTGGACTTCCGCTTTATGAGACTTATGTATTGCTGACAAATTTTGGTTACCGCTTGCCCGCGGCGGATTGAGAGAAATTGACTGTTTAGGATGGCCCAGGAACTATTGATAAATGTTTCACCGCTCGAGACTCGCATTGCACTAGTGTCCAACGGGCGGCTCCGTGAAATGTTTGTAGAACGGAAGAGTTTTCCACCTTTGGTAGGCAATGTGTACCTCGGGAAAGTCACTAAAATTTTGTCTGGGGCGAATGCAGCGTTCGTAAACTGTGGGTTGGAACGTTCAACTTTTCTGTCGGCTAAGGATGCACGTTTTCCTGGGGACGATAGCGGCAAGGAATCATACATATCGGACAGCGTGGAGGAGGGTTCAGAGATTTTGGTTCAGGTCGTGCAGGAACCTATGGTCGATAAAGGTGCACGCGTACGGTCCCAGATATCACTTGTGGGTCGCTATCTGGTTTTTATGCCATATCAACGCAAGGTCAATGTTTCTCGTCGTTTAACGGATGCACGGGAGCAGGCCCGCCTGACCAGCTTGATTGAAGGTGTTATAGAATCTAGTGATGGCGTGATAGTGCGTACTATTGCCGAAGGTGTAGATTCTGAAGTCTTGGTGAAAGATTTACTGGATCTCAAGGAGCGTTGGTCAGATATCCAGGACACAGCTAATCAGAAACGAGCTCCAGCGACCATTTACACCGAGATTGATCCTTTATTACAGAGGTTGCGTGACCGTTTGTCCATCTCGGTCGATGCAGTGCTAATCGATGATCGTACAACTTTTTCGCGTGCACAAACTTTTTGCGAGTCATATGTACCCACGTTTTCCGCAAATCTGAAATTGTTGTCAAAGCCAGGATCAGCCTTTGATAACTACGAGTTGGAGCAGCAGATCGAGGAAATGAGTGAGCCTGAAGTGCTCCTGTCGTCTGGTGGCACCCTTTACATTGAAGAAACCCAATCAATGACGGTTATCGATGTTAACAGCGCCCGTTCCAGAGGTGCTTCTAATCGGACAGAGGTATTTTATCAGACAAATCTGGAAGCGGCACGTGAGGTTGCTTGGCAGCTTCAACTTAGAAATATTGGCGGAATTGTAGTAATCGACTTTATCAACATGCGGTTAACGGAGCAGCGCGATAAAGTGCTGAGAGAGCTGAAAACGGCGCTAGCAAAAGATCCTGCCCGTGTTCATTTGACACAGTTTTCCCGACTCGGATTGGTAGAACTCACACGTATGCGGACGCGTAGGTCGCACGTACATGAATTGACTGGGGAATGTGAACATTGTGAGGGTGTTGGGAGGTTAAAGACTGCATATAGTGTTGCAGTTGAGGTGCTTCGTCATTTATCGATGGAGACGCAGTTTGAGCCGGGACGGGATTTCTCGGTGATTACAAATCCAGAGGTTGTGGCGATCCTTGAAGGTCAGGAACGCGCCGCTGTAAAAGATCTCGAGCGCCAATCCGCAGCGTCTTTTACGTTCGTGCCGGATCCTTCTTTTGCTCGAGAAACCTTTGAACTCATGCCTGTTTAGTCTTAGGGTTTGGGCAGGAGACATAATGGTTCAAAAAATTACCCGGAAATGTCCCACATGTGGTCAGGATAGTTGCGTCGAAAGGTACCCTTTTTGCTCAAAACGTTGTGCAGACATAGACCTCGCTCGTTGGTTGAGTGGCACCTATTTTATTCCGTCCAGGCCCGAAGAAGATGCAATTGATTAATAGTTATTGTATTTCCTGATTGTGCGTACTGAAGGGAAGGCAATATTGTGGCCCTCTCGGGGAAATTAGGCGACGCTGGATTTTGATCGGAGATTTGAAGGTAAATATGCTGATTGAGAAGGTGCTAACGCGTCCTACTAGGATTTTGAACGAAACGGAACGGAGCTATTACTTTGCG
>CAZSYW010000099.1:0-8183 GCA_964611315.1 uncultured Rhodospirillaceae bacterium
ATATATCAGGGATGGGGCTATAGACTTAAGGGTCGATTCGCGAACCGATTCCCACAACCGCAAAAGATAGTCAAAATCACGTTTTATCTCGGCCTTGTTGCGCTCTTGACCCGCTGTACGCACTATTACTGCCATTCCATCCGGGACATTTAGCTCGCCAACCACAGACCTAAGGCGTCTGCGCGTCTCGCCCGACTCAATTTTCCGGCTTACCCCGCCGCCACGTGCAGTGTTGGGCATCAACACACAATAACGCCCTGGCAACGATATGTAGGTTGTAAGTGCTGCTCCTTTCGTTCCTCGCTCCTCCTTATTTACCTGCACAAGCAAAATTTGGCGCCGTTTAATCACTTCCTGAATACGGTAGTGCTTCGTTGCACGAGTTGGGCGTTTTGCTTCATTGGCAGCGTCATCGACAGAAGTGCCTCCTTCTTCTCCGACCGCAGAAGTACCCGCCTCATCCGTTTGGCCAACCCCAATTTCATCATCTGCATCCGAGTCAATTTCTGCGGCGGCTTTTTGAGCGGCGATTACGGCGCGCCGATCATCAATCGGTATCTGATAGTAATCCGGATGTATTTCGCTAAAAGCGAGGAAACCTTGACGATCCCCACCGTAGTCAACAAAAGCCGCCTGCAAAGATGGTTCTACACGCGTTACCTTAGCTAGGTAAATATTACCCTTGTTCTGCTTTTTTGTTGACGTCTCAAAATCAAATTCCTCAAGTAATTCATCGTTGACCACTGCCACACGAGTTTCTTCTGTGTGGGTCGCGTCAATGAGCATTTTTGTCGCCATTGGCGTGTTATCCTTTCAGCCCGCGAGCGCCCGGCATATTTGGTGCCAGCGCTCAGCGGAATGGCAAAATTCGTCGGATTCGAACCTTTCTCGCGCGAGCGCAGCCGGGACAGCCCGATTTGACTAAACCCCAGCGCATATATATCAGCAACGGATGGCCCTCGACCCAAAACAGCGGTGGTTTCCGCGTCTCCTGTCGGCCAGCTCGAATTCAACAACCTAGTAATCTCCTTGCTTGTGGTCGACACATGCCGACGCGTAAGCCTCGGACCGCCTCAACCGGCGGCACTCTCCGGCTCGGAGGCACCACCCCTCAACATCCCGATTTGAATTGTGACAATCGGCGCTGCGAAACAGCCGGGACCGATAATAGCGTCTCTCCGGACTAGATTCAATGAATGGCAGGTTTCGTCCAAACACACCCTAAAAACTTTATCAGTCGCCAGGATTCTACAATACCACTACATATGGTATAATTTCAAACGTAAACAGCTGTATTTTGAGCACGGAACCACCCAACTGGCCTGCAGACTGAATAAGCCGATGAAGTTTGTTACTCCAAAAGCAATAACAAGATTTAGCGCATTTATGCGCCGCCTCGGGAGCACTGCAGGCCGTTGTTTCAAACTCTCCCGGGGAATAGCTCTGGTCCTGGCACTAACCGGGTTGACCCCGATCCATGCACAACCCACAGAGGCAAAACCCAGTGTTTCTATAACAGACGCTCGACTATGGGCTCACCCAAATTACACCCGCTTTGTACTTGAAATGTCCGGTGACATCAGCCCGCACGTCTTTATGCTTCCTAATCCAAATCGATTAGTAATAGATTTCCCAGAAGTTGAATTCGTTATTCCTCGCTCACGAACGGAGCCCGGCGAAACGGTGGGTGTAATTGCGGGGTATCGGTATGGGCTCTTGAAGGCTGGTGTTTCGAGGTTGGTGCTCGATTTGGCAACACCATCTACCATAAAGCGCCGCTTTGTGCTGCCACCACTTGAGGGGAAACCATACCGGTTCGTCATCGATTTAGAACCGTCCTCAGAAAGTGCATTTCGGGCCCTAGTAGCCATTAACAAGACTCAAGCCAGCTCTGAAAGAAAGCAAATTTCCGCAACCAAACGAAGAACTCCTCCGGTTGATGATGTTTTCATAATAGCTATCGATGCCGGCCATGGAGGCGTTGATCCCGGCGCAATCGGGCGGAATGGTGTTTATGAAAAAGATGTAGCACTGGCTGCGGCCAAAGAACTGGCAACTATGATTGAAGGACTCGGCGGCTACCGGGTTGTGCTAACGAGGACTAAAGACATCTTTCTTCCTCTTCGAGAAAGAGTAGCTATCGGACGACACTCGGGGGCAGATCTATTCCTTTCACTGCACGCTGATTCAATCAACGATACGAAAGTTAAAGGTGCACATGTTTATTCACTCTCCGACACTGCCTCGGATAAAGAAGCGGAAGCTCTTGCAGCAAAGGAAAATAAAGCAGACATCATAGCCGGGATTGACCTGGCTGCACATCCACCCGATGTGAGCTCAATTCTATTAGACCTTTCGCAACGGGAAACAAATAATTTTTCGGCGGATGTCGCAAATGTTCTGGTTCAAACGTGGAAAGCACACGGATTGAAATTACTAAGAAAACCACACCGTCAAGCCGGTTTTGCAGTCCTTAAGGCACCGGACGTGCCTTCCATCCTAGTCGAGTTAGGGTTTTTATCGAATGCATCAGAGGTGAAGAAACTTAGCAGAAGGTCGGGGCGCGCGGCCATTCTTGAAGCCTTAGCAAACGCAGTCGACCGATATTTCAAGACGGTTGTCGCGGGAGGTTGACTGTGACTCGTTTTTTTCTTGAGCAACATAGCTTCGCAGACTTTTTACACTAAAAATTGGTGGGAGTGTTTTTCGTTCGAAATAACCTAAGTATTAAAACCTGAAAAAACATACCCCGATTACAACTTAGCACTTCCAACACTACTAGCGGACCAACGGCACTTTCGCAAAAGTAAACTTTTTCCGTTACCGATTCCTATACAACCAAACCATTCAGCGTTAGCGACTTTGTTTAAACAGAACACACTTTGGTAGAAAAAGGGAATAGCTCGGTTCCGACACTGAGTTAATTAGGTCACATCCAATAATCACAGCCCAGCTCAAAAAGGCAGTCGATTGCCACGCACATAATTCCTTGAAAATTTGGCCCAGCGACGCCGCAGAAAGCATTATGGTCAGTATTTGTACTCGAACTCGACCAACCACTTGAGAGAGTGTGCTGGGGTTGGCCCAGTGACACCGAATAACCAACTAACCTCATATTTTAACGCGACGTCATCATTTACTTCAATGAAACCGAATACTCCCGGACCAATTTTTTGCTGTTGATCTCTGATTGAGAGATCGTCAACCGGACCAAACCTTCCAAACGCCTCGAAACCTGGCTGGATATTTCGAGTCAAGCGGTACCGAAGTTGCCCTGCATAAGCGAACTCAACCTCACCTGCGCGAGAATTCCCAAATTCTTTCTCGATAATAATATTTCCCGTGGACCTCCACGGTCCGGCTCGCCTGTAAAGCAGCAGTCGTGACTCCGCCTCATAAGCATCCCCACCATTACGCGGTACTGACATGCCGAAGAGCAGCCCCATATCTAAAGGGTTGGGGGCCTCGTTGAAGGCTTTTGTTTTTGTCAACTCAATACGTGATTCGACCTCGTATGCTTGAAATTCGAGCGACCCACCGGGGGCTTTTTGGTACTCTCCCTCTAATTCAAAAAACAACCAATCCGACACTCCGGCTCCAAATCCGTATCGTTGTATACTCTCCCCATCCCGGGTCTCGTCTCCATCACCGGCATAAAACCCCCTCCCACCTGCCTCTACTTCGAAATTCACTATTGGCCACCAAGCGCGGAACGGCGGAGGCTCAGCAGCTTTGGAAGGAAAAGGAAACGCGGCCGTCCACAAAAAAAGAAATGCCAGGACCCTAATTATCGCCCCAGACCTGACAAATTGTAACATCGCGACCCCATAGAATCTGTGAGTACAGTAAGCTTAAACAATGAAAAAGTTCTAACTCTAATATTTTATTTAATTTAAATGATCCTAATTTTCGACATAAACTTTCTGATGGCCCTCGAAACACGATTTGCGTGGATGTACAACCTTAGCTTCATGACCACAAGGACGGCTGTAGTATGTCCACACAAACTGCATAAAGTGTAGAACATGAAAGCTATAATTTGTCGGAAATTGGGCCCGCCGTCCGTCCTGCGGCTTGAAGAACAACCAACACAACATATCTCCGCTGATGATATCCGCATCCGAGTTCGCGCCGCCGGTGTTAATTTTCCGGATATCCTTATGGTAGCTGGAACTTATCAGCACAAACCCTCCCTACCGTTCGTGCCTGGTTTTGAAATAGCGGGGGAAATTATGGAAATTGGAAACAATTGCACCTCCCTCCAAATTGGCGAAAGAGTAATGGCAAGCATGCGCACCGGGGGCTATGCAGAAGAATGCACTGTCAAGTTGACGGCGATCCAACATATGCCAACATCATTTGACTTTGCGGAAGGCGCCGCATTTCAGGTGGCCTATTCGACCGCATACGTGGCACTGGTCAGGCGGGCAGATCTGGGTAAGGGCGAAACACTTCTGGTACACGGTGCCGTCGGAGGTGTGGGCCTCGCAGCAGTACAACTGGGGCGGGCGTTGGGGGCAAACGTAATTGCTACCGTTAGCACAGAGGAAAAAATGGAGCCTGCCATAGAAGCGGGCGCCGATCATGCAATCCCACTCAGCCGAAATGGATTTCGAGATCGGGTCAAAGAACTGACCCATGGCAATGGAGCAAACGTAATTTTTGACCCCGTAGGCGGAGACATATTTGACGAGTCTCTCCGATGCATCGCATGGGGTGGACGCCTGCTGGTAGTGGGTTTCGCCGGAGGGAGGATAGCGAACGCCCCTACAAACCGAATTCTGATAAAGGGTTGTTCAATTATCGGTGTGCGAGCCGGAGAGTTCACCCGCCGCGACCCGGTACGTGGCCAAGAAAACTACAAAATACTGCATAGGCTAGCCAGTGAAGGGCTACTCAAGCCCCGCATCCACGCCCGCATCCCACTTGCCCAAGCATCCGAAGCAATGACTGAGTTAACAAAACGAAAAGTGATTGGGAAAATTGTGTTGATCCCTTAAATTATAAAATTGCGGGGAAAGAAGACCCAGCTGTTAAACTCCACAATATCATCGATCGAAGCACACTTTTTGTCGGCCTCAACAAAGACAGCGAACTTGCCTTCCATTGCTGCGGGACGGACGCTCAACCAGTCATGACTCAGCACTCAACCCTAAAAAACAACTAGGTTGCGCGAGCCGCCTTAATTTCCGCTTCTGCTGCAGCTGCCATCAACCGATAGTCCACCGAGATTGTCGCAAAATCGAAACCTTTTTGAAATTTATCCTGGACTGAGCTCCCAGAAGGGCAGTGAATTCCCGCTTTTACGCCATGCTTATGCGCAACCTGAAGTATCTCCGCAATGGCAGCAATAACGTTGTCAGCAGCTGGTTCCACGGAAGGAGGATTGCCTAAACTGATGGCAAGGTCACTGGGCCCGACGTAAACGGCATCAAGGCCCTCCACAGACATTATAGAGTCGAGGTTTTCCACGGCGGTTACGGTCTCAATCATGGCGAAAGTGATTACAGTATCATTAGCCTCGCTCGCATAGTCTGCGCCACCGTATATTATCGCACGAGCGGGCCCGTAGCTTCTGTACCCAGCCGGGGCATAACGACAAGCGCCAACGAATTTCTCACATTCCTCCCGAGTGTTCACCATCGGGCAAATTATGCCGTACGCACCCGCGTCTAACATTTTCATAATTGGAGCGGGATCATTCCACGGCACCCTTGCCAGGGGAGTCACATCGCACGTGGAAATCGCCTGCAGCATGGAAACGCCCGCCTGAAAATCGACCATCCCGTGTTGCATATCGACGGTAACGCTGTCGAACGGCGCATTGGCCATCACTTCGGCACTGAACGAATTGGGCACACCGAGCCAACCATTAATAACCGGTTGACCTCGCTCCCAAATACTACGAACACCGTTCTCTCGCATGTCCACATCTCCCTTTTGCGCCTTACGCAAGTTCCGTGGCGGATATTAACGACCAACAAAAAACCCGCAAGAGACTCTTAGTATACGCGCGGAAAACGCCAAAACCGTCCTCTTTACCTTATTTTTCGGCCTACGACGGGCCCGCCGCATCAATTCCAAAGCCCTGGCCTTGATTGACGTTCAACGAGGAGGCTAAGTTTGCTACTAAAGGCTACCGGGATCGATAAGCGATTCAGCGGGCACAGTATTGAGAGAGATAGAGGGGGGCGAGACCGATGCCGCAAAGGATGAAGTCTGGGGACCTTGAGATTGATGGACTACTTTACCGGTTCGTCAACGATGAAGTGCTACCCGATACAGGTATTTCCCCTGAAACATTTTGGGCAGAGTTCGAATCGATAATTCATGATCTGTCACCCCGCAATCGGGAACTGTTGATAAAGCGAACCGAACTCCAATCACAAATCAATCAATGGCACAAAGACCATCGCGGAAAACCGTTCGATGGCGAAACTTATAGGAACTTTTTGACAGAGATTGGCTATTTGGTGGCAGAGGGGGATGCTTTTTCGATTGCCACCGACAATGTGGACGAAGAAATCTGCGCCACGGCAGGGCCCCAATTGGTAGTGCCCGTGACGAACTCCAGGTATGCTCTTAACGCTGCCAACGCCCGATGGGGAAGTCTTTACGACGCCCTGTACGGCACCGATGTTATCGATGAGGAAGATGGGGCCGAACGTAGCGGTGCGTACAACCCAATCCGCGGGGAACGAGTGATCGCTTTTGGCAGAGATTTTTTGGACCAAGCAGTGCCACTTGACTCTGGCTCTCACAAGGACGTGACTAAATACTTTGTTCGTGACGGCAATCTTGTCGCCAAGCTATCCAATGGTTCGACTACAATACTTGCGAACAAGTCAGAAAACCTGGTGGGATATCAGGGGGAAAGTAACGCGCCTTCGGCGGTCTTGTTAGTAAACAATGGGCTGCACGTAGAGATTGCTATTGATCGCGAACACCCGATTGGGAAAAATGATGCCGCCGGCGTGTATGATATCTTTCTCGAAGCTGCTGTCACCACCATCATCGATTTCGAGGATTCAGTTGCTACCGTGGACGCGGAAGATAAAGTGGGCGCATATCGCAACTGGCTAGGCTTGATGAAAGGCGACCTGACTGCAAGCTTCTCAAAAGGGTCTCAAATTATTGAAAGGCGCCTGAGCACTGACCGCACCTACACGACACCTGAGAATTCAGAACATACGTTAGCTGGAAGAAGCCTTATGTTGGTCCGGAATGTCGGCCACCTCATGACAATCGATGCAATTACGTATGCCGACGGCAACCCGATTCCGGAAGGAATTCTTGATGCAATGATCACATCCACAATTGCAATTCATGATGTAAAAAAGAAAAACGGCATCCGTAATAGCCGCGAAGGGTCAGTCTACATCGTTAAACCTAAGATGCATGGGCCGGACGAAGTCTCTTTTGCCAGCGATTTGTTTGGCCGTGTAGAGTCTGCACTAGGGTTACCGCCACTGACTTTAAAAATGGGGATAATGGATGAGGAACGTCGAACCACGGTCAATCTGAAGGAGTGCATCCGCGCTGCTAAAGATAGAGTGGTATTTATTAATACCGGTTTCCTAGACCGTACTGGTGACGAAATGCATACTTCAATGGAAGCCGGCCCAATGATCCGCAAAGGCGACATGAAGTCGGCGGATTGGATCAAAGCCTACGAGGAATGGAATGTAGATATTGGCTTAGAGTGTGGATTAAAGGGGCAGGCACAAATCGGGAAAGGCATGTGGGCAATGCCAGACAAAATGGCAGACATGCTTGAAACCAAAGTTGCCCACCCCCAAGCAGGGGCTACGACAGCTTGGGTCCCTTCGCCAACAGCAGCTACACTTCATGCCATGCACTACCACGAGGTTTTTGTGGCCGACCGTCAAGATGCTGTCGCATCTCGCGAACGAGCCGATCTTGAACGGATTTTGACGATTCCGCAGGCGGATCGGCCGAATTGGTCACCCGAAATCATACAGCTCGAACTCGATAACAACGCTCAAGGTATTTTGGGTTATGTGGTGCGCTGGATCGACCAGGGTATTGGTTGCTCAAAGGTGCCCGACATAAACAATGTTGGCCTAATGGAGGATCGCGCTACCCTACGAATCTCCAGCCAGCATATAGCCAACTGGCTCCATCACGGTATCTGCAAAAAAGACCAAGTCATGAGCACCATG
>CAZSYW010000100.1:0-8170 GCA_964611315.1 uncultured Rhodospirillaceae bacterium
GTCATTCGTTGGTGATTCGCGGGGTCGTATGAAATGTTGCTGGTGGCGTAATCTTTTTCCAGTCCACCAATGCGGTGTTCCAATCCGAGTGTGCCGGGGATTGCCCACGCCCGCGCAAGTGTCTCGCTGTTCCGCATAAACGGGTGAAAATTTTTCGGGTCGGTATGAAATTTAACAGGAAATGGTTTGAGTGTTTCTATATCGGGAATTAGCCAGGGCTCAGAGGCGTTGGCTAGGTAGCCATCCGTTAATAAAATTACGGGAGTCATATACTTGGTTGCCACGCGAACTGCTTCAATGGCCATCTCAAAACAACTTGCAGGAGAGTGGGCGGCCAGTACGACCAGCGGCGTATCCGCATTTCGGCCATGTACCGCCTGAAATAAATCAGATTGTTCGGCCTTGGTGGGCATTCCAGTCGATGGGCCCGACCTTTGTGAGTTGACGACGATCAGAGGCAGTTCCGCCACAACAGCAAGGCCGATGGCTTCAGTTTTGAGGGCAACACCTGGCCCAGCGCTTGAAGTGACACCTATGGAACCCGCATAGGAGGCACCGATCGCAGCGCACACCGCCGCAATTTCATCTTCCGCCTGAAATGTCACAATACCTTGGGCCTTCAACCCCGCCAATATGTGCAGAAGGTTTGAGGCTGGAGTAATGGGGTAAGAAGCAAATACCAGCTTTAGATCGGCCAATTGTGCGCCAGTCGCTAGACCCCACGCCAGCGATTCGCTCCCCGTTACAGCACGATACTCGCCAGGTGCGATTTCCGCGCGAGGCACAGAATAGCCGTGGAAAAGATCTGGCAGTTCTGCGGTTTCACCGAAGGCGTGGCCGGCGTTGAGAGCTGCCATGTTAGCTTTCGCGATCTCAGGACGACTAGCAAATTTTTGTTCCAACCACTCGATTGTGGCTTTCCGATCCCTGTCGTACATCCACATCATCAAGCCCAACGCCCACATATTTTTGCATCGAAGCGATTCTTTTTGGCTTAAGCCGAATGGTTTGACTGCGGCTTGGGTCAAACGTGACATGTCCAGTGCAAGAACGCGATAGCCCTCAAGTGACCGGTCTTCTATTGGGTTTTCTTGGTAACCGGCTTTCTTCAGGTTTTTGTCGCTAAACGCATCTCGGTCAATAACAATCAGTCCACCCGGATCGAGATCTGCCAGATTTACTTTAAGCGCGGCAGGGTTCATGGCGACCAGAACCTCAGGCTCGTCTCCCGGGGTTAGAATAGACTGTGCGGCGAAGTGGACTTGAAAGGCGGATACGCCAAAGGTTGTTCCAGCTGGAGCCCGAATCTCAGCTGGGTAGTCTGGAAAAGTCGCCAAATCATTTCCAATAATGGCGCTCGAGAGGGTAAATTGGCTGCCCGTTAGTTGCATCCCGTCTCCGGAATCACCCGCGAATCGGATAACAACAGAATCCCGATTTTCGCGCTCGCCCTTTGTCGGTGCGTCTTCGTTCCGTACGCTACCTTCCATCAGTTATTCATCCAGTTATAATTTTCGATGTATCACAAAAAAGCTAACGAATCTGAGGAAACTAGGCCGCACCACCGTCACTTCGAGGCTCCTACGAATTCCACACACATATCACCATGGCCCCCGAATAGGCGCCATCAAATAGGCGGTAATTTCAGACAAGAATTATCGTACTTTGTAGTCATCTTGGTGCCGACTTTAGGTAGGCCACGAACGTGTCGGCTGTTGGCTTATACCCACTCTTTGTCCATCCACATTTAGTATGGCAGGCGCCGGACAGGTACCACGTGCGATTGATCATGTCTATACCTAGTACGACAAATAAAAAGGTTTAGATCAGGTGCTTGCAGTAATGTGGCTGTATGGGGTCCGGCGTTTCGGGTAAAAATTAGGAACCGGGTTTGCTCACGCCAGTTACTGACGTATCAATAGGGTGCAATTTGGAACTCATGGGGGACGCAATGGAGAGTAATTCTGTTGAAAAGGCGGCTGAGCTTTTGACGGGTGCTAGGAGCGACCATCAGCGTTTGGAGGCGCTACCAGTGGAATGTCGACCAGTGACGATAGAGGACTCCTATCAAATCCAGGATTCTTTGATCAAACGCCTTGGCCTGCAAGTTGGTGGCTGGAAAGTGGGGGCAACGAGCCCTAAAGCGCAACAGATGTTGGGAACCGATGAGCCATTTTCTGGGAGAATGTTCAAGTCCGGAATTTTGGGTACCAAGGAAGGGGTATCGATGGCGACTTTGTTTGCTCCAGGTGTCGAAGTGGAGGTGGCTTTTTGTCTGGGACACGACCTGCCTGCGGGTCCGACTTATAGCCGTGACCAAGTAGCCGATGCCGTATCTACTTTGCATCCGGCGATCGAAATTGTCGACACCCGTTATACAGATGGCCTGAAGGCGGGAATTTTCCAGATCGTGGCGGACAACGGTGCCCATGCAGCCTTCATCGTCGGCGAAGGCATTGTAGATTGGCATGACATCGACAGAAAAGCCGCTGCGGCAAAATTAGTTATAAGTGGAGAAACTATAAGTACCGGGGTTGGGGCGAATGCTCTTGGCGATCCGCTCGATTCGCTAGTGTGGCTGGTGAATGACCGTTCTCGACAGGGTGATGGGCTGTTTTCCGGAGATTTAGTCACCACCGGAAGTTGCTGCGAAGAGTTGGGCTGGGCAAAGGCCGGTGATCACGTTGTTGCGGAGTTTGATACTTTAGGTTCAGTCGAAGTCGATTTCACCTAAACAGCGTCGCCCAAACAATTTTGCGAGGAAAGTAAAAATCATGCCAAGTCCACGATGGAAACGGCGCCCACCTGGTTCCAACTGGGGCGACTTTGGTCCCGACGACTGCATCGGGCGGCTCAACTTGTTGAGCCGTGAGAAAATTCTCCAAGGTATAGATTGCGTAAAAGAGGGGCGGAGTTTCTGTCTCAGCTTACCACTCGATTTTCCAGGTGGAAACACGTTAAACCCGAGACGTCATCCTCCACAACTGAGTGCTACAACACGACACGGACGGGCAAACTACGTGTACCCATTCAGTGTCGAAAATGCGCAACATACAGATGTTTGCTGCGACGATATTGCGGTCCTCACGCTGCAATATTCTACCCAGTGGGATAGTTTAGCCCACATGGGGGCCTTGTTTGATGCGAACGGAGATGGTGTGCCAGAAGCCGTCTTTTATAATGGTTGGCGGGCGGGAGAAGACGTTAGAGCTCCACCAATAGGAAACGATGATGGAAAACCACGTGTCGACGGTTGTGATGCAGGTAAATTATCTATCTCAAAAATGGCAGAGACTGGTGTGCAGGGGCGGGGTGTTTTGGTGGATCTTGAACGTCATATAGGACGTGAACGGGTACTTGTCGGCTATGATCAATTGATGGAGATATGTGAGGGTGATGGAGTTAGTGTGGAAGCGGGAGATATGGTTTGTCTCTACACTGGTTTTGCCGATATTGTTTTAGAGATGGAACGCCATCCTGACGCTAATAGGTTGCACAAATCTTGTGCGGCCCTCGATGGTCGCGACGAAAAGTTATTGCGATGGATTTCCGATTCTGAACTAACGGTGCTGATTGCTGACAATTATGCGGTGGAAGGGTATCCCTCTAGGCCCGGAAAGGGCATGCATGCGATGTTGCCGCTTCATGAACATTGTCTTTTTAAACTTGGAGTGCATCTGGGAGAACTATTTTACTTACGCGAATTAGCTCTTTGGTTACGGGCGAATGGGCGTAGCCGTTTCCTGCTGACTGCTCCCCCACTTCGGTTGCCGGGTGCCGCTGGTTCACCTGTTTCAGCGGTGGCCACCGTTTGATGTATAATTTACTGAAGTGATTAAGTTCTGTTTGGTTCTATCGAGGGCAAATACAGCACCTAAATAACGAATTGTGTTTCTACGGAGTTTTGTGATGCCACTACTTAAAGCCTTGATTCAAGATCAGCCACTCTTGATTTCATCCTTGATCCGATACTCGGCTCAATATCACGGAAATCGCGAGATTGTCAGTAGGGCTGCCGATAAGAAAATCCATCGGATAACTTATGCGGACCTGTACAAAAGAATCCAGCAACTTGCCCATGCGCTGGGATCACTTGGAGCCAAGCCCGGAGATAGAATAGGTACAGTTGCGTGGAACAGCTTTCGTCACCTCGAAGTTTATTATGCTACGTCGGGGACGGGCTGTATTTGCCACACTATAAACCCCCGTTTGTTTTCTGAACAACTGATTTACATCATAAATCACGCGGAGGATAAGTTCTTATTTATAGATCCAACTTTTGTCGGACTTATCGAGGAACTATCTCCAAATTTGAAAGGACTCAAGGGGGTCATCGTAATGTGCGCAGCTGGAGAGATGCCTGACACAACACTCCAGAACGTTTATTGCTACGAAGACCTTATTGGTGAGCATGAGGAACATTATGAATGGCCGTTGTTTGACGAAAATACTGCTTCTTCTTTGTGTTATACATCAGGAACTACAGGAAACCCTAAGGGTGTTCTGTATAGCCACCGTTCTACCGTGCTCCACAGTTGGTGTGCATCTTCTGTAGATGCGTTAGGGATTTGTAACAGCGACAGCTTGTTGGTGATTGTGCCATTGTTTCACGCTAACGGTTGGGGCACACCGTATGCTGCACCCATGTGCGGCGCTAAGATAGTATTTCCTGGGCCGCACCTGGATGGAGAATCTCTGGTCGAGCTGATCCAAGACGAAGAGGTCACTCTGAGTGCTGCAGTGCCGACGGTTTGGCTTGGAATTCTCCAATATCTCAAGGGAACCGGTAAGGAATTGGGGGTTCTAGAACGTGTGGTTATTGGTGGTACGGCCGCCCCGCCGATTATGGTTCGTACGTTGCAAGAGGACTACGGAGTGCGAGTTTGTCACGCTTGGGGTATGACAGAAATGAGTCCGTTAGGTACGACCGGTGTATTAAAAAAAGAATCGCTCTCGTTGCCTAAAAATGAGCAATACAAGTTGCAAGAGAAGCAGGGTAGAGGGATTTACGGCGTGGAGATGAAGATCGTTGATGACAAGGGTGTAGAATTGCCTCGTGATGGAATCGCTTTTGGGAATTTAATGGTTCGTGGCCCGTGGATTGCCAATGGTTATTTCAAGGGTGAAGGGGGTGATGTCCTGGACGAAGAAGGTTGGTTCCCAACTGGTGATGTAGCGACGTTGGACGCGGAAGGTTATATGCAGATCACGGATAGGGCCAAGGACGTGATTAAATCCGGTGGCGAGTGGATTGGCTCTATTGAGCTTGAAAATATTGCGATGGAACATGGGGGAGTTGCGGAGTGTGCCGTAATCGGTGTGTTTCATCCAAAGTGGGATGAGCGTCCGTTATTAGTTGTGGTTCCAGAGCCTGAGGCTAAACTCACGGTAGAAGAAATGATAAAATTTTTTGCTGGGAAGGTTGCAAAGTGGTGGATTCCAGATGATGTTGCGTTTGTGGAGAAACTACCACATACCCCTACGGGAAAAGTACTTAAGACAAAATTGAGAGAAGATTTTTCAGGACACGTTCTTCCAGTTTCCCGGTGATATCATGTTCACCGTGATGATTGTGTTCTCGAGTCCTCCGTAAGGTTCGTTATGAAGGCTGGATGGTATAATTCTAATGTGCACATGACCTTCTGGAGGATAGCTGGCTCAATGCGGCTGTCATCGATTTGTGAACTTTCATGTAAGTTACTTCGAAGTTGTGGAAGACTTGTTGCGTTCACGTTTGCAATTTCAGTTTTCCAAAATGGCGGGCTGTACTGTTTTGCGGATGAGATTGATTTGTTGGAGTCACAAGGACAGAGCGCTTGCGAAGACTGTGCCTCGAATAACTTGGAAATATTTGACGACTTGAAGGCTGGGCTCGACGAATCGAGCCGTGAAACTGAAGATGTAAGATCGGATGTTGTTAACACGGGTGGTGATGAAATTGGTACGCAATCTACCTCCGAATTATCCGAGTCGACAACACGTGTAAGTCCAGAGGAACTCTACCAAAAGGGCCGGGCTCATGAGGCTGGCGATGGAGTAATAAAGAATCATTCTTTGGCGTGGAGATACTACCATCAGGCCGGTAATCAGGACCATGTTCTCTCCCAGTACAGACTCGCAGAAATGTCGTTTCATGGCATTGGGGTCCCCGTAAACTACGCCAGGGCAGCAGAGTGGTATGAGCGTGCTGCCGTGGCCGGCAATGTTGAAGCACAGTGGATGTTGGGTAAAATGTTTACCCGCGGAACCGGTGTTCCTCGCGATTCTTATAGAGGCAGTTACTGGATAGAGAGGGCCAGAGATGGTGGTATTGGGAGCGTTTCCCGGGGAGAAGAGGCGGTACTGGTGCCAGCAAGTACGTCGAACGGTGATGTAGCCGTTTCGATGCTGTTGGGAGAGCCGCGGCTCGACGTGGAAATTGGGAATTCGTTGTCAGCGTTTGGTGACGAAGTGGGTTCTAAATTGAATGAGCTTCTTGCAAACCTCTATTTTAATTTGTCAGAGGACAAGGGTCTGGAACTACGGTTCCTGACAGATGGCAAAGTCCGGGTGTGGGAACAAGACGAAGAAGTGGTCATATCGTGGCCTTCCTTGACCTATGTTATGAGGAAGGTTGGCGCAACTAACGCGGTGTCGACTTTGTACATCGAGACACCGGCCATGGATTATTTAGTGCGCAAAGCATATTCATCTTTATCACGTCAAGACGGTGACCAAACTTTACTTAGTATGGAATTACCTGCGGGCAGTTTGATTTCTGTTCGCGACGAGAATGGGGTTGTCATGTTTGAGGCAAGTGCATCAGGTGGTGTGATTGCCGTGGGTTGGTCAGAATCACTAAAAATTGTGACAGAGACCGAGATTGACTGGCGTGATGCGAAGATTGATGTTCCTGTGTTGGGGCTGCAAGTAGGTGCTCGCGTGGTAGGCTCGAAGATGGAAGTGTTAGAGGCGCGGGATGGATTATTCCGTGCGCCGAGCTTGCTTCAGGTTAATGATTTAGCTATCCAGAGAGCTTCCGTTTTGTCCGATTCAATCAGTGCTTCAAGTTTATCGCTGGGTTTTGACGTTGAGGGCTCTATCGAGCAGATAAGGGCCGCAATAATGCAAACTGGCGATGCTTCCAGTGATGGTTCATCTGAGATTGATTTGCTTCGTGACAACGAGGCGCTTTCAAAACTCCTTTCGACCATAATGCGTTCATTTTCTGGGAGACTTGAGGTCTTGAATATCGCGGCCTTCAACATCGATAAAAATATGATTGGTAGTCTTGATTCGGGGAGACTGTCGTTAGGTTTCGATGGGCTTGATAGTAACTCCGCGTTATTCGACTTTCGCGTTGGCTACGATGGGTTGAATTATGCCGGGAACCCAAGTTTCGCTGACTTGGTGCCGCAGTCGGCCAACATTGACCTCGGGCTTGTTTCAGTCCCGATGAGGGGGCTCTGGGAAGAAATGGTGAGTGTTGCTCGTACTAATGCTGAGAAGTTTGAGACGTCGGAGGGTATTAAGATAGAGCAGGAATTGGTGCTCGAGCTTCTGAGAGGTTCAGAGGCACATTTGCGGATTCGCGACATCTCGGTGGGTTCGGAATCGTTCAGCGTACAAGCAGTTGGGGAATTGTTTCCGAACCATGACGGAGTTAGGCCAGTGTTGGGCAAGCTCAATGTGGTCACTAAAGGTGTCGAAGAATTGCTTGCCCACCCATTGGTCGCGCTGATGGCCTTAGGGTACCAGGGGCAAATTGAGCAAATTCTGAGTATGTCGCGGCCAGATGGCGCAGTTGCCAGTGATCACTTGAAATTTGATTTTGACTTCTCATCCGATGGTCCGATCTTGCTCAATGGTCAAGATCTCCTTGCGACATTGTCCAAAGTGGTTCCACCTGCGTCTGACTAATTCAAATAGAACCTTTTTTGCATAGCGTACGTTTTTACCGTTGGTGTATGTGGACACACCCGCCAGAAACTTCCAATCTATTGTCGCTGATTTGAGAGTTACCCTACATGGCCGGGTAAAATGGTTGAGCATTTCGGGCGCGTTCAACAAGCAGTTTTGGCGGTGAAAAACGTTTCCCAAATTTTTTAACGAGAACATCGCATTCAGTGACAAATGTTCGGACACCGATCGTGTCAATCATGGATAGAACGCCGCCGGTGTAAGGAGCAAA
>CAZSYW010000101.1:0-8047 GCA_964611315.1 uncultured Rhodospirillaceae bacterium
GAAATATCCCTGGAGCATCGGGCTTCAACCTACCTATGATGTCGAAGGGGAGATTTACGCGACCTACGTTTTGGAGAACGTGGAAAATCCACAAATAGCAATTCTTTTCCAAAATGATGACTACGGTAAGGATTACCGAGATGGGTTTTTAAGGGGTTTAGGCGACAAGGCTGACAAATTAGTCATCAAGATGTTGCCATACGAGGTTACAGATCCAACTGTTGATGCGCAAATTTTGGAACTGGCGGCAAGTGAGGCAAATGTATTTTTTAATATTTCGATTCCAAAATTTGCAGCTCAGGCAATAAAAAAATCATGTGAGATTGACTGGAGACCTTTGCATCTTTTGAACAATGTTTCGTCATCCGTCAAATCCACATTAGTGCCTGCAGGACTTGAGTGTTCCAAACAGCTGATCACAGCCCAATTTATGAAAGATCCTACAGATCCTCAATGGGCGGACTCGGATGGATTTAAGGAATGGTCTGCGTGGATGGGGGAAAATATGCCGAACGCTGACCATGGCGATATTTTGTATGCCTACGCTTACAATGTCTCAAAATTGTTACATGTGATGCTCGAAGGATGCGAAGACCTTAGCCGACCCGGTATCATGGCATGTGCAACTAACATAAAAGACGTTGAACTTCCCATGCTGCTACCTGGGATCAAAGTTAACACCAGCCCCACGGATTTTTTCCCGATCGAAGCGGAGCAACTTTCCGAGTTTGATGGTGAAAAATGGGTGTTGATTGGGGACGTCATTGAGGTAGGTCGGTAAGTCGCAGGTAGAGAGCGAAAGAGGCAATTGAAAAGACCCGCCAAAATGGCGGGCCTTGGTCTTTTTTAAAAAAAGCTTGTGTCAGTCTAATTCACTTCAAACAATCCAGCAGCCCCCATGCCACCCCCAATACACATGGTTGTGACTACGTATTTGGCTCCACGGCGCTTTCCTTCAATCAAGGCATGTCCAACCATTCGGGCGCCGCTCATTCCATAAGGATGGCCAATGGAAACGGCCCCCCCATCAACGTTCAATTTTTCATTGTCGATACCAAGCCTGTCTCGACAGTAAAGAACCTGGACGGCGAATGCCTCATTCAATTCCCACAAGTCGATGTCGTCAACTTTGAGGCTGTGTCGTTCCAGTAAGCGTGGTACCGCAAAAGCCGGCCCAATACCCATCTCGTCTGGTTCGCAACCTGCAACCGCGAGGCCACGGTAGACGCCAAGCGGCTGTAGGCCACGTTTCTCAGCTAGTTTCGCATTCATTACGATGCAGGCCGAAGCGCCATCAGACAACTGACTAGCGTTTCCGGCTGTAATACAGTGTCCTTCTCCACGAACTGGCTCTAGCCCAGCCAACCCTTCCAATGTAGTCGTTGGGCGATTGCCTTCGTCATTTTCCAATGTTACGTCTTCTTCCCAGTTGTCCCCTGTTTTTTTATCAAAGACAATTTTTGTGGTCGGGAGAGGTACAATTTCATCGTCGAAACGACCTGCTTGCTGGGCCGCAGCGGTGCGAAGTTGGCTTTGAAGACCGTACTGGTCTTGGCTTTCTCTACTGATATTGTAGCGTTTTCCCACAACTTCAGCTGTATCGATCATAGGCAGGTAGAGCTCGGGCTTGTTTTCGTTGAGCCAGTCTTCTGTGCTGCGGAAACTATTCTGGTTTTCGTTCTGCACTAGGCTAATTGACTCTAAGCCTCCAGCTACAGCTACTGGGACACCGTCAACAGTGACGCGATGCGCCGCTGTACTGATT
Source organism: uncultured Rhodospirillaceae bacterium (assembly GCA_964611315.1). GTDB lineage: Bacteria > Pseudomonadota > Alphaproteobacteria > UBA7887 > UBA7887. Next base: position 1,766 of record CAZSYW010000101.1, read on the forward strand.
GCTTGCAATCCAGAGGAGCAGAATCGATTGATTGTGGCAGCGGCTGCCGTGACGGGAAGCCCAGCTCTTAACGCTGCCTGACGCGCAATGTTTCCTCCCGTTGCACCTTCAGGCATGGCACAACCCAGAATTACATCCTCGACTTCGTCAGTTTCAATTTGGGCACGTTTGACGGCCTGTTGGATCACGTGACCCGCTAATGTGGCCCCATGTGTGTTATTAAATGCCCCTCGGTATGCCTTTCCTATCGGCGTACGTGCCGTGGATACAATTACTGCTTCCGCCATAAAATCTCTCCCGAACCTTGTTAGGTCACTTCACTTTTGATTGCAGTCAGGTTTTCGCCGAAAAATCATAAAACGTTTTTCCTTGTTCCGAGAGCCGCTTAATTAACGGGGCTGGCTCCCAAATATCCCCATAGAGTTCGTGATAACGGCAAATAGATTCGTAAACTTTGTCTAGTCCCACCATGTCAGCATAAAGCATTGGGCCGCCACGGTAGCGAGGGAAACCATAACCGTTTGCGTAGATCACGTCGATATCGCTGGCCCTCAGCGCAATGCCTTCTTCCAATATTTTAGCGCCCTCGTTGACAAGAGCGTATATACAACGCTCGATGATTTCCTGTTCGCCAATTGGGCGACGTTGAATTTGGCGCTCTTCACAATACTTCTTGATAAGTGTTTCGATCTCAGGGTCAGGGATAGGGACCCGGCTTCCTGGTTCATATTTATACCAACCGGCGTTTGTTTTTTGCCCAAAACGGCCCATTTCGCAAATTTGATCATCAATGCCGGCGTCGTCCTGGATGGCTGCGTTTTCGGCAGCGCGCCGTTTTCGGATGCGCCAGCCCACGTCAAGCCCCGCGAGATCCCCCATTGCAAACGGACCCATTGCCAGGCCGAAGTCAAATGCCGCCTTATCTACATCTTGGGGCAAAGCACCTTCTAATACCATTTGATTTGCCTGTTTGCTGTATCGGGCCAACATGCGATTGCCAACAAAGCCATCGCATACACCCACTAATACGGGCACTTTTTTAATTGTTTTGCCAAGTCCCATAACGGTAGCAATAACTTCTTTCTTGGTCTGCGCGCCTCGCACAACTTCTAAAAGTTTCATAACGTTAGCTGGGCTGAAAAAATGGGTGCCGATGACCATTTCTGGCCGTTTAGTCACGGAGGCAATTTCATCCACGTCAAGCGTCGAAGTATTGGTCGCTAAAATTGCTTCGGGTTTCATAATTTCATCAAGCTTTCGAAATACCTCTTTCTTGATGTTCATTTCCTCGAATACAGCTTCAACGACGATATCAGCGCCGGTGATGTCATCGTACGACAACGTTGGTGCGATCAATGACATTCGTTTATCCATCGCATCTTGTGAAAGGCGACCCTTTTTTACTGTGTTGGCATAGTTCGCTCTGATAATTTCCAGACCGCGGTCAAGCGCTTCCTGATTCATTTCCAGAATTGTGACTGGAATTCCGACATTAACAAAATTCATGGTAATGCCACCGCCCATTGTGCCGGCACCGAGTACAGCCGCTTTACCGATCTTTTGGGCGGGTATGTCTCTAGGGACATCCGGTATTTTTGTGCATATCCGTTCACCGAAGAATAGTTTCATTAAACCCTTCGATTGATCTGATTTCATACATTCCTGAAACAGTTCCCGTTCACGTTCCACACCTTTGTCGAAAGGCAATTCGACTGCAGCTTTGGCGCACTCAATAATTTTATAGGGAGCTATATAGCCACGGGCACGTTTAGCGATGGATTTTTCGAAATTCTCGAAAAAGTTGGCTGGTGGTGGACTCGCTGTTTCATCGCGAATCTTTCGGAGTGGCCTTCCCTCCGCGACGATCCGTTTCGCAAACGAGATTGCCTCCTGTGCTAGTTCACCGTCGATGACTTCGTCGATGATACCGAGGTCAAGGGCAGTTTTAGAGGACACAAACTCGCCACTGACCATTAATGGTAATGCTTTTTCGACACCACAGATTCTTGGAAGGCGCTGAGTCCCTTGGGCACCAGGCAATATACCAATTAGAACTTCAGGGAACCCAAAAACTGCTTCAGCAGTCCCACAGCGATAATGACATGCAAGTGCCGTTTCCAGCCCGCCCCCGAGAGCATTTCCGTGAATAGCTGCGACGATGGGCTTTTGGGAGTTTTCAAAACACGCCAAAACATCAGATAAGTCTGCGTTTCCAGATGGAGGCGGATTTAAAAATTCATTGATGTCTGCGCCCGCTATGAATCCGCGGCCCGCGCCTTGAAGGACCATGGCCGTAATGTTTGCGTCAGCATTCGCGGCTTTGACTCCGTCTATGATCCCTTGTGGAACACCCACCGACAAGGCATTCACAGGCGGATTATCGACCGTGATAAGTCCGATTGTGTCGTGTTTTTCAAAATTTACCAAGTTGGCCATTGTGTCTCCTGGCTGTTCTAGTGTTGTGCCTGTCTACGGGTGATAATCCACTAAGCACATGTCAGTATCACATGCAACCGTGAGCGTAATGGTTACACCAAAACCCGCGATGGACGGTCTCGCTATCTTAATCGTACAGTTTAATAAATTGACTTACGTCTCCGTCCCCAAGGCCATCAGCTATTGCCAGCCGGACTAATTCCGTGGCGGTGCTACACATTGGGAGTGGTGTGCCAGTGTCCTGGCCAGCGGCCCGTATCAAATTCAGATCTTTCTCAGCTATTGCCAAGCGGCCTGTAATCTCAGTGCTTCGACGTGCCATGCGTGGGCCGAATACTTGCAGAATCTCAGAGTTTGCAAAGCCGTCTGCCAGAATTGCTGGAACTTGGGTTGGGTCGATCCCACCATTCTCCGCTAACTTCAGCATTTCAGCCATGGCAACTAAGGTGGTCATGACCATGACTTGGTTGCACAGTTTTGTGGTTAGTCCCGCACCATGGGCCCCCATGTGAAGAAACTTTTCCGCCAAGTGTGAGATTGTTGGTCGTGCTACGTCGATATCAGCAGCTTTCCCTCCCGCAAACACAGTGAGAGTACCGTTTGTGGCGCCTATTACACCACCGGTGACAGGGGCATCGATAAAACGAAAATTGTGGTTCTTGCGAAGCCGGGCCGCAAAGCTCACAGCAGCCTCGGGGCTAATGGTCGAATGGTCAACTAGCAGTTTGCCAGATCCACCCTGAGTGACTCCGCGGTGGCCAAACAGTACATTCTCGACGGCCTCGCTATCAGTCAGGCAGAGAAAGACTATATCACTCGCTTCCGCCACGGACGCCGGACTATCGGCTAGCTCTGCCCCTGCTTCTAGCAGTGGTTTTGTTTTTATTTTGGTGCGGTTCCAAACAGTAAGGTGGTACCCGGCCTTACGTAATCTCAGGCTCATGGGTGTGCCCATCATGCCCAAGCCAATAAAACCTATCGCCATGTTTTTTTTGGACATTGTCAGGCTTTCGAGGTGGATGATCTTTGGTTTAATTGATCAGGCTTAGTGTGGCTCGTTAAATTTTTTTTCGTCTTGGACTTTCCCCCATGTGTCTCGAAGACCGATTGTTCGGTTTAAAACCAGTTGTTTTGAGGTTGAGTCGGTGTCGATACAGAAATAGCCAATGCGCTCAAACTGCACTGCCTGGTGTTTGCCGAGACTGAGGAGGCTGGGTTCCAGTTTGGAGTCCCGGAGTACTTCCAGAGATCTAGGGTTAATCGCCCCGGCCAAATCTCCATCGCTCCCCGGCTCAGGTACTGTGAATAGATGGTCGTAAAGACGTACTTCGGCATCTATTGCGTGTGATGAAGATACCCAGTGCAGAGTGCCTTTTACTTTTCGACCGTCTGGAGCGTTGCCTCCCCTCGTTTCCGGATCATATTTACAGCGGAGTTCAATCACCTCTCCATTGGTGTCTTTAATAACGTTCGTGCAGGTAATAAGATAGCCGTATCGTAAACGTACCTCCCGGTTCAATGTAAGACGGAAGAACTTTTTTGGGGGCTCCTCCATGAAGTCATCTTGTTCAATGTACAGCTCTCGGGAGAATGGGATAGTGCGTGTCCCCGCGGTGTCATCCCCGGGATTGTTGGCTGCTTCAAGCTGTTCCACTTGGCCGTCAGGATAATTTTCAATCACAACCTTGAGAGGACGCAAAACTGCCATTCGGCGCGCCGCATGCTGATTTAAAAAATCGCGGACACAATGTTCCAGTAACGCAACAGCCACAACGGCGTCACGTTTCGCAACTCCAATCCGACCGGCAAAATCTCGGATTGCCTCTGGCGGGAAGCCGCGGCGTCGAAGTCCGGCGAGGGTCGGCATACGAGGGTCATCCCATCCTACGACGTGGCTTTCCTCGATCAGTCTTGCAAGGATGCGTTTCGACAACACTGTGTAAGAAAGATTTAGGCGAGCGAATTCGTACTGGCGGGGTCGCGATGGCACCGGGAGATTTTCAATAAACCAGTCGTATAGTGGGCGATGATCCTCAAATTCAAGAGTGCAGATGGAGTGTGAGATGTGTTCGATAGCATCGGACTGACCGTGTGCAAAATCGTATGTGGGGTAAATGCACCAGTCATCCTTGGTGCGTGGGTGTTTTGAATGGAGAATGCGGTAAATGATTGGATCACGGAGATTGATGTTACCTGCGGTCATGTCAATCTTTGCGCGCAGAACGCATTTTCCCTCCGGAAAGCACCCGGATCGCATTTGTGTGAAAAGTTCTAGGTTTTCGTCCGTAGTTCGATTTCTAAAGGGGCTGTTCCGGCCGGATTCTGTTAGCGTGCCACGGAATTCTCGAATCTCGTCGGCCGTTAAATCGTCGACATATGCCTTGCCGTTTTGAATCAAATGAACAGCCCAATCGTAGAGTTGCTCGAAATAATCCGAGGTGTAGTAAAGGTTTTGTCCCCAGGCTAATCCCAGCCACTTAATATCGGCTTTTATTGCGTCTATGTAAGCCTGTTCTTCGCGGGACGGGTTTGTATCATCAAACCTTAGATGACACTTTCCTCCGAAGTCCTCTGCGATGCCAAAGTTGAGATATATAGATTTTGCGTGACCGATATGTAGATAGCCGTTCGGTTCAGGAGGAAAGCGAGTGACAACTTGCTTGCAGTGGCCGCTGTCGAGATCGTCCGATACTATATCACGGATGAAGTTTCGGATTTCGGTATTAGGAACTTGCTTGTTCACGATTGTCTATCCTGGATAATTTGCAGGTCACCCTACGCGCTCTGGCAACTAAAAAAAAGCACTCCTGGCATTCTCGGGTGGTCTCCTGTCAACGAACCCCACCCTGAAAACTTTAAACAGTTAACATAGTCACCAAATCCCTGGACATGTTATCGTGGTATCCGGGTCTGTCCTTTTTGAGTGTGGTTTTTGGGAGTGTCATATTGATTAATAGGCGTAGATTGTTGCAATTGGGTGTTGCAACCGGGGTAGGCCTGCAGTCAGGTCCGATACTATCAAAAAATGAAGAAGAAACCTCCCTATCTAACGGTGGGCCTGCTGTTCGAGCATATAATCAGCTGGGCCGAACAGGCTTAAACATCTCGGATATATCTTTTGGGTCAAGCCAATCTTCGGATCCGGATCTTGTGCGTCATGCCCTTGACCGTGGGGTGAATTATTTTGATACGGCTGAAAGTTACCGCTTCGGCACGTCAGAAGTTGCAATAGGAGAGGGCCTGAGTGGCGTCAGAGATCGCGTGATTCTCGCCTCCAAAACCAAGGCCGGTTCAAATGCAAACCGCACAGAGATCATGCGGGCTCTCGAAGGTAGTCTCCGGCGGTTGAAAACGGATTATCTGGACGTTTACTTCAATCATGCTGTGAATGATGTTGGGAGGATGCGCAACGAAGAATGGTGGGAATTCACGCGAGTTGCTAAAGAGCAGGGAAAAATTCGGTTTCGCGGAATGTCAGGTCACGGCAGTCGCTTGGTCCCTTGTTTGGACTATGCCTTAGAGCAAGATTTAGTTGATGTAGTCCTTGTCGCTTACAATTTTGGTCAGGATCCGGACTTTTTTAGTCGCCTTAAACAAGGCCTTCACTTTTCGGACATACAGCCGGGTTTACCTCGCACGCTTTATAAGGCGAAACAGAGGAATGTCGGAGTCATTGCGATGAAGACGCTGATGGGAGCGCGTCGCAATGATATCCGCCCCTTCGAACGCGACGGCGGCACTTTTGCGCAAGCCGCATTTCGCTGGGTGCTATCGAGTCCGTACGTGGACGGTCTGGTAGTGTCGATGTCTAGTAGAGAGGATATTGACGAATATGTGGGCGGATCC
>CAZSYW010000102.1:0-7973 GCA_964611315.1 uncultured Rhodospirillaceae bacterium
AGACTAGCGAATCTGGGTGCCGTTATTAGGCCACTAACCCTACCCAGATCGGTTAAAGACATGAGTTATAATGTTGCCACGATTATTTCAGTTGAAGGCTATTACTACCACGGCGAGATGTACGAAAACCCTGTCAACATTATGGATGAAGACGTTAGACGACGGATCATGCAAGGTAAGACCGAATCTTCCACCAACTATGTACGTGCCCTCCGGCAGCGCCTAATTGATCGAAAAGATTTTCTAAAGGCCATGGACGGCATGGCTGCGTTATTGACGCCGACGCTGCCAATTACCGCGCCGGTGGTTAATGACATTGATCAAACCAGCGCCCCATCCCAGTTTACGCGATTGGTCAACCATCTGGGCTTCTGTGCTCTTACGGTACCTATGGGGCTGACTGACAGTGGACTGCCCGGGGGACTTCATATCGTTGGGTGCGGTGATCAGGAAACACTCACCCTTAGAATCGGAGCTGCCTTCGAACGTGACTTCGGTGACATCGGCAAGCCTCCAGGTTGGAATTAAAGCCCCCTCACTTCAGATAGTGCATACCACTTCGCGGGCAGTTCACCGTTAATCGGTGGTTCAGTGCAGTTGTGTGAGTTTACTTTGTCTTTCAGCCAAGAGACGTGCTTTGAAAGAGTCGGTGTTACCCGTTATATAGCGGTAAACCTTTGTTGTGAGGAAAGATATGGAATACACACGGCTTGGAAAAACGGGGATGAAAGTCTCACGCTTGTGCCTCGGAACTATGAGTTACGGCTCAACAGATTGGCGAGAGTGGGTATTGGATGAGGAAGCGGCACGGCCGTTTTTCCAGCAAGCACTGAATGAAGGAATCAATTTTTTTGATACCGCCGACGTTTATTCAACTGGCGTTTGTGAGGAAATTGTCGGCCGAGCTTTGAAAGACCTGGCAAAACGCGACGAAATCGTGATCGCAACTAAGCTTTACGGACCGATGGGTATCGGAAAAAACCAGAAGGGTCTGTCTCGAAAGCACGTCATGGAGGCGGTAGATAACTCCCTGCGACGTCTACAAACAGATTTTATTGATCTGTATCAAATCCATCGCTGGGATCAAGAGACCCCGGTGGAGGAGACGTTAGAAGCGCTGAATGACGTAGTGCGGATGGGAAAAGTCCGTTACATCGGGGCATCCTCGATGTTTGCATGGCAGTTTGCAAAGGCCCTTTATATCTCCGAGATGAATGGCTGGGCGAAATTTGTATCTATGCAGAATTATTACAACCTCGCCTATCGCGAGGAGGAACGGGAGATGTTGCCCTTATGCGTGGATCAAGGAATTGGGGTCATCCCATGGAGCCCCATGGCTCGTGGCTACTTGGTTCGGGATCCAGGCGTGGAGACCATTCGCGCCAAGACCGACCCGCAGATACAAAAATGGGGTGTTGGAAAACCGGATGATGTTGGCGTACGCGCCGCTGTGATAGAGGTCGCCGAACGTCTTGGTGTGCCGCGAGCTCATGTTGCTATAGCCTGGCTGTTGAGCAAGACGGCAGTTTCGGCTCCGATTATTGGCGCGACTAAACAATCCCACATTCCTGATGCCGTTGCGGCGCTTGATCTAAAACTTTCCTCTGAAGACATTGATAGGTTGGAAGCACCTTATAAACCGCAAGGGGTGGCGGGGCACGAATAGATTTTTAAACGTAGAAATTGCTGCTACGGATGTATCTGACAGCAAAAATAGGGCGGGCACTAACGGTCCTCTGCGAACACTGGCCGATACCTATTCCTCACGCCCGCTTCCCGGAGCGTCTTACGTCTTGGATTCGTCGTAAGGTATTTACAGGGTTGGAATGTACTTTAACTTAAGACTATGGAGATACGCGTCAGGCGTTAGATCTCGTATTTTTGGTGCAGTGGGAATAGGTGTCCTGGGAGTGCTTTTCGGGATCGCCCGACTGGCATTGCTGGGCTGGTTTATCGCTCGTGTCTTTCAGGGGACACCACTCAATCAACTGATTCTGCCTGCCGTGGGGATTGCCGTAGTTATGATTTTGCGTGGCTGTCTGGAGTATTTTCGCACCATGGTGGCACACAATACGGCGGCCATGGTGCAGGTGCATCTCCGCACCGTGATCTTTGACAAGGTTGTGGAACTCGGGCCGTCCCATTTTGGATTGGAGCGGACAGGTAACGCGATCCTCGCAATGATCGATGGCGTGGAGCAGTTGGAAGTCTATTTTGGACAATACCTGCCGCAGTTGATTATTTCAGCAGTCACGCCACTGCTCATTTTTGGTGTCGTGGCGTTTCTCGATTTGCCGGTGGCGTTGGTTATGCTTGCAGCCGCTTTGGTGACGTTGATTGCACCGCAGATCTTCCACGGTTGGGACGAGAAAAATAGTCTTTGGCGTTCGCGCGCCTATAAAGCATTCGCGGCCGAGTTTCTGGATTCGGTGCAAGGTCTCACCACGTTGAAGTCGTTCGGACAAAGCGGTGCACGCGGTGAAACCCTGAAACAAAAGTCCGAGGAGCTTTTTAACTCGACCATGTGGGTGTTGGCGACCAACTCCCTCGCCCGCGGAATTACGGATACGGGGATTGCAGTGGGAGCTGCGGCGACATTGGCGCTCGGCGCATTTCGTGTGGTCGAGGGCAGCATGGATCTAGCCGCGTTAACCATCATTTTAATGCTTGGTGTCGAGGTCTTTCGTCCGCTCCGGGATATGCGTTCCTTGATGCATAACGGGATGGTCGCGCAGGCTTCCGCAAAGACTATTTTCGATCTTGTCGATTCCAAACCAATCGTAACTGGCGGTGGCGGTGTTATTCCGGCGGGCGAACTGGTGCCGACAGTGACTTTCAAGAACGTTAGTTTCGCGTACCCGGGGGGACGCCGGACCACCCATAAAGGTCTCGATTTTGAGGTGAAGGCGGGTGAGCGGGTGAGCTTCGTCGGAACGAGCGGAGTTGGTAAATCTTCTATCGTTCGTTTGTTGCTTCGCTTTTATGATCCGGACAGGGGAGTTGTGAAAATTGGCGAACGCGATCTCCGCGACCTTACGTTTGACGACATTCGTCGCCAGATTGCGGTAGTGAATCAGGATACTTACCTGTTCCACGGCTCGGTTGAGGACAATCTCAGACTCGGAAAACCGGAAGCCAGTCAGAGTGAAATACAAGCTGCCTGTCGGGCTGCAAATGCCCAAGAGTTTGTCGAGAAGCTTCCAAACGGTTACGCCACGGTGATCGGAGAGCGCGGCATCCGATTATCCGGTGGTCAACGCCAGCGAATAGCTATTGCCCGGGCAATCTTGCGCGACGCGCCGATCCTGGTTCTGGACGAAGCCTTATCCGCTGTTGACGCGGAGAATGAATCGGTCATTCAAGACGCCCTTGATCGGTTGATGGAAGGACGAACTACTCTCATCTTTGCGCATAGGCTTTCTAGCGTGATTGGCTCCGACCGGATTCTTGTTTTGGATAAGGGAAAAATTGAGGAAACTGGAAGCCACGAGGAGTTGATGCTTCAGCATGGTGTCTACTACGGTTTGATGGCGGCGCAGGCTGAGGAAGGTGCTCAAGGCAAGGTAAAAATTAGTGCTAGCGCTGCGCGGCCCATCAGGCATGCTGCCCCTGCCTATAAGGAAGATGCGCAGTTTGCGCCGACCGATGCAATTGTGAAGGCAGAGGGACTTGGCTGGGTCGGGGCGGTGCGTGAATTAATGAAGTATATTTTGCCCTACAAGGGCAAATGTGCCCTGACCTTCGGCTTTGGCGTCACTCGGGTAGTCGCGTTCATCGGTATTGGCGCCGTTAGCGCGTTAGCAGTGCGGGCCGTGAAAACGGGTGAGCCCTTTACTGATTTGCTGCTTGTTTTAGCAGTTTTGGCGCCTGTTGCCGGGGTTTTCCACTGGTTCGAATCCTGGGTCGCACACGATATGGCGTTCCGCCTGTTGGCGAAGATGCGGATTGCGTTATTCGAGAAACTCGATCGACTGGCTCCAGCTTATATGGTGCGCCGGCGCACGGGTGACATGGTGGCAATGGCCACACACGATGTAGAAACCGTTGAATATTTTTTTGCGCACACGGTAGCGCCAGCCTTTGTTGCCATCCTGGTTCCAAGCGTGGTCCTTGGAGTGTTGGTTCATTTCGGTTGGGAACTTGCAGCTGCTTTAGCACCATTCCTTGGTTTGGTCGCACTAAGTCCGTTCATGATGCGCAAGAGGGTCGACGAGTTGGGGTCGCGAGCACGAGAGGCCCTAGGTGAATTAAATGCACACGCGGTTGACACGATTCAGGGCCTTGCGGAAATTGCCGCCTACCAACGGATGCCTGAGCGTCGAGCTGAGCTGATAGAACGAACGAAAAATCACCATGCCGTTCGCCTGCCATTCTTCCGCGATCTCACCATTCAGAGTACGTTGCTCGAGGTTGTCACTGGCCTAGGTGCGCTGACCGTGGTCGCTGTGGGAGCAAGTTTGGTCGACGATGGGCGGCTTGAAAGTGGTATCTTGCCATTGCTGACCTTACTTTCGATGGCCGCTTTCCTGCCGATTTCAGAGATTTCAAACATTGGGAGGCAACTGGCAGACACGCTGGGGTCAACCCGCCGACTCTGTGCGGTGGGTAATGAACCGGTACCGGTATCCGACGGTAAGGGTGTGGCGATACCTAAAAGCACAGCGGGTGGATTGTCCGTGGTATTAGACGAAGTGAACTTCCAATATGAGACGGCAAATCGGCGGGCGTTGTGTGATGTGTCACTTGTAGTGCCTGCGGGTAAAACGATGGCATTGGTGGGATCTTCAGGTGCAGGAAAAACAACAATCGCACATTTGCTGATGCGATTTTGGGATCCACAAAGCGGTGTCATATGCCTTGGTAATCATAACCTCCGTGACTACGCTCTGGACGATTTGCGACGCAAGCTTGCCCTGGTGGCTCAGGACACATACCTTTTCAATGATACGCTACGGGCCAATATCCTGATCGCCAATCCGGATGCGGACGAAGTCGCTTTAAAGCAGGCGCTTCAGCAGGCCTCTCTTGGAGAGTTTGTTGAAGGCTTGCCGGATGGATTGAATACCCAGGTCGGGGAGCGAGGTATGAGCCTGTCTGGTGGTCAACGCCAGCGGCTGGCGATCGCCCGCGCGTTCCTCAAGGACGCGCCCGTCCTGATTCTCGACGAGGCGACGTCGCACCTGGACGCGGTGAATGAGCAATCTGTTCGTAATGCTCTGGAGGGGCTGATGGCTGATCGCACGACGATCATCATTGCTCACCGCCTGTCGACTGTTCGCAATGCCGACATGATCGTGGCTATTGACGAAGGTTGCGTTATGGTATCAGGAACACACGATTAATTACTAGCGAAAGGCGGGCTTTACAAACAACTTGTTGTTCATCAACTGGCCAGGTCTGGAACCTAGGTCTCGGCCGCAAAAAGGCCAGAGGTCGTTGCGGAGATTGATTTATGGTGAAGGCCCATTTGTTTTCAGTTTATATAGCGTATCTCGTTGTTGGTGTGTTAATTGGAAGTAATTCTATGCTTGTCACGTTGGCGTTAGCTGATGTTGAAGGTAAGGCGCGGGTTGTTGATGGCGATACCATAGTAATAAATGGCGACCGGGTTCGCCTTCATGGCATTGACGCTCCCGAACAAATTCAAACGTGTTTAGTCGCAAATATTAAGTGGCAATGCGGGTTCGAAGCCACGTCAGCTCTGGAAAGGCTGATTGCTGACCAAGAGGTGTATTGTGCTGGAAAGAAGAGAGATCGATACAAACGTTTAATAGCCGTGTGCCATGCAGGTACACTCAACCTGAATAGGCAGATGGTTAGTGAGGGTTGGGCGCTGGCGTATCGCCGTTACTCCGATGATTATGTTTCCGAAGAAATGAATGCTCAGAATCTGAAGCGTGGTATTTGGAAAGGAAAATTTGTGGTCCCATGGGATTGGAGAAAAAGTCAGCGTAACCGAGGTAAATAAGATGGAGCTGCGGTTGAAGGTATGTGAGAAGCGTTATTCTGAAGTAAATACAATACTGATTTTTTCGTCTAGGGGGTAAAGATGTTCGATGGATTTGAGGTGAGTCGCATTAATTGTGGAGACGTTACGATTAATGTGCGCCATGGCGGTTCTGGCCCTCCAATTTTGTTGCTGCACGGTTATCCGCAGACCCATATGGAGTGGCACAAGGTGGCGCCGCTTTTAGCCGAGAATTACACCGTTATTTGTCCCGATCTGCGGGGTTACGGAGATAGTGAGAAACCTCCTTCCCATGACGGGGACCTTTCCACTTACTGCAAACGGACTAGTTCTGGAGACCAATTGTCTCTGATGAGAATATTGGGGTTTGAGGAGTTTCATCTTGTGGGACATGACAGAGGAGTCCGGGTTGGCCTGCGGATGGCTCTTGATCGTCCTGATGCTGTTAGAAGTTTTACTACGTTAGACGTGGTCCCATCTCAGGACGCATTTGCGGCTATGGATGCCTCGCTCTCCTTTTCCTGGTTCCATTGGCATCTGATGCGCCAGCCTGCTCCCTTTCCGGAGACATTGATTGGTGCAAATCCTAAACTCTATCTCGATTTCCTTTTGGACAGCTGGACTGGTGTGGAGGGGGCCATTAGTGAGGAAGCATACGCTGAATACTTGCGCTGCTTTTCCAATCCTGAGACCGTCCGAGCAACTTGCGCCGATTATAGAGCTGTTGTTCTTGATCTCGAGCATGACGCCGTTGATCGGGAGAGCAAACTTGAATGTCCTGTATTGGTGCTTTGGAGTACTTTTATGCCGAAGCGGCCGGGCTGGCAGACCGGTGACAATCTTGAAATGATGGAAGTCTGGCGGAAGCGTGCCGAAAACATTCGCGGCAGGGGTATGGACTGCGGACACTTTATTCCTGAAGAGCAGCCGACAGAATTAGTGGAGGAGTTGCTAGGTTTCCTGAGTAGTGGCTAGGTTTGTGAACGCGTTTTTGGCTGAATTTTGTTCAGCCTCTTTGTAGTGTGTCATTCTACGAACTTTGTGGTTTGTGGCTCAATTGTTACCCTTTTGCTTGCCACCCTCGGTTCTTGAGGTGTGTCAAGGAGTTAGTTGGGCACTGAAGGTGACATTTCCCACACAAAAGAGAATACGGGCCTATAATACAGCCATGGAACGGATGTTTGGTGGCAGCGTCGTTCCATGTCTGGATGCCACCATCAGCCGAGATAGAGGGGGGACTCATCAAAATGGATATTAAAAAACGAATTACAACTATTCTTTTATCAGCTGTGTTTGCTGTGTTCTTTGGAAATATTGCGCTCGCGGACGGCCATGGTCATTTGGCAAAATCCGGAACTATCAGTTGGATGACTGGCTGGCTGCTTGATGGCTCGGACTATGCCCCGCAGGCAGACGGCTATCTCATCGGCAACGCTTCGGCTCGCGGCGCCACCTTCAATACCAGTGGTTCCGGACCACTTCACCAGGGTCGCGCGACTTGCGTTGTGACGTTTATAGTGACTCCTGAGGGTGCGACTAATAAGGGGAACTGTTTTTTCGGTGACCAAGACGGGGATAGAATATTTACTTCTTTTACCGGGGACCTGGCTGCTAATAAAGGAACGAACATTATTGTAGGCGGCACTGGCAAATATGCTGGCATTACGGGTAGCGGGCCGTGGGAGTGCGATGCTGGAGGAGAGGCAGATAATGGTGCGTTTAATTGTCGTCAAAGCCTTGACTACGAAATACAATAGAACATCCTGATTTCAATCGACCGTAGGACAAAAAAGCAATAAAAGTTCTATTGCTGGCAATTTATTATTAGTTCCAACAAGATTTGGGGTCGTGCAGGAAAGCGGCTGACAGCACTAGAAGTCTTTAACGGGCGATCAAGCATCGGTTGAGACGGCTCCATTTTCTCGGAGCCGTCTTTTTTTCAGTGTGACGTTAGCAACCATCATCACAGCGGATTGTAACGTGGTTAAAACCGTATTTTCAAAAG
>CAZSYW010000103.1:0-7949 GCA_964611315.1 uncultured Rhodospirillaceae bacterium
GTAACGCGTCGCCAAGCGGCCCCGTTCAGGCCGGCGCATATAAGATCATGTCTGATGCCATATGCGACTCCATTCAGGCGGGCTGCGACGTTTGTTTTCTCGACCTACACGGTGCGATGGTTACGGAAACTACTGTAGATGGTGAAGGCACTCTTCTGAAACGTATTCGGTCTTTGGCACCCGACCTTCCGATTGCTGTCAGCCTTGATTTACACGCTAATATCACTGAAGACATTGTGGAGAACTGCACAGCGCTCGTCGGATACAAAACTTATCCCCATATCGACATGTATGAGGCCGGCGAACATGCCGGACGTCTCGTTATTCAAGCACTGAAAGGCGAAGTTAAGCCGGTGATGGCCTGGGGTAACCGACCGATACTGGCCCAGACCCTAAGAATGGGACACGATGATCATCCCATGGGCCCATTAATACAGATGGCGAGACAAGCAGAGGAAAATGGTCTATTGGCGGCCTCGGTATTTGGCGGTTTTCCATTGGCAGACTTTTGGAATGCCGGCTTATCTGTCGTGGCCGTTGCCGACGGCAATGAGGCAGACGCGAAGCAAATCAGTGAGCAATTATTAAAGGCAGCATGGAAAGAACGCGCCGAATTTATCTTTGACTCAGAACCATTAAGCCGCACCATTGCTCGGGCAAAGAAGTTAGAAGATGGCCCTATCATTCTGTTAGACCATGCTGACAACACAGCTTCTGGAGGCACACAGGACACTGTCGAAGTCTTGGAGGAAGTCATTAATCAAGAGTTGGAAAATGTTGCCATGTTTGGTATCTGCGATCCACAGGCGATTCATGAGATGGAACGTGCTGGTGTCGGGAACAGCCTTACCCTATCGCTGGGTGGCAAGATTGATATGCCTACCATTGCCCGCAAGGGTAGAGGTCTGGAGCTGACAGGCAAGGTGCGTGCAATTACGGATGGTGACTTTGTTATTACGGTTGCTATGGGTCGGGGGACTCTTGCCAGCATGGGAAAGGCTGCCGTTCTTGATACTGGTAATGTGCAAATCGTCGTTTGCTCTCGACACGTGGAACCCCATGACCTCGGATGTTTTCGTAGTCTCGGAATTGAACCAACACAAAAGCGATATTTGATTCTCAAGTCTCGGATTCACTACAGAGCAGGATTTCGGGCAATAGCTAAACACGAATTGCCCTGCAATGGTGTTGGCGTGACCAGCAGTGATAACAGCTTATTTCAGTTCAAAGAAGTGCGTAGGCCTATTTATCCCTTAGATCCAGATACGCCCGAGCTTCCGAACTTTGACCGCTAAACTAAATCACTGAGAGGAGACAATGGAGTTTGGCATTTGTATGTTCGTGACAAATTATTCCATGCAGGCTGCGGATTTAGCTCAGGCTGTAGAAGAACGTGATTTTGACGCCCTATTCATCCCAGATCATACACATATTCCGGCTAGTCGTCAGTCCCCGTTCACCATTGGTGAAGAGTTACCCCCCGACTACTCTCACAACGTCGATGTGTTTCTAGCTCTAGCAGCAGCGGCGGCAGTAACAAAACGCATCCGCCTTGGAACTGGGATCTGCCTCGTAGTGGAGCGTGACCCGATCATTACTGCCAAAGAAGTTGCTAGCCTAGACCATATGTCCAGGGGCCGTTTTGATTTCGGAATCGGCGGAGGGTGGAACCGAGAGGAAATGGAAAACCACGGCATGCCCTGGAAACGACGGTGGAAGGTGCTACGCGAACGGGTGGAGGCCATGCAAGCAATATGGGCGCAGGACGAGGCAAGTTATAATGGAGAATTCGTCAAATTCGATCGAATTTTCTCTTGGCCCAAACCGGTCCAAAAGCCGCACCCGCCAATTTACGTGGGTGGCGATGCGCCAGGCACCTTCAAAAGAGTTTTGAGCTACGGAGACGGCTGGATTCCCATGTTAGCCGGGCAAGAAAACACCTTTGATTTAAAGACTGAACGCATGGCCGAGTTAGCAACTTTAGCCAATAAGGCCGGGCGCGCGCCCTATCCCATTACGACATTTGGCACGCCACGGGACCCCAATGCCATTAGCAGATTAGCCGCCCAAGGGGTGACCCGGTGTATTTTCGGTATTAAGGCAGCGCCGACAGACGACGTGCTTCCACGATTGGACAAAATTAGTCGAATGGTCAGCGAAGTGCGAACCGGGGATGGCTAGTTTGTATTCAAACAGCCAACGATGAGAATTAAAACGAACCGATTGAGTGGAGGTGATGATAGATGCGTCGTTCAAAACTGGCAGCAGGCGGAGCTAATGTTTTCCAACTAATCCGTGCGAAGCGAAGCGAAGCTATTAATAACGGACAGAAATTGCTTGATCTTTCCATTGGCGAGCCGAGAGGCCCGGCTTTGCGGCGGGCGCGGGAAGCTGCAAGTGTAGCGATTTTAAGCAACGATGAAGCAATGCATGCATATCAATATAATGGTAGCCCAGCCGTCCCTGACTTTTCTCCCCGATTTATCAACGCCCATTTACGCCGGGAAATACCATCCGAAGATGTCGATTATTTGCCGATTTCCGGTATTAAACCGATTTTAGGATTACTACCCCTCGCTTGTGGCTGCGCCATAGAAGAGTTGCTTGTCGCTACGATGAGCAAACCAGGATACCCCATTCCTGCCGATTGGTGCGCATTCCATCCAAAGGTTACACATCAGGCCCTCCCACTAAATTCGGATAATAAGTTTCGGTTTAAGGTTGACGATATTCCAGCTGGAACTGGTTTAATAATGACCAATTATCCGCACAACCCATCAGGTCAAATTGCCGACGCCACTTGGTTTCACTCACTTTGCCAATATTGTGAGGAAAATGATATCCGGCTTTTTAATGATGCAGCCTATATATCACTTAGCTATTCAGCTGAGTGTTCAACCTTAACTGAAATTGCAACCAGGTTTTCCAACTTGTCTTGGTGTGAGGGCTTTACTGCAGCCAAACTTATCGGCAACGGTACCGGTTGGCATATAGGAGCAATGGTCGGATCGAGTGATTTCATTGGGGATCTTAAAGACATAAAAGGAAAAAGCGATGCAGGGTTTGTTGCCCCCATGGCCGCGGGGGTGCTCGCCGCTCTTGAAGAAGACCAGGAAGGTATAGACGTCTATAAGGTTTTGTATGAGCAACGTTTAAGTATTCTCTCGGGCATACTAGAGAATTGCGGAATGCGGCTTGCCATCAAACCGCGCGCTGGCTTTTACACGCTATGGGAAACCCCCAGACGAGCATTCGGAAAAACGGTCTCTAGCTCGGAGGAATTCAATTTCTTAATGATTGAGCACACCGGCGTCGTAGGAGTCCATTTCTCAAATTATTTACGCTATGCGGTCTGTGCGGATGTAAATGCAATGAGCTATGAACTAGAAACCGCTTTTAAAAATGCCAAGGTTTCGTATGATTAATACCACTCCTCGACACCCACTAGGTATTCTTGTTTCCGTAATTCATCTAAACCTCGGCCTATCGGGGCTGGCCCTAGGCGAAAAACTCTAACTAGCGTCAGTCTGGCCTGTCCAAAGAAAAGATATTATTTGGTTCGATCAGGGCATAATCGAGATAGCCAAGACGAGCGAGTGGCTTAACTTTGTGAACATCAATTATGCCATCAACCACTATCTCTTCACTTATATGGATCCCTATGACTTCACCCATTACTACATTATTGGGAACACCAGATTTTGTTGGTGGGAGATGAATAGTTTGTAAGTATTTGCATTCCAATGCGATCGGTGACGCCTTAACGCGCGGAGGTTTGACATTGATACATTCGGCAGCCTCCAATCCTGCTTCCTTCATTTCATCTATACTGGAAGGAACGTGCGCCGATGTGGCATTCATTTCTTCACGCAAATCATACGTGCACATATTAAATACGAACTGCCCTGTTTGCTCAGAATTTACGAGGGAGTCTTTTGGCTCCGTAGTTCCGACCTTAAATCCATTCGGACAAAACATGACACAGGGCGGATCCCCAGATATCGAATTGAAGAAACTGAAAGGAGCAAGATTTACGACGCCACTTTCACTCAGAGTACTGATCCACCCTATTGGCCTGGGAACCACCAAAGCGTTGTAGACGGTATGTTTGAAGGGCTCCGGTTTCATACCTACTTCCCTTGGGTCGAAAAACATCAAATGTATTCCCTCTGCCTGTTTTACTGCACAACACTAGCTTCAGCGCTGTCTAGTCGTTTCCATCGTCCTTCATAACCCCTTCGGGTCGGTCTGGGTAAATAACTCTGTCGGCAAAGCGATACATCGACTCAATTTCTTCCCTAGACCGATAGGACGGAGTAGTGCCTTTGGACAATGCGATCTGTTCCGCAGAAATCGTGCGCCGCACCTCAGCAGTGAGGGTGTTTAACCGATGATATGCCTCCGAAATATCGCGTCCCATAGTTGTGACACCGTGACCTAACAGTATGATAGAATTAGTATCCTGAACGAAAGTCTCTACCGAAGTCACATCTGATTCAACGTCTACGTGCGCAGGCACACAGTGCACTGGTTTTCCTAGCACAAACGGTGGATCGAGTGATATCGCATTGAACTCCACAGCGGGGCCTGAACCAAATAAAGCGATCGTCGCATCGTCGTGGACGTGGATTACCGCGTTAATATCCGAACGCAATCTCAAAATTTCACGACTAAGGTTGTGACCAACACTGGTCATTCTCTCACCCAACAAGATCGAGCTGGTCGGAATATCCGTGATAACGATATTATCGGCTTCCATCTCTTCGAGAGAGACCTCCGCATGCTTAGTATAGGCAAGTCCATATACAAAACCTGGGTGAGGAACTCGAATTACAATATTGCCAAGCGTGTTATGAACATATCCGCGAGCCGATAACATGCGCGCATATTTAAGAAGCTGCTCTCCAACTCTCGGATCAAATTGTATCGATGCTTTCATCTTATCCAAAAATCCCCCTCAAAAACCTAGTGGATATTCTTCCTCTATCTCTGCCGCCTCTGCCTTTAACCGTAAAAGTCCCATATCTCGGTTTCTAAAAATTTCGACAGGAGATTTACCACCGTAATCAAAAAATCCGGAGCCACTCATTACACCGTATCGTCCGGCATCTACCAGTCTGTCGACGGTGGGGCTACCGCCCGTCTGAACTGGCGGTTGGTACGTCTTATTCTTTTTACCCTGCTGCCAGAGTTTCAACCCAGCGAAGTCAGCCTTCATCAATGCACCTTGCAACGCCATTCGGTGCGCAAGCCCATACTTAATGGAATCATCTATCGCCCTGGCAGAGGCCCAACCCTCATCTAACAGCTTAATTATTTCCATACCCATGGCAGCTTGCAGCCTATTCGCTACATATCCGCTAATAAACTTCTCGAAGACAACAGGCTTTTTTTTCATTTGTAGATAAAATTTCTCCATTTTTATAAGGACTTCCGGATCCGTCTCTGGGCCTGCTGCCAAATCCACTAAATCAATAATATATGGAGGAGTGTACCAATGTGCGATGATACTATTTTTCAATCTACGTTCAGGCAGTAAAGGGAAAATGTCTAGCTCAGATGTGTTGCTCGCGATGACCGCATCCAGTGGAGCAGCAGCATCTATCTCCTTAAATACTATTCTCTTAACCTCTTCGGTTTCGGGAACAGCTTCAACAACCAAATTAGAGTTAGCCACAGCATCAGAGATATGCTGAACCGCCTCAACCCTAGACATCACTTCAGACGAGCTATCCCCTTCCAACACGCCCGCCGCCGCCAAAGTATCTAACGCATTTGCAATCAGGCCGACGCCCGACTCAAGCTGGTCCTTGCTAATATCCTGCATCTTGACCGTGCAACCACCCATTGCATGCACTAGCGACAACCCATGACCCATTAAGCCGGCTCCTATAACAGCAACCTCAACACCCTTATCCATAAAAATTACCCCCTACAACCTTAATAGTGTGTTCACACAGCCAAAAATAGACCCATGAACAACAAACCGTAGCGAATTATTTGTCGAGTCGCACTCCTAAATATTATCTGTGACGATTGCAGTCCATGGTAAACTGCAACTGTCAGTGGAACGAAGGAATAGGAAAGTGGCAATCGAAAAACGAGCGTTTGGCAAAACTGGGCACATGAGCTCAGCGGTGATTTTCGGCGCAGCTGCACTTTGGGATGCAAATGAGAAAAGCGCTGCCCGAGTCCTGGATCTTTTATTTGAGTATGGTGTGAATCATATTGACGTAGCACCCGGATACGGAACGGCGGAATTACGGGTAGGTGAGTGGATGCCCCAACACCGCAAAGATTTTTTCCTAGCAACAAAAACCAAAGAACGAAGCTACACCAGCGCAAAAGAGCAACTCCATCAGTCTTTGGACCGCCTGAAGACAGATAAGGTGGATTTAATTCAATTGCATAGCCTCACTCACCCAGACGAATGGGATGAAGCGCTCGGGCCAGGCGGCGCTTTAGACGCGCTCATAGAAGCACGTGACCAAGGCCTGACCGATCACATCGGGGTAACAGGCCATGGGTGGACAGCCGCAGTTATGCACCGAAGAAGCCTGGATAGGTTTGATTTCGACTCTATATTACTCCCCTGGAACTGGTTTGCGGCTAATCACGCAACCTATCCAAACGAGTTTGAAAAAACAGTCGCCTACTGCTCAACAAAAAACATAGCTGTGCAAACTATCAAAGGTATTGCTCGTGGTCCCTGGGCTGCCAGTGCAATACGGAACCAGACTACATGGTACCAAGCTATAGAAGATGAGGAGCATATTAACCGTGCCGTGAATTGGGTGCTGTCCGATCTTCGAGTTTTTCTCAATTCCGTAGGTGATCTTACCTTGTTGCCATCGGTTCTGCGATCGGCCGCGAATGCCACAGAGCCCCCCAGTAAATCGCAAATGGTTGAGATGGATGCGGAGGCTGGCCTATCGTCAATATTTGGAATCTAACAAACCAATAACGTTAAGAACAAAAGCCAGCCAGTGTCGCAGTGAGATTATTTGGCAAAACTGCCAAGTATTGGTAATAAGCCTTAGGCAAAAGATGGGAAGGGAATTCCAATGGCAAAGTTATGTGAGGGTCGTGTAGCAATTGTGACAGGGGCAGCTCGTGGATTGGGAAGGCAGCATGCGCTTCAGTTAGCCAAGGCTGGAGCAAAAGTAGTTGTTAATGACCTTGGGGGCACGGTAAACGGAGTTGGAGCTGATGCGTCCCCAGCTCAAGCGGTCACCGAAGAAATAATTGCAGCTGGGGGAGAAGCTATCGTAAATGGAGACGACGTGAGCAGCTTCGACGGTGCAAAAAGTATGGTTGACCAAGCCATTAACACCTTTGGAAAGTTGGATATCCTAGTGAATAATGCCGGGATCCTGCGAGACCGCATGTTAGTCAACATGACGGAAGAAGAGTGGGATGCCGTAATATCCGTCCACCTCAAAGGCACCTTCGGACCCTCACGTCATGCCGCATCGTACTGGCGTGCAATGTCTAAGCAGAATGACGACGGTCAGCCAGTAATGGGGCGGATTATAAATACCAGTTCAACGTCAGGGCTTTACGGTAATATCGGGCAAACAAATTATGGTGCAGCCAAAGCTGGCATTGCAGCTTTTACAGTTATAGCGGCTCGAGAACTAGCCCGCCTTGGAGTAACAGTTAATGCAATTTCACCTAGCGCATACACTCGAATGACCGATTATCTCCGCGAATACACGGAACAGGAAATCGCCGAACGCGACCCAAGCTGGGTTTCACCGACCGTCGTCTATTTAGCAAGTATCGAGGCACAAGACATAACGGGTCGCGTCATCGAGGCGGGGGCTGGGCAAGTAGCCGTGCTTGAAGGCTGGAGACCTGGCGCCAGAGTCGACCAAATGGAGAACCCAGAAATACTTGGCCCGAAAATCCGCGAAATGATTGGCAAAGTACGAAAGAACGCAGGCATG
>CAZSYW010000104.1:0-7945 GCA_964611315.1 uncultured Rhodospirillaceae bacterium
CAATATGGTTCAGTTTAGCACTAGCCAACCTGTCCGTCGGGTAGAAGATTCTCGCTTAGTGACTGGCAATGGTCAATACACCGACGACTTAAATCTCCCTGCCCAGGCATATGGCTATGTTCTACGGTCATCAGCAGCCCACGCTCTAATTCGATCAGTGGACATTACACTCGCTAAGGCTGCACCAGGCGTCTTAGGCGTTGTTCTCGGCGGGGATTTGACGGCAGAAGGTTCTAACAATATTCCGTGCCTAGTCCCCCTAGATAATAGTGATGGCACAAAGGCGCCATTACCGGATAGACCCGTTTTATGCACAGACCGGGTTCGTCATGTGGGCGACAATATTGCATTCGTCGTGGCAGAAACATCCACCCAAGCGAAAGATGCAGCAGAGTTGATAGAGGTAGACTACGAGATACTGAATGCCACCACAGATACCGCGAGTGCATTGTCGACTGATAGTCCGCAGGTTCACGACGAAGCAGGCGGCAATTTGGCCTTCGATTGGACTCATGGGAACGAAGACGCGACTAATGCGATTTTTGGAACTGCCGCAAATGTCGTTAAGTTAAAGCTCGTGAACAACCGCTTGACCGTGAATTCCATGGAAACGCGCGCAGCAATTGGCGATTTTAACCCGAATACTGGTAAAGCCACGCTTCACTCTTGCACCCAGGGCGGTTGGCTCCTTAAAGACCAGATCGCTACGCATACTCTCAAAATTGAACCAAGCCTGGTGCGTGTCTTGACACCCGATGTGGGCGGTGGATTTGGCATGAAGACGTTTTATTACCCTGAACAAGCCTTGTGCCTTTGGGCATCCCGTAAATTTGGCCGTCCAGTCAAGTGGGTTGGAGAACGAGGGGAATCATTCCTGTCAGACACTATGGGTAGAGATCACGTCACCGAAGTAGAGCTGGCTTTGGATAACGAACACCAAATAATCGCGATGCGTGTCGACACCGTCGCTAACATGGGAGCGTATTTATCCAACTTCGCACCATTTATCCCGACCCTTGCTGCTATCAAGGTCATGCCGGGGGTTTATGACGTCAAGTCTCTCCATGTGCGGGTACGTGGTGTTTTTACACATACCGTTCCCATCGACGCATACCGTGGTGCGGGACGCCCCGAATCAATTTATATGATTGAACGTCTGATGGATAAGGCCGCACAAGAACTGAATATTGACAGAGTTGAGATGCGTCGCAAAAATTTTATTTCGCTGGACAGAATGCCATTTACTACCACTGCCGGCGAAGTCTACGACACAGGGGACTTTGAGCGCGTAATTGACACTGTCATTGAAAAGGCGGACTGGAAGAGTTTTGAGGATCGACGCACTGAAGCAAAAGCTCTTGGACGAAAGCGCGGAATCGGACTCTGTTATTATATCGAATCTACGATGGGCGACCCAGGCGAAGCTGCGGAGGTACGTTTTGAGGAAGACGGCACCGTTTCATTATTAGTCGGCACTCAGTCCAACGGCCAAGGGCACGAAACAGCGTACGCGCAGGTAGCAGCCGACCGGCTTGGCATCCCGATTGACAAGATTCGCATTGTCCAAGGAGATACTGACCTCGTTGCGACTGGGGGTGGTACCGGAGGCTCTCGTTCACTAACTGCCCAAGCAACTGCAATTGATGCTGCTGCGGATTTGGTAATTGAGCGCGGCAAGCACTATGCCGCGCAAAGCCTAGAGTCGTCGGTAGCAGATATTGAGTTTGATGAGGGTGCCTTCAGGATAACCGGCACCGACCGTCACATTGCTATCCTCGAATTGGCCCGCCAAGCACGCACAATGGATGCACCAAATCAAGAAATCGATGGCGGCTTGGACGCACGCGGGGCAATTACGTTACCCGCATGGACATTCCCCAATGGCTGCCACGTAGCCGAGGTTGAGATTGATCCACTGACCGGCGAAACCGTCCTGCAACGCTATACAATAGTCGACGATTTTGGCACCCTGGTAAATCCACTGCTCGTTGAAGGTCAAGTCCATGGAGGCGTTGCTCAGGGCGCAGGTCAAGCGTTACTTGAGAAAACTGTCTACTCGGCGGATGGACAATTGCTCTCTGGCTCCTTTATGGACTACTGCATGCCACGAGCCGATGACTTGCCATCATTTGATTTTTCGAATGTGGTGATACCCTGCAAAAATAACCCTCGCGGGATTAAAGGGTGCGGTGAAGCCGGATCCGTTGCAGCGCCGGCAGCAATTATTAACGCAGTGGTTGATGCCTTGGCAAATGATGGAATTAATCATATTGATATGCCCGCCACACCACAAAGTATTTGGCAAACCATCCAAAATGCTCAAATCTCATAAAACCACTCAGCCAAAACCTATTTGTTGAATAATTAGTAGCCCTCCTTTTGGAAAACCCCCATCACGGCTTTAGACGATGACTACATCGTCATCCGAATCCTCCTCCAATACTCTAAACATCACTAAGAATCGCAAACGCAAAATAGTGCCCAGAATGGTAGTTCGCGTAGGCGTTCTACGCGCACTTTCTAACCGCAATTACCGGATTTATGCGCAAGGAAATGTTATCTCCATGGTGGGTACATGGATACAACGTGTTGCGGTCGGTTGGCTTGCCTGGGAGTTAACTGGATCACCGATGTGGCTCGGGCTGATTGCTTTCTCCGAATTGCTTCCAGCGGTAATAATTGGTCCCTTCGCGGGCGCAATTGCTGACCGATTTGATCGCCTTTGGCTATTCAAAATTTCTCAAATACTGGCAATGTTTCAATCTGTGGCTTTGTTCGTGCTGACGGCAACCAATACAATAACCATAGAATGGTTGCTTGCGCTGACAATTTACCTTGGAGCGGTATACGGTTTCGCTCAACCTGTCAGACTGGCCCTTACTCCCAGCCTTATCCGCCGGGCTGATGTTCACGCCGCGATAGCTTGTAATTCGTTGCTATTTAATTTAGCCCGATTTTTCGGACCAGCTCTAGCCGGCATAATTATCGTAACCTGGGACACTGCACCTGCATTCGCAATAAATTCGCTCAGCTACTGCGCCTTATTATATGCGGCGACCCTGCTACAGCCCAAAGAAGATCAAATCGATCACAAACAATTCGGCAGCATATTGTCCGGCATCAAAGACGGGATTTACTATGCCTTTAGCCAACCGGCCATAAAGGCAACGTTGGTTCTATTTGCAATAACCGCAGCCTTCGGAAGGCCATTTGCAGAACTTTTACCTGGTTTTGCAGCCGATGTTTTCCACCGTGGTGCGCTTGGGCTTGCATGGCTGACATCCTCGGTAGGGTTTGGCGCGATAATAGGTGGTGTTTACTTAAGTCAACAGCGTGACATGAAAAGGTTGCGACAATTGGTCGTATTGAACACCGGATTGTTTGGACTCGCCCTAATTGCAATGGTTTCGACTAGTTCGTTCTGGCTTGGAGTTCCTGCCACTGCCTTAGCTGGGTTTTCAATGGTTGTGTGTGCGGTGGGCGCACAATCGCTTATTCAAAATGCCGTCGACAGCGCAATGCGGGGCCGCGTACTAAGCCTTTACGGCTTGGTATTTCGCGCAGGAGTTGCTGTGGGGAGCCTAATAATTGGCATCCTGGCAGAAGATTTTGGCCTTCCTTTGCCAGTCGGGGTAGGAGCTTTGGTATGCGTGGCCGCAGCACTCATCGCACGAAGTTCTGCACGAAGCCTCTAGGTTGAAGAAATACAGCTGCTTAAAACATTCCTAATTCGAGCTTCGCATCCTCTGACATCATATCTTGGTTCCAGGGAGGATCCCACACGAGACAAACATTCACCTCTCCAACACCTTCAACAACAGCAACCGCATCCGCCACCCACTGCGGCATCTCCCCAGCCACCGGACAACCTGGTGCCGTAAGGGTCATCTCCACCACTACCTGACCACGGTGATCTATCTCGTTCCGATAAACCAAACCCAAATCGTATATGTTGACTGGAATTTCTGGGTCGTACACGGTCCGCAGCGCTTCCACAACTTTGGTGTTATCGGCAACCGGCACATCAGGCGGAAGCAGGCCCCCCGCCTGAGCTGAAAAGTCATTAGTTTCCCCTGGATCTGGCATAAAATCTCGCACAGATCGATCATCGGAGTTAGTCATCACAACACCTTTGGTTTATTCCGTGGCCACAGTACTGCCATCTCCGTCAAGAGCAGCCGCCATGCTATGCCAAGCTAAAGTGGCACACTTTACCCGCATGGGATAGTCGCGCACACCCGAAAGAGCTCTCAATTCCTCTAACTCATCGGTCAACTGAACCACGTCAACTCCTGTGATAAAATCATGAAACGATTGAAAGAGATTGCGTGCCTCAATCTCTGTCTTTCCCATAACCAAGTCCGTCATGATTGAAGCCGATGCCATGGATATCGCACACCCTTTTCCGTCAAATTGAATATCTTTCACGACATCCCCTTCAAGGAGCAGGTAAACGGTCACGACATCTCCGCACAAGGGGTTGTGACCTTTTGCAGTTCGGTTCGAACGATCCGGCACTCCAAAATTACGCGGACGCCGATTGTGGTCGAGAATAATTTCTTGATATAGCTCACGCAAATCCGACATCACCCAAAAATTTCCTTCACCTTATTGAGGCCATTCGCAAGCGCATCAAAATCATCCCTCCCGTTGTACATACCGATCGATGCGCGCACGGTAGAAGCTACCCCAAATCTCTCCATAACCGGTTGGGCGCAATGATGTCCTGTGCGGACCGCTATACCCTCCTGATCCAGGATAGTACCAACATCATGTGCGTGAACGTCGTCGAACACGAACGAAATCACACCGGCCTTTTGACTTGCCACTCCAATTACTCGCAAACCCTCTATCTGAGAGAGGCGACGCTCACCATAACGAAGCACATCATTCTCATGATCAGCTATTTTTTCGAGGCCAATTGAACTGACGTAATCAACCGCCGCACCCAGACCGACAGCGCCGGAAATGTGCGGTGTCCCCGCTTCAAACTTATAGGGCGGAGACGCAAAGTCAGTTTTTTCAAAGGTAACCGATTCGATCATATCACCGCCACCTTGGTAGGGGGGCATTAGTTTAAGCAACTCCTCACGTGCGTATAGCACACCAATGCCGCTTGGACCGTAAAGTTTGTGCCCGGAGAAGACATAAAAGTCGCAATCCAGTTCCTGAACATCCACTGAGGTATGCGGCACTGCCTGGCACCCATCGATCAATACTTTAATGCCTCGCGACCGCACAATTTCACAAATCTCCTGGACTGGCAGAACCGTACCTAGAGCATTTGCCACATGAGTTATCGCTACGAGCTTAGTACGTGGTCCCAACATGTCTATAAACTGATCTAGGATTAGTTCCCCATTATCATTGATCGGCGCCACTCTCAGTTTCACCCCTTGACGATCACGCAAAAATTGCCACGGGACTATGTTGGAATGGTGTTCCATATGACTTATGACTACTTCATCACCGATTTCTAAGAAGGCGCCGCCATAACTAGAGGCAATCAAATTTATGGCCTCCGTGGCGCCACGCACAAAGACTATTTCTGAGCTCTTGGCTGCATTTATAAACTTTCGTACCGTCTCACGAGCTCCATCAAACGACTCGCTAGCACGTTCGCTAAGCCAATAAACACCTCGATGGACGTTCGCGTACTCAGCTTCATAACAATGGCGAATGGCGTCGATAACAGGTCTTGGCTTTTGCGCGCTGGCAGCGCTGTCAAGAAACACTAACCTCCGCCCATACGGCTTTTGTGCAAATATCGGGAAATCATTACGTATCTGAGTTAGATCAAATCGATCTCTGCCCGACTTCATTTTAACGGCACTCCCGTCACGATTTAAATCAATCATTAGCTTTTCTAAGTTGCCTCAGAGAGCCAGCTGTCGAATAACTTTCGGAAGTGTTCTCGGATCGGAACATCGGCAAGACCCTCGATGACTTCTCCAACGAAAGCCTCAATTAACAAATTCTCTGCCGCTTCCTCACTTACACCTCTGGAACGCAAATAAAACAACGATTCTTTGTCCAAATCACCGATAGTAGAACCATGTGCACACTGCACATCATCTGTAAGAATTTCTAACTCAGGCTTACTAGCGGCCTCGGCTTGTTCCGTTAAAAGTAAATTTTTATTCAGCTGACGAGCGTCACTTTGGGAAGCGTTAGGCCATACTCTAATTTTCCCTTGGAAACTCCCGTGCGCCGCGCCATCTATTACACCTTTATAAATCTCACGAGTCTTCCCCCGTGGGGCCATATGGTCAATACGAGTCCAGTTGTCCATTCGTTGCTCTCCGCGAGCCAGATAGATCCCGTCCAGATAACAACCAACGTTTTCTCCCTCCAGGCGAACACGAATCTCGTTCCGCGAATTACGCGCACCATCTGAAAACACAAATCCGTTGTATGTACTGTCTCTTCCCAAACGAACAAAGCTGCTGCCGATATGCGCGCCTCGCGGCGCACCCCCCTGGTGCTTATAATGGCAAAGTCGCGAACCAGATGCTGCTGCTACTTGGGTCAGCACATTCGAAAAATGGCCGTTCCCGCCATCCCCAACAAACGTCTCAAAAACAGTCGCTTGGGCTCCAGATTCGGCTACGATGAGATTACGGGGGTTACTCATTACTGGTCTCCCCCCTTCCGACACCGTCACAAACATTAGATGTATTGGTCCATCCAGTGAGACGTCGTGATCTAAATGAATTACTGCACCGTCTCCGGCAAAGGCAGTGTTAAGAGCTACCATGGCGTGTGGCCTAGGATCACTTTTACCAGAAAGACGATCCTCGGACATTTCGAACCCACCGCCCCAATGCTCCTCCAGAAGCTCGGGTTGACTTGCCAATGCACCCTCAAGCGTCAACATGGAAACGCCAGCGGGCATCACACCAATTTCAGACAAGTCAGGCCTGAAAAAACCATTAACAAACACCATTCGGTGGCAGGGCATGGGGTCAAGACAATATCGTTCTAGCGAGTTTCGGTTGATCGCGTTTACCGATGGTCCAGCCAAAATGGGTGTGGGATCAACAAGTTGCGCAAGATTCGTGTATTTCCACTCCTCAACCCGCGGGGTTGGCAAGCCACAACTTGCGAAATGTTCAATCGCGCTGCCACGTAGACGAGCAAGCCAAGGCAAAGCCGCGCCGGGAAGCCGTTCCCGAATCTCATTGAACCGGTCAACATAAACGTCACTCATATGTTTTTACGCCCATGGTGTCATACGCGATCTAGTTTCACGAGGAATCAAGCCGCACTTGAAAATTCCGCATAACCTTTTTCTTCGAGCTCAATAGCCAGTTCCTTGTTACCGGAACGGACAATTCGCCCATCCGCCAGCACATGCACCCTGTCCGGCACGATATAATCAAGGAGTCGTTGATAGTGTGTGATTACAAGCATCGCACGCCCAGAATCGCGAAGGCGGTTTATCCCATCCGCAACAACTTTAAGGGCGTCGATGTCAAGTCCAGAATCTGTTTCATCAAGGATTGCTAGCCGCGGCGCGAGCATCGCCATCTGAAGAACCTCATTCCGTTTTTTTTCACCTCCAGAGAAACCGACATTCATCTGCCGATTTAAAAAATTCTCATCCATTTGAAGATGTTTTAGTACAGCGCGCGCTTCTTTTAAAAACACCGTAGCACTTAACTCCTCTTCACCACGTGCTGAACGAACCGCGTTTACGGCGGTCCGAAGAAAGGTAGCATTGGCAACACCAGGGATCTCCACAGGATACTGGAATGCAAGAAACAGGCCAGCGCGAGCACGTTCCTCAGGTGTCAACTCCAATAATTTTTGGCCCTCATACAATACTTCACCTTTATCAGCCTGATACCCCTCTCGCCCCGCCAAAACGTACGCTAATGTGCTCTTCCCGGATCCATTAGGCCCCATTACCGCGTGCACCTCCCCAGCGACGACTTCTAAGTCG
>CAZSYW010000105.1:0-7907 GCA_964611315.1 uncultured Rhodospirillaceae bacterium
GGCGACGGCAGGTGCAGACTATACCGCAACAAGCGGCACTCTCACCTTCGCCGCTGGGGAAACGGCTAAGACCTTTACCGTCGCGGTGCTGGCAGACACCATCGATGAGAGCAACGAAACTGCAACCCTGACGTTATCGAATGCATCAGCTGGGTCGATTAGTGATGCGACTGGTGTACTGACGATTACCGATGATGACAACGATGGCAATCCAACAGTGAGTTCGTTTTCGCCAGCAGACAATGAATATTCTGTCACAGCGTCTGACGACGTCGTCATTACATTTTCAGAGGCGGTATTCCGCGATGGCGGTAACATCAGACTCTTCAAGAAACAAGGAGATACAGAAGTCGCGTCCGATGTGACTGTTTCGGGGACAACTGTCACGATTAATCCGTCTTCTGATCTTTCAGTAAATACTGGTTACTACGTGAAGATCTCATCTGGTGCTCTGCTTGACGAAGCCGGAAACTCTTTTGCTGGGTTTACAAACGAAAACGCTTTGAATTTCACAACGGCAGTCTTTGATGGGCTCGAAGACGGGGTGAACCTAGACCCGACAACAGATCTTCTTCACACTAACTACAAGTCGGTCTCTATCTTCACTACGCCCCTCGAGGTGGGTCAATCTATTACGTACGATCCGAATGATGGCCTCGGTAACTGGTGGTATTTTTATGAAGGTACAAGCGCTCTCAGTGGGGATATTGGCGTTGGCCTTTTCAATTTTCTCGATGCCAAAGGAACGACCGTGGTTAATGGCATCCCGAAGCCCGATGTTGGGATTACCTGGATCAACAATGGTCAGGATGATAATGATGGAAACACCGCGACAAACCCCGAACTTTTCAGACATGTTAATCTGACGACCCTGAACAGTGATGGCACTGAAAGAGTTGACTGGGATGTCGGAAAAAATAGTACGAACACTCGACTCGTGAGATGGGAGTACACGGAGGATGGTTTTCTGGAAGGATTCGATTTACGCGATGATCCAGAGTTTGTAAGAGCAAAGTCAGACGTAGCTTTCACTCCGGAGGCGGGAAAAACCGGTTTCTTTTATTTAGCCTTCGCTAACAAAAATTCTGCAGAGCATGACACTCCAATGACCTATTCGGTTGTAGTTGATGGAGTGGTCGAGGGTCTGGAATATTCCACAAGTTCGGGGTTGACCGGATTTACCGACGCAAACGGCCAATTCGGTCACCGCGTCGGTGACGACATCACCTTCAAGGTCGGCGGTGTAATCCTCGGCACGGCCACGCCAGAGGATGTTGCGTCCGGTAAAACCTTTCTGCAGGATATTGCCGACGTCGATCGTACTGACCTTAACGATGAGTATCTAGAAAACATGGCCACCTTCCTGCAGTCACTCGATGAGAACCAAAACCCCGATGACGGTATCGTGATAACCGCTGCGACAAGAATGGCTCTGCAGGGGGCAGACCTTGATTTGCGAACTGCCACAGGGGAAGAGGTGCAAACGCTGGTTGAAGGTATCGGCGCTCGCTACGTGAGCGAAGTAGATGCCATGGCTCATGTTAAAAATATGTTGATCAAATACACAAGCCTTCGAGAGGGTGACTTTAGGGAACATGTCTCTGATAGTAGGAGTATCGAAATTTTCGATTATGTTACTGTAAGAACTGATGACGCTGCTTCCAGCGTCGTTCTTGGTGGCGGCGATGCAATCGATATGTTCGTGAGCGCTGCTATTGAAGCCTCTACCGCTCCTACAGCTGTTAGTCCCTCATTCCTTGCAGAGCCTGCCGACACGCTTGATTTGGACCACGAAATGTGGTCGGAAAGTTTAACTCTACCGACTGATGTCGAGGCTGCTAGCGTTGCAGGTTTGTAAACAACTTTCTAGACAGCACATGCCTATTGTTCCAACAAATGAAATCAAGCCTTGTGTTGCCAGTCAAAACGTAAGTAGCTGAAACTGACGGGAGTCTGATTTGCAGATGGCTTCGCCGAGCCAATCAACTGGCTCAAAGATGTTTTATTGCTAGTCAGGTTCACGAAAAGAATCCTCAAACGCGCGGATAATAGGAAATGTGAAGTAAGTTATCACTCGGCGTTTGCCAACTTTAATATCAGCATTTGCCAACATTCCTTGGGTAAGGTGAAAATCAGGAGGTAAAGTTTGTAGTTGCTCCTCCGAAATATCAATCCTACCCCTATAAAACGCACCTTTCTCTTCACTTAAGGATTCACTGAACGTATCTTGAGAAAGGAAAATTAATTCACCTTTCAGGTCACCAAATTTTTGGAACGGCAAAGCATCCAACTTGACGGAAACTGGCATTGTGATCTTCACATCACTGATGTCTTTCGGGTTTATATCCACTTCTAAAGCTAGCGGCTGATTTGTTTGGACAAGTGTCAGGATTTCATCGCCTTCTTGAACGATGGAGCCTACCGCAACGAGAGGAAGATCAAGCACAATGCCTGGGGCGGGTGCGCGCACTTCAATGTTTTCAACATCCTGCTGCAGCAAAATACGTTCTTGAACGAGTTGCATTTTAATTTCCTCCTCTTGGGCTATGTTTTCCGCGAGGGATGAGCTCCATTGAGCCACAAATGCTTTTTCTTCAGCCTCGATAGAATCTAATTCTGCTTCGAATTTCTTAAAATTATTTTGCGCATCAAGAAGTCTTTGTTCAGCGTTTAACGTCGCCTCTACTGCGGTCAGATAATTCAGAAGCGAAGTGTTCCCCTTTTCGTAAAGCGTCTCCTGGACGCCTTCGAGTCTCCGTTTCAATTCTTTTTGTTGTCCCACAATGTTGACGGTGTCAACGGAGGCATCCAATTCTTGTTTCAATTTATTAATTTTAGATGCGAATGACCTGGTTTTTCCCCGATATTCGCTTACTCGTTTTGTAAGGATATCGTAGTTCAGGGGATCAAGGTCTCCCTGGTCGGGGAAAGTCTTATGGAAATTCAGAATTTCATTTTCTAGACGAAGTCTGGAAAGCCGACCATTTACGGCCATCAATTTATCGGAATTACTTTGGAGCGCTGTGTGCGCAACAGTTCCATCTAACAAAGCAACAACTTGACCGGCTTCTACGTTTTGGCCTCGCTCTACCATCAGGGCAGAAATAACTGAGCTGGAACTAGCCTGGACAGAGATGTTTGGAGTTTTGGTTGTGAACTTTCCGCGAGCCGAAACGACAGTGTCAACATGGTTAAAATAGCTGTATACAATTGAGAATAAGAACAAACTTAAAACAGAGAGCAGACTGTACAAAACCAGGCGAGAAGGCGGCCTGTTATAGATCGCGTCAGTGTCTTCTATTTCATTATCACTATGCTCTTCGTCTAAAATTTCTGTGGCGCTACCACCTATATCCGGCTCTTTATTACTAATAGCGTGAGCCAGTTCCGTATTTGCGGTCCTGATTTGCCCTACTAAGGTTTGCATGATCCGACGAGCTGCGTTTGGATTAGTGCGAATATAGTCGTTAAATGTTTCCGAACTTATTTCGG
Source organism: uncultured Rhodospirillaceae bacterium (assembly GCA_964611315.1). Lineage (GTDB taxonomy): Bacteria > Pseudomonadota > Alphaproteobacteria > UBA7887 > UBA7887. The sequence continues at coordinate 3,493 of CAZSYW010000105.1, forward strand.
TAACTACACTTTCTTCCTGTGCGCGAGCGGAGGCGCTGCGGGGGTTGCCATCAATGAGCGCCATTTCTCCAAACAGACTGCCGGGTCCCAATTCTGCGAGCACTCTTTCACCATCGAGCCCTGACTTTACGATCACCATCTGGCCACTTTTGACGACATAGCCATAAACTGCACTCTCACCCTCGCGGAAAAGATATTCGCCAGTAGCAAGCGTGCGCTCATCGGGCATTTGGTGGATTTCCCATTGTGGTTTCGTCTTCACTTGTCATGCCAACGCGGCTAAGTGATCTATCTAACTCCCATAAGTCTTTGTAAGGGCTGCAGGTTTCCAGTAATTCCGAATGAGTTCCCTGTCCAGAAAGACTTCCAGATTCCAAAACAATTATAGAATCGAAATTCGTCACAAATCGCAAATCGTGGGTTGCCATAATCAGGGTACGACCTCGAGCTATTTCATCGAGTTTTTCAAGTAGCCATACCTTGGATAATTTATCTAAACTCGCGAGCGTCTCATCTAAAAGAAGGATGCGTGGTTGTTTAATAAGACTTCGCGTAACAGAAAGAGCTGTCCTATTGCCCTCAGAAAGCGGAGCTCCAAATTGATTTATTTCTGTGCTTAGCCCATCCGGAAAATCTTTGAACATGCGGGAAAGTCCGGAAAGGTGAAGAGCTTCCTCAAGTTCACGATCACTTACATTTGGCCTGATAACTCTTAAATTCTCTTCAATGGTGCCAGTAAAAAATACTGGGCGGGCATCAACCATAGCGACCTGGTTGCGATAGTCATTTATATCCAGGCTTCGAAAATTATGTCCATCAACCTCCATAACTCCGGAATTCGGATACAACAATCCTTGACATACCCGGAGTAGAGTAGATCTCCCTGAGCCTGAGCCCCCGACAACTGCGATTTTACCGTGTGCTGGAATAGTCACAGATATGGCATCAAGTGCTTTTTTGTTTTCAAAATTAATGGTGACGTCTCGCAGCACAATTTGGCCTTTGATGACGTGTTGAGCACCAGTTGAGCCACGTTCGGTCGCACCATTCCAGGTCTTTCCAACCAATTCTATACTCCGGTTAACTCCATCTAAATCGGCGAAAAACGTGATTAGTTGCCGTATAGGCCCGGCGATTTTCCCACCCAACATGCTGCAAGCTATAATTGCGCCAGCCGAAAGGTTGCCACCCATAACTAAAATTACACCGACAAAAATGAGAGCAATTGTCATACATTGCTGCAGCGTGGAATTAATGCTTCCCAACATATTGTTTAGAAGGACTCTGCTTGTGCTGCGTTGAATTACCTGCGCAGAAATTTGGCGCCAATCTCTGCGCTGTCTATTTTCAAGCGAAAATGTTTTTATGGTTTCTATGCCAGTGATGCTTTCACGCATAGAACGGACCCTGGCTCCCTCGGTCTGGCTGATTCCTTTAATTAACTCACGCTCTCGAAGTTTTCCAAACAGCGAGATAAGGCCAGTCATAACGGCGAAACCTATCGCAATGAACGCCAATATAGGGCTGTAACCAATCATTATTGGCACAAAGATCAAAATACCTACCGCATCAAAAAAATTTGTCAGAATCTGCCGGGACATAAAAGCTCGAAAGTTTGATGCGGCTCGCAACGTGTCCTCAAGTTCGTTGGCAGGAGTTGTTTGAAAAGTTTGGGCTGGCAAAGCTAGTAATTTGTCGAACAAATCGCCTGATAGCCTTGCCTCGACTGACGTAGCAATAAAATTGATGATGTAATCACGCGAAAAATTGAGGATGCCGCCAAATACAAGTACCATGATCACAGCGGCTGCGAGGATATACAGCGTAGAAATGGCGCCATATCCTAAAACTTTATCGAATGAAATCTGAATGAACACAATTGGAGCAAGGCCAATTAGATGTACGATTACAGAAGTTAATGCAGTGACGAATAGGAGCCACTTGTGCCGCAGTAACTCGGGTAAAAACCAAGACCAATCAAAAAATCGATCCTGAGCCTCTACGCCGGTTCGCTTTGAGACTAGAATGATCAGTCCAGTCCACAGTCCAAGGAAATCGCGTTCTGTTAGGGTTTCAGTAGCCGAAATGGGATCCAGCGGATCGATACAAGTAAATGCAGAAGGCTCAGCCTCTTTTTTGACCGGATTTACGACAATCCTCGCCGTGCCGTCTTTGAAGAGGGCAACGCAGGGGTAGTAATAAAGTTTGTCCTGAAAAGTTTTGAATTTTGGACGCCTGAACTGCGCTGTGACCCCGAGCGCAGCAAGAGTTTTCTCAAGATCCTGCGGCTTCTTGATGTTCTCTTGGGTGAAAGCGCTTTCAATGGCGTCAGCAGTAATGCGGACCCCAAATTGCCGAGCGATGGCAATAGCACCCAGTGCTCCAGATCGTAGCGAACGAACATCCATGTATTTATGTCTTTGTCTTTACCCGAGGGTACATCGTTGTGCCAAATAACCAGCTCCGCATCTTTATAACCAAGTATACCAATTGCTGTGTGGCGCTCAAAAAAGCTCACCCTCCGCGGGGTAGCACACGGCGGTAGGTAGCAAAAGTATTTAACTTATTTAGGTATAGTCCCTAAAAGTATCCCAAGGACTGCGGAGCCGCAATGCTCAGCTTTCATAGTATTTAGTCCGTGAAATTAATGTAAGTTAAGATCGCTAGTTTATAGCCGATGATAGACTAGTGTGACCATCGTCATAGAGGCGTTGAGTATTCATTGCTATATTGAAGAAAGTTGCGATACAATACGGTGTGTTTTAGACCGGTTATTAAAATCGCCCGCTCAAAGGCGAAAAAACACTCAAATTGATTTCTGTTTCGTTCTGTTTTTATCAGGGAGGACATAATCTCATGGCCAATTTCGTCCAGGACTTCAGCTCGCCAGGTTCGAACAGGATTTCGGACTTTGACCCCTCAAACGACACGCTTGATCTACAGGGACTTGGAGGGAATCCGGCTTTTTCTGAAATTTCAGTCACAGGCGCTGAAGGTGGCACTTTGATCGATTTCGGGGGCGCCAGCACAGTGCTGGTAGAGGGTGTGGCGCCGGACCAGTTGAGTCGAGGCAATGTCACGATCGATGGAGGGGCGATCAAGGCCGGGCCCAGTGGGCAGAATCTCGAGAGCATTGTCAAGGATTTGGCTGAGGGCAACCAGATCCTCAGTGGAGGCCTTAAGAATGACACCTTCGATGGCGGTGCGGGCGATGACATAATCCGAGGCCAGATGGGTCACGACTACCTCAAAGGGGGCGACGGCGATGACCAGCTGTTCGGCATGCGGAACAAGGATACTCTTGAAGGCGGTGCGGGCGACGATCTCTTGGACGGCGGCAGGGGTATTGACCGCCTCGACGGCGGTACCGGTGATGACACCCTCATTGGTGGTGGGGCCAATGACTTCCTCACGGGCGGGGAAGGTAGTGACACGTTCGTTCAGAACTTTGCTGTCTCAGGCAATGATATAATCACGGACTTCGACCCGTCACAGGACACAATTGAGCTCCGGGGATTTGAAAATATTAATGTTGCCGAGTTCTCGATCACAGAGGTCGAAGGTGACACGTTGATCGATGGCGGGACCGGCAATTCGCTGCGCATCGAAGGTGTGACGCCGGACCAGCTGGGCACCACCAATATCACGCTCAACGGGGAAGCGCTTACCCTTGGTTCTGGGGACACGCTCGAGAGCGTTTTGAGCAACTTGGCGACTGATGCCCAACAGGATGGGATTGCGTTAAAGGGATTTCAGGGTGCTCAGACTTTCACTGGCGGGAGTGGTGATGACGACTTTTTTGGTCAGGATGGCGCCGACACTCTCCAAGGGCGCGGGGGCGATGATATCCTCAAAGGCGGCAGGGGCGACGACATTCTCGAAGGCGGCGCAGGAGATGACATTCTCTCCGGCGGCAGGGACGATGACATTCTCTCCGGCGGCGCGGGCGATGACGTCCTCAAAGGCGGCAAGGGAGATGACACGCTCACAGGTGGCAGGGGTTCTGACACGTTCGTCCAGAACTTCGCCGAACAGGGCGCCGATACGATTACGGACTTTAACCCCTCGCAGGACACGATTGAACTACAGGGATTTGGCGGTATCGAGAATATCTCCAGGATCTCGCTCACAGAAGTGGATGGTGGCACGAGAGTTGAAGTCGGGAGCGGCAATACACTGTTCGTAGAGGGCGTAACGCCGGACCAGCTCGGCGCCGGCAATATCACCATCGAAGGGTCACAGCTCACTGCTGGTCCCAGTGGCTCTGATCTTGGAAGTATCATCAGTGACCTGGCGGCTTTGAATGATGAGACACCCGTTGAAGAGGCAGCTGTTGATTTGAAACTCCAGGGTGGCAAGCGCGATGACACTCTCGAAGGCGGCGCGGGCGATGACGTCCTCAAAGGCGGCGGTGG
>CAZSYW010000106.1:0-7821 GCA_964611315.1 uncultured Rhodospirillaceae bacterium
GGCTCATTCAACGCTTGAAATGTCACGATCCGATAAATTTCAATTTTTTGGTCGGGACAGAAACCTGTCTGTTCAGGAAAAATTCGGATTTCAACTGTAACTGCTATTTCAATACGAGTGGCTCAAATCGCGTGCTGCCGTCTCGTGCTATTTTAGGTAGTAAACTTGTTTCCCACGACAAATACTCCCGCATTTGATGCTTTTGCTTCTCCGCATCATGATCATAGGGCAACCAATACACATCGTTTGTTTCAGCCGCCATAAGTTCGAGCCCATTGACCACCGGCAAGCCATTTGCGATCCAGGCATGGGTGCCCCCTAATAGCACTTTCACCGACGCTTGGACGTGTCGGGTGACTTCCGGGGCTGCCAGTTCGGCAAGTAAGCCACTCGGTGAGGTAAGAATTAATTCGGGTGTGAGGGGAATTTTGTCTAGGCAACTTCTGATATCAGAGCGGATCGCAAACCAGGAACCTTTTATGTGGCCCTGTTTGTAGGTTCGGCTGTCAGCTAAATCTACGACAGTTATCTTTCCATTGTTAATTTCTGCTGCGAGGCTATCAGGATCGATTGTGGCGTTCGAAGAGGAAGGAGTATCCTTTAAAATTTTAAAACGCTCCTCGCCCGTTTCTGACGCGTGAGGGCCGACAAAATGTTTCAGAACATACACGTTTGGCCGGCCCATTTGAATTAACCATGATGCGGTCATTTTTGCGCGCACCCCGTCGTCGTCAAGTAGCACTATTCGTGCACCGAGCGTTCCTATGTATGTGTCCGTTGCCTGTATTAGTTGTCCTCCTGGGGCATTACGGGAACCTGGGAGATGGCCTGCGATGTACTCTTCCGGGGATCGGACGTCGAAAACGTAAAGCGTGTGAGCCTCAGCCGCACTTTGCCAAAGTGATAGGGTATGCCAGTCAATATAGTTGACACCTGCACGACTGGATAACTGATCGGCTACATTTTGGGCCCAGGCAAGGTTTTTTTTGCTCGGTTTTGGTGCTGGTCTGGTTCGCCCTTTTTCGAGCTCTAGGCCGGCAAGTTGCCAACCCATGGTGCCATTTTCCAGGGCTAAAATTTTGTTCTCGATACCAATATTGATTAAAGTTTGCGCTCCAATAATGCTGCGGGTTCGTCCCGCGCAATTGACGACTACCAACGTATCGGGATCTGGTGTCACTTCACGGATGCGATACACCAGTTCCGCGCCAGGAACGTTTATGGCGCCAGGAAGGCTCATTCTATGGAATTCTCGGGCCGGTCGGCTGTCCAATATAACAATCTTAATTCCAGAATTTTGGAGATTTACGAGATCAGACGGGGCGAGGTGGGGCGTGTGGCATGATTCTTCTATAAATTCCCCAAATGCTTTGCTGGGAACATTTATGCCGGCAAAAAGCTCGAATCCGGCTTTCTGCCACCCTTCCACGCCTCCTTTGAGGACGTGTAGGTCGGTGTATCCAAAATGGGAGAGTAGTTCCGCTGCTCGAGCCGCTAGTTTGCTCTGTTTGTGTCCGCCGTCGCATAACACGATGGGACATGAGGTACGTGGCACCAATCGTGGTGCTTCTATCTCCAGCCTGCTCAGCGGGGTATTGCTAGCGAACAGGAGGTGATTTTCAGCGAAAACCCCCTGCTCTCGGACGTCAAGGATGGCCAATTCCTGATTGAGATTATCGATTTTCTCTTTCAGGAGTTCAGGGTGAATCCCGTCAATCACTTATGAATGTGGGGATTGGCTGGAAAATACTTGTAGGTTCCAGATGTCATGTTAAAGGCTTTGCGTTTTGGCAGATGTTCAATGCTGAGGCCATAGAGGTGGAAATTGAGGGTTGGTTGTTCCACCAAACAATGAATGGAGTGGATATCATCGGGCATGAGTGCCACCCCCGTTCCGACACTGACGACTTCCGTGTGTGATTCTGAGATCTCTGCCAGTCCTTTCTCTTTCCCGTCATCCAGGCGGTCGTAAAACTTATTGAGTTCTTCACCTTCCACACCGGCGATTACGGCCCAGGTAGTATGATCGTGCGGTGGTGACATATTCCCGTGCACTTCTGATACAACATAGAGTGCGTACTCATGGTTTTTGTCTTCGGACAAAAGGTAAAGAGAACTTGTGCCATCACCATCTTTTACGGGAAAAATATTCGTATTAAATAAGTCTTGGTATGTGGCTAATTCAAGTAGACGCGTTTTTACGATAGACAGGGCTGAGCGGGTCACGCCGTTTACGGATATTATGGCGCGAATATCGTTTGTGCAACGATCGACCTTAATGTCACGTTGAACTTTAAGCAAACCGGTAGATTCGGTCATGATACCCAGTTTCCAATTTAAATTGGTCGACGACGCAGCTATCTTATTCCGCTGGTGCACCACGAGAGTCGGGATGGGTTGTAGTCTCTTTCACTTCTGTCTGAGAATCCAATTCTTTGAACCAAAGACTATGGTGTTCGCGCGCCCAATTTTCCTCCACGCGCCCTGACCACATGGCGTCAATAGCGCCTTCCATCCCAACGGTACCAATATAAATATGAGCGATGATCACAGCCGACAATGCGAGAGCTGCTATGACATGGAGTAATTGTGCCTGCTGCATATTCTGGACGGTCGCTTCGCCTGTGAAGGGAAACATTAAACTTAGACCTGAATAGGAAAGCAGCGCTCCACCAATGATGACCGCTAGAAACACTATTTTTTGACCAGCATTGAATTTCTGCGCGGGCGGGTGAACCCCCCGCTTGAACATGCCACCACCTTTAGCTAGCCAAGCTATGTCAATTCGAGATGGTACGTTTTGGCGAACCCAGATGAGGAACATGATGATTAAGGCAAGAATAAACAGCAAGCCAACATAGTTATGCACAAATTTACCGGAGAGCGTTATCGTTGCAAACGTATCGGCCCCAAGCCAAGATTTAAATACGTAGCGGCCGTACAGGAGATTGAGACCTGAGAGAGCCAAAAGAATGAAACTGATAGCAACTGTCCAGTGGATAAACCTTTCAAAAACGGCAAAGCGAAGCACTGTCTTACCTGTCCGGCCATTCTCGATTCGTATTCGGCCCCTTGCTGCAAAAAACAAGGCTAGGGCCGCGATCGTCCCCAATATCAACCAGACACCGTAGTTTGAGACTGGACCATTGCGGATTGATCGCCACTCCTCTCCCTCTGATTGCACCAAGACACCAGCCTTTTTGTCAGGGATAGACACCTTTCCCTGGACACCCCCGCGAACCGCGCGCCACATTTCTGCGTTGTTATTTTGGCCTATGCCTGGCGGAGATAGCTGGTCATTTGAATCTCGCGCTGACGCGGCCGACGAAAGAAAAGCGCCGGCGCAACTCAGTCCGATTAATAGAAATAATATTTGCCGCAGTGGGGAAGTGACTCCATTCATTTCGGATCATCCACTTTTGGTTTGGACTCTTTCTGGGTGCGGCGCCTGAGGTGGTTCGGTTTCTCGAGACCACCCATTCTGTCCTCAAAACCCCTGGTGACGAGTGCGGTGTCGAAGGTTTTCTCTTGTATCTTCGTCGATGATAGGCATCGGCTCACCGGAATAAATCCCTTTCTCAAATTCGAGGGTACGATCTTGCTCCTCGTCTCTACATGCTCCAAGGAAAACCAAAACAAAAACCGCAAGGATTGACCAACCCTGTCGCACGGCCTAGGAATCTTCTGGGTCATATGCAGTGCCCCAACCCCAGGCTCCAGAGCCAAATCCCCTTGCGATAGTCCGCTCTCGATAAATGTCAGCGACTTCGTCACCGTCTCCGGCGAGTAAAGCCTTGGTGGAGCACATTTCCGCGCATAACGGTAGCTTACCCTCAGACAAGCGGTCCTGGCCATATTCATATTCAGAATCCTCGGGGCCACCTGCGCAGAAGGTGCATTTGTCCATTTTGCCACGGGTCCCGAAATTGCCTGCTTGTGGGTACTGAGGGGCGCCAAAAGGACACGCATAGAAGCAGTAACCACATCCAATGCACTGGTCCTTTGAGTGAAGAACAACGCCGTCTTCTGTCGTGAAGAAACAATCGACCGGGCAGACTGCTTTGCAGGGTGCGTCGGAGCAATGCATACACGCCACAGATAAAGACATTTCACCTGGCTCACCATCATTAATGGTTACTACCCGGCGTCGGTTGATGCCCCATGGTACTTCATGTTCGTTCTTGCAGGCGGTCACACATGCATTACATTCGATGCAGCGTTCTCCGTCACACAGGAATTTCATTCTAGCCATTGTTCACGGTCCTCTGCATTGCAACTATGCGGTTTCGATGCGACACAAGGTGCATTTGGTTTCCTGCATCCCGGTGACACTGTCATACCCATACGTTTGGGCGGTGTTGGAAGCTTCTCCAAGCACGTAAGGATCTGTCCCAGACGGGTATTTGTCGCGCAAGTCTTTCCCCATCCAGTGCCCGCCAAAATGGAATGGCATGAATACCACACCCCTTCCGACGCGTTCTGTGAGCATTGCTTTAACCCGGACCCGAGCACCTTCCGCTCCTTCGACCCAAACGCTATCGCCATCGCTGATGCCATTATTGTTTGCATCGAACGGGTTGATTTCCGCAAACATTTCTTGTTGAAGCTCTGCCAACCAGGGATTGGACCGCGTTTCCTCTCCCCCTCCCTCATATTCAACCAGTCGACCCGAGGTGAGGATTAGTGGGTAGTCCTTAGCGAAGTCCTTTTCTTGAATTGATTTGTACAACGTTGGAAGTCTGTAAAAAACTTTATCCTCATACGTGGGGTAATCGGCTACCAAGTCTCGTCGCGGCGTGTACAAAGGTTCTCTGTGAAGCGGGACCGGGTCCGGGAAGGTCCATACTACCGACCGTGCTTTGGCGTTTCCAAAGGGGGCACAACCGTGTTGGATGGCGACCCTCTGTATGCCGCCGGAGAGATCTGTTTTCCAGTTAACCTTTCCGATGTCGTTGCCACCAATTTTTTCAATGGTGCCACGCTCTTCGGCAGTAAGGTCCTTGTCCCAACCAAGTTTTAATAGTAGCGCCATGGTGAATTCGGGATAACCGTCCTCAATTTCTGAACCAACGGGATAGCTTCCCTCGGCCAGAAGGTTTTCCCCATCTCGTTCAACCCCAAATCGGGCACGAAAGCACAACCCTCCCTCAGCCACCGGCTTAGAAGTATCGTAAAGGATTGGTGTGCCCGGATGCTCCATTTCTGGCGGCCCCCATGCTGGCCAAGGCATACCATAGTACTCGCCGTCGCAGGGCCCACCCACTGCTTGTAATGTAGTCCTGTCGAAGGTTTTCTGATTGGCCATGTGTCTCCGTATTCTCTCCGGAGACTGGCCAGTATAGCCGATAGTCCACATCCCTCGATTGATTTCATGGGTAATGTCTTCGACGACTGGCGCCTCGTTCTCCACAGCGATGTTTTTGAACATTGGTTCGGAAAACCCGAATTTTCGGGCCAGAAGATACATAATGTCGTGATCGGGGCGCGCCTCAAACAGAGGATCAACTACTTTTTCCCGCCACTGGATAGAACGGTTCGAGGCGGTGACCGACCCGTAGGTCTCAAATTGGGTTGCCGCTGGCAGCAAATAAACGCCATCGGTGCGATCTTGCATTACTGCGGTCATGGTGGGGTAGGGATCAATCACTACCAAGGTATCGAGCTTTTCCATGGCACGTTTCATGTCTGGCAAGCGCGTTTGGGAATTTGGGGCGTGTCCCCAAAATATCATACCCTGGATGGGATTAGGTTGTTCGATCTGCGCTGGGTCTTCAATGACACCATCAAACCAACGGGACACAGGGATGCCCTTGGCAGACATTATTTCTGGCGATGCAAAGCGATCAAGCAGGTAGTCGTAGTCAGTTTCCCAAACCCGAGCCCAGTGCTTCCAAGCTCCAGCCGACAAACCGTAGTAACCAGGTAAGGTATTGCACAACACACCTAAATCGGTAGCGCCCTGCACATTATCATGGCCACGGAAGATATTGGTGCCGCCACCTGCTTTCCCCATGTTACCGAGGGCCAACTGCAGAATGCAGTAAGCGCGAGTGTTGTTGTTGCCATTTGTGTGTTGTGTTCCGCCCATGCACCAGACCACCGTCGCCGGCCTGTTTTCGGCAAGTATTCGGGCAACTTTCTTAAGTTGGGATCCTGGGGCCCCTGTTACTCGTTCGACCTCGTCCGGGGTCCATTTTGCTACTTCAGCGCGGATCTGATCCACGCCCCAAACACGTTGCTGGATGAATTCCTTGTCTTCCCATCCATTTTCAAAAATATGCCAGAGTAAACCCCAGACCAACGCAACATCGGTTCCAGGTCTCAGACGGACATACTCGTCAGCGTGGGCAGCCGTACGTGTGAAACGTGGGTCGCAAACGATCAGGGGGGCTTGATTTTGTTCTTTTGCTTTCAAGATGTGCAAAAGTGAAACGGGGTGGGCTTCAGCTGGATTTCCACCGATAAAGAACATTGCCCGTGAATTGTGTATATCGTTGTAGCTATTGGTCATGGCGCCGTAACCCCAGGTATTGGCTACGCCGGCAACCGTAGTGGAATGACAGATCCGGGCCTGGTGGTCCACGTTGTTGGTACCCCAGAAAGCAGCAAATTTCCGGAATAGATAAGCTTGTTCGTTGGAAAATTTCGCGGATCCTAGCCAATAAACTGAATCAGGTCCGGAGTTGTCACGAATCCTTGAGAGGCGATCTCCAACCTCCTCAATTGCCTGGTTCCAACTAATCCGTTTCCACTCTCCACCTTCTCTCTTCACGGGGTACTTTAGGCGCCGCTCGCCGTGCGCGTGTTCACGGACACTGGCACCCTTCGCACAATGTGCCCCGAGGTTAAAGGGGCTGTCGAATGATGGTTCCTGGCCAACCCAAACGCCGTCCTGAACCTCAGCAGTGACAGTGCAACCGACTGAGCAATGTGTGCAAACGGACATTACTTTTTTAACTTCTCCAGCAGCTGCATTATTCCCAGCGGCTTTGGCCTTGCGAACACGGGCGAGTGGTATCGTGCTAGCGAGTGCGGCCGTACCGCATGCAGCAATTCCCGAATTTTTAAGGAATGAGCGCCGGTCCAAAAATCCATTTGTCTGCACATCTGTTTTACGCAAATGGTTCTGGGCAGTAGCTACTTCGCGTTTTATCAACATTGGTCTGTGCTCTCCTTAAAACCGGGCCAATTTATATGCCATCCGGACATGATTTGTTTCTCGATAACGACTTCTATCGTCGTTTGCTTCCGCACTGTTGGGGGCCGCTTCGCCATCGTTGTCGCCGATAGCTACAATGGCTGCTCCACCAACTGCACTAACGGTGGCGGTTCGAAAAAAAGCGCGTCGGTCCAGAGTTTTCTCGGAAGATGGTTTCTGCGACTTGTTCATCGTACGACGTCCTTTAAGCAATATCAGGATTCCATAGAGAAGGCTTCGGTTTCTACTTGGAGGAATGTAGCACCTAATGCGCCTACTGGTCGGTAAAAATTTGCTGATTCAGCGCTTTGCAGGTCTGTGAAAAATTGCGGTCCCCAGGACCCTAAATGTCGGGTAAAGAAATCGTTTTGAACGGAAAGCTTTGCAGGGGCACCAAAATCTCCCGCAATCAAAGCGGACATAGTTTCACACAGACTTGCAATTCCATCCTCCGGTTCTTTGAATTGATCGTCTCGCTCTATTCCAAGCTCGCGTAAATCGGCACGCAATCGAGCTAATGGTTTTTCGTGCAAAAACCCCGAAAGATAATAAGAGCCGTACGGAATGAGTTCACCCTCTCCAAGTCCTACGAACAAATTGTGGTATTCCCGCCCCACCGCTGC
>CAZSYW010000107.1:0-7804 GCA_964611315.1 uncultured Rhodospirillaceae bacterium
CCAGGAAACTGCCGCACATGTAACTAAGTACATAATAAAGAAAATGATCGGAGCGCCAATCAATCCGATTGTTTCGAATACTAAATCCAAATCTCCAAAAACACTTCGGACGGTTAGCAGTGATGGAACTAGGCTTTCGTTGGAGAGAATGGTGTTTTTAATCTGGAGCCAAACAGGTGTCTCCATAAACCCGTCGAATGTCACTGTGGCGAGCAGTGTCAAAACAAAAATGGTAAGAGACATGCTGGCCGGGTGTTGTGTTAATAGGCCCATGCCGTTTGGGCGGAGGTATGGACCCCCTTGGCCTCGTGTTTCGATAGCTGAAAAGCGCCCAAAAACGCAAAATATTATCGAGAAAACCTCACCTCGCCGAAGCCAGGTATGATGTCCATAAACTGACATCCCTATCCAGCAGATCCCACTATAAGCGACGACCATAGTGGCAAGTGGCCGAGGTTGCTCGCCGCCGGACCAAACCAGTTCAATCCAGGCAAATATGATAAACAGGAAAAGGGCGGGCCATACGTCTGACTTTGAGGAATATTCAGACTTTCTGTCCCGAATTTCAAAGACGTTTTTCACAACTTCATAAATGGATGACCATGGGTTCACGATAGGCCAAGTGTTTCCTATGAAAGCTGTTACATAAACAAAACCGACCCACCAAATTACCCACACCGTCACTGGAGCGATGTTTTTTAAAGTATTCTGGTGTCCGAAAAAGCCAGCAAAAATAATCAAAAAAAATAGAAAAATAGAGGCACTACGAACTAATATTCGTACTACACGCAAGAACTTTTTATCAGGGATGAATTGGCCTAAGGAGATTCGATACGAATCTAGCGAGCTTCCGGGTCTAGGAGCCCGCGCGATTATTATGAAAGAGAGAAGCACTGCGGCTGCAGATCCTATGAGGTAAAAGTTCAGGGGTAAGGGGAGGTCGTACCGAAAGGCGAACCCATGTGCCCAAACAGGTTTGACTGGAAATACGGTACCGATTAGAAGCACTAGACCCGTGGCGAAACAGTCAGGTGCACGTGGAAGTGCACTAGTCCGGATAAACTTCGAGATAAGTAAGGGTGTATTCGTCGTCATGATTTTTGGAGTGTGGTGTGCCAAAGCCATGGGAGGTGATTGGGAAACGACCCGTGGCACTTGCTTCAAACGTCATTTCCGCCGTAGTCCCAGGAGACACCGATATTTCGATATCGTATCCGTGAATATGCAGAACGACTTTTTCATCGGTGGTCCAGTGTAATCGGATCTTTTCACCTTCTTTGACGCGCAGGGACGCTGGGTTATTAAGAATGGATCGGTGCTTTATTTCAAGTTCTACGAGCCGCTCTGCATGTGTTCCCCAGGCATCCTGTGAAGGTGCAATTAGGGCTAAACTAGCGCAAAGCAGTGTTTCGCGAACAAATGTTTTGGCTGTGTCAAGTCGCGCGGCCCTACTTAATCGCACTTTGGAAACCTAGAATTGGATGGTGGCTCCACTTTCTACTCCATCCTTTACGATCGTTTTGTTCCTCGTACACCCAATTCGTATGTAGAGTTGAATTTTGGCTTTCCCATCATCTCCAGAACATAATTCCACCGGCAGTCGTCGCTGAGCTTCAAGATTTTCCTCCCAGAGGACCGTGCCGCAAATCATATCTGTGACCCTGACCCATCTGTCCATTTCAGAAAAATTTAATACCTCAGCTGCCACTTTATCGGATGCGGCAGTCGGTAGCGATAAAACCAGTAAGGACCCTATTGTCATCAATAATTTAGCCATCTTGTGTCTCATAAGTTGTAATGGTCCAAGAAAGCCTTAAACGACATGCAGGTTACACACCTCGAACAACATCAGCTGGGAAGCTCATGTGCACTTTAAGGCCAGAGGAATAGCACAATTGTGTTAGTTCTCGTTATTTTTTGGTTGATTGTCCATGTCCCCAAAGAATTTATTAGGCTTCATGAAAATCGATAATGTCAGGGCGCCACTTGGTGACCAAGCTTCATGTTGACTGCCAGACGGGCGCCAGACGAAATTCCCGGAAATTGCCTCTCCCTCATGATCCACCAGGGTTCCATTCAACACATACGTTTGTTCGATGTCCATATGTTCATGTAGGTTCAACCGAGCCCCCGGTGCCCAACGAAACAGGGCCGTCATCAGGCCGCGCGCTTTATCTTCGTATAATATCTTTACGTCGATGCCAGGGCTTGAGGTGGCATCCCAAGGCATTGACCCCACATCGATATATTGTGACGCCAAATCAGATAACTGCTGGTCAGGGGAGGCACTTGTCATACTCACATCCTCATTTTCCGCTTCCCATTATCATATCACGCTTTGGCCAGGGCAGTCTTTTTAATCGAATCGTTTCGACCGACCTTCTGTACTCCAGAGATCAAAGAGTCAAAAATCTTTCAAGTAACTGCACGAACTCTTCCAATTTGTCATGATGCACCCAGTGTCCAGCACCAGCCACATCTACGGTCTCGGCGGCCTTAAAGTGACTTGCACGGCCATCAGCATCGGGGTTCGTGTCCCAGCTTTCGGTGCCTCTGATAAGCAAAGTGGGACAAGAAATTCTTGCCCAAAGAGATTGGCGCTCTTTTTCGGTTAATCCGTACGGCGGAAAGACTCGCACGTAATTGTCGAATTTCCAACTAAAGGTGCCGTCCTCGTTTTGATCGATGCCGTGGATGGTGAGATGGTGGGCTTGAGCTGGCGTTAGCCGCTCGTTAGCCTCCTGCATTCTTTGTACAGCATCCGCGACGGTTTCATATTTGCGGCTTTGCCTAGCTGACAATTTTCGCAAATACTCCACCCACCCGGCAAGACGCGAATCAATTTCCGTTCGTTTTTCTTCCTGAATCTTTTTGGGCGGCATGCCCAACCCTTCGATCGCAACTATCTCGCGTACATTTTCAGGATAAAGACCGGCGTACTGAAGGCAGATCATGCCACCCAGCGAATGGCTGATGATGGAAACCGGTGCTAACTTTGCCTGGTGGACGAGTTGAGCGATGTCGTACACGTAGTCAGGCAACACATAACTTCCTCCTACGAGCCATTGCGAATCACCGTGTCCACGCAGATCTGGCGCAATGACGTGGTAACGCCCACAAAGTGACTCAGCTACCCAATCCCAGCTGCGACAATGATCTCGCCCACCGTGTACGAGTAATAGTGGCGGTGCTGCTGGATTCCCCCAGTCGACATAGTGCAGTTTCAGTCGTTGTGAAAAATAATTGTGTGAACTTGGGCCAGGCATCAAAAATTCCCTGATGCATACTTTTTAACATGCGTGCCCGCGCGGGTAGTTAGTGAGCTCGTCAGTAGACGTAAATTAAACAACCGCATGTTCTTTATAGGTAGTTTTGTTGGATGCTTGCAGGCGAGGCAGAACTTTTTCAGAAAACAAACGCATGTTCCGCTCTGAGACTTCCCAAGGCATTCCGGAATATGAAAACACCCCAACAAACTTATTTGCACCAGTTCTTTCGGTAAACTGGATAATTCGCTTGTAGCAATCATCGGGTGTTCCAAATATCTGCAAATCCATAAAGAACTCTATGAAACCATCTTCACCGTACTGGGCTATCTTTTCTGCGATGTTTCCATAGTACTCATAGCCTTTGGTATCGTTTAGAGGCTTTCTTGCAAATTCATAATGTTCAAGAACTGAATGAAAATACCCGCCAATATATTTTTTCGCCATTTCACGAGCGTGTCTTGCATCCTCATCACAAAATGTCCAGCCAGCTAGAATTGGGGAAGGCGCTTCCCTGTCATTAACTTTTCGGAAAATTTCACGGTAACTGGATAACTCGCGATCGACCTCTTTCCAGGGTTTTTGTGGAATAATTAGGAGGCCGACACCTAGTTCAGCCATTATTCTAGAGGACTCTGGAGATACTGCTGCTGCGTAGGTGCGGTTCTTGAAGGACTTGTAGGGGGCCGGCCGAATATAGGCCTTGCATTGTTTAATGTAATTGCCATCGTATTCGCAATAACCTCTTTCGAGACCTTTGAGAATCATTTCCGCCGATTCTACAAACCGCTCACGACTCTCGTTCATTGGGATCCCAAACCCATCAAATTCCACGCGTCCTGCCCCGCGTCCCATACCCAGAATCAGGCGACCTCCTGACATGTTGTCGAGCATAGATACCTGTTCGGCAACTCGCATTGGGTCATGCCAGGGCAGAACTACAACCATTGATCCTAGTTTAGTGGTTGTAGTGCGCGCCGCCATCCAAGTTAAAAACTGAAACGGATCGGGGCACATCGTGTAGTCAGTAAAATGGTGTTCGACCGTCCAAACGGATTCGAAACCTAACGGTTCTACGAGATCAGCCAAGCGTAGTTCATTTTCGTATACTTCTTGATCTGTCCTGGTCTTTCCGGGATTCTGAAAAATAATTCCGATGCCTACATGCACTTTCCATATCTCCTTCCTCGTCACCGGCGCACCCTGGTTAGAGCGCACTAGCCTTCTGCTTTTTCTAACATGCCATAAAAAGATTTGAATGCAATATTATCTATGGCTTTGCAGGGGTATTAACGGAGTTGATGGATTGAGCTGATTCCCTGAAAAAAAATGCAACTGTACCGTGATTTTTAACATAAGTATGTGTCTCAGAAGACGAGAGTACGAAACGCTGTTGGTCTCTATCAGTAAATGCTCTGTACGACGGGGTATCGCGTGCAAGGCCTGTGATCAAAAATTTAGGGGAATAGATTATGGAGTTATTTGATTTGTCTGGACGAGTTGCAGTTATAACTGGAGGGAATGGTGGTATTGGACTCGGTATGGCACGGGGGTTGGGGCAGGCAGGCGCCACGGTGGTTGTTGCAGCGCGTAATGAGAAGAAAAGCGAGGCTGCGGTAGCGGAGCTCGAAGCTCTAGGAGTTAAGGCCGCTTCCGTCCCAGTAAATGTGGAGGACACAACTTCCTGTCGTAAGATGATTGAGCAAATAACTGCTAAATTCAATGGATTGGACGTACTTGTTAACAACGCGGGGACAAACATTCGGCGTGAGCCCCAGGATTACACGATCGAAGAATGGCGCACCGTCTTGGACACGAACCTGACTAGCGCGATGGTGTGTTCTCAGCTCTCCTATCCGTGGATGGTAAAGGCAGGCGGGGGGAAAATCATTAACGTGGGCTCAATGATGTCGATATTCGGCTCGCCATTCGCTGCAGCGTATGGGGCAAGTAAAGGCGGAATAGTGCAACTTAGTAAAGCATTGGCAACGGCATGGGCAAAAGACAATATCCAAGTAAATGCTATTTTGCCAGGTTGGATAGATACCGAGCTGACTAAGCAAGCGCGCGAAGAAATTAAGGGCCTTCACGAGCGGGTACTTAACCGCACTCCTGTTGGACGTTGGGGGACTCCGGACGACCATGCAGGGATCGCGGTTTTTTTAGCAGCGGCAGCGTCAGATTTTGTTACGGGTGCGGCAATTACAATTGATGGGGGGTATTCCGCGCAGGTTTGACAGAGAAATTCGCAACCCGCATGAATCTCAAGTCAGGAAGTCTTAGGGGAAAATTAAGCGGCAGCACTGCGAATTTGGCCGGCAGCATTGTCAACCATCAACAGAGGTTCGTAATATTGTATTTCCGGCTCGACGCCGTAGAGCTCTTTGATACGGTCACGCCATATGCCGGCATAAATTTTTTCAGCGGCCTCGCGGGATTCCCAGAGGTAAATACCAGCGCCTTTTCCTTCGTCACTGAAACAGAAATATTTATGGATTAGGCCTTCCATGTCTCGGTATAGAGGGGCGATCCTCTGAAAAATCTCGGACGCTTTTTGGCGGTCGATATCCGCAGGAAGGTCAAACTGGACAATAGCAGTAATCATAGTTTTTAATTCCTCCAAAGAATTAATTCGGCTAAAGGAGATGTTGGTTGAACGAAGTCGTTCGCACGTATTCTTTTGCCGTTCTAATGCCCACCGGCAGCGTAAGGGTAACGTAATTCCCCTGAGGACCATTCAGATGGATAAAGCACTACCCGGGTTCCAGTTTTAGTGAACTGTGCAAGATCTTTGCCCATCACGTCTTGAAATTGTACCATTAATATCCGCGTTTTAGCCCATTCCCCGTCGTCCCCAAATGAGATATTACCGACGACGGTATCAAACTCATGATCCTGAATATGAGTGGTAAGTATGTCTTGGTCTAGGCTGCCAGTTGCTTGAACCGCCTGTCCAAGGATCTGCAGGTACGCGTACGCATAGGGAGGAAGGTAATACCCCAACGGATCTACGCCTGCATCGTCCGCACGTGGTTGGTATTTAGCCAGGAATTCGTCAATGCCGGTGAACTGAAGGGTGGGTTCAGGGACCCAAAAATCATAATTCACGATACCGTTTAATTGGTCTCCGAGGGATTCTAGGATAGAGGCATATTGAAGGCCCACCATGCCTCCTCCAAACTGCTTAGCAGTGATCCCAATTTCGTTGATTGCGCGCACAATGCCAACCGAATCCGGCGGATAGGATGCTACGTAAATGAGATCGGCTTCTGTTGCTTGGATTGCTCGGACCACCGGCGCGAAATCAACGTTCGTTGGCGGGTAGGTCCGGTCGTAGACTATATCGAGTCCTGCTTGTTCTGCATTTTTGCGCGCGCCAATCATTGCGTTTCTTGGAAATTCTGCGTCCGCCCCCACTAGGGCTACCGTTTTCGGGGGTGGGTCCTGCTGCATTGCAACTTCAAAAAAACCTTTCGACCAAGCGACGCGGGGATCGGGACCTGCCGGTAGTATCTGAAAATAACGCTCGTATTGAAAATCCTCGTTTGCAGCTAGGGCAAACAACGAGAGGAATAGCCGATCATAATTCATTACGATGGGCATCGCCGGTACGATAGTTGCTGTGCCATACCCGGAAACCACCAAATCGACCCGATCAATGTTAATCAGTTTGGTATAGATACCGGGGACCATGCTGGGGTTGGTCTGATCATCGTAATAGATTAACTCAACCGGGCGCCCCAACAGACCGCCGGCCTCATTCACATCCTCTGCCCAAATTTGCATTGACAACAAAGCTGCTTTTCCCGCACCGGCTAGCGCTCCCGTAAGAGCCATACCAAATCCAATCTTGATTGGATCATTTGCTTTTGAATGTGGCACGGTGAAAGCTACGGATGCGAATAGTGCGCAGATTCCAACTAAAAACGCTCTCATTGCTCTTGCTGAATGCACTTTCGTCATGATTCGTTGCTCCCGTAGAAACCCGACGTAATTTCGTATTTTTGAGTTTAACATAAATTTGTTAGTAGATGGGAAACACAGCAATTATCTTAGTCCAAGTCCTCGGGCGATGATCCCACGTAAAATCTCACGCGTTCCGCCTTGGATAGTATATTTGGGTGCCATGATAGTAGCATTCTCGATCAACTCATCGAAACGACCTCGGTTGCTTCCTTCATCGTTAATGAAAGTTGCTAAATTACGTGCACAATTTGGTAATTGTTGTTCCCAGTTTGTGCCTACGTCTTTTACTATGGCAGCCTCTAGGGAGGGTTCCTTTCCGTCACTCAACATCCCCGAAACAGAAATCGACATTTGTCGAAGGGTGTGAAGTTGTGCAATAAGGCGACCTATTCCCTCGGCCTCGCGCTGACCAGGCTTTGCCCCTAAGATACGAATGAGCTCAGTTAGTACATAAATATTTTCTAAAAATCGTTCGGGTCCACTACGTTCGAACGCAAGCTCCGCAGTGGCCTGTTTCCAAGCCATATCGACCTCTCCCAGCAGCTGATCTTTGGGGAGAAGAACGTCTTCAA
>CAZSYW010000108.1:0-7772 GCA_964611315.1 uncultured Rhodospirillaceae bacterium
GGACCAAATGAGATTTCAGGTAACGCCATAATAAGAGGTAACTATAGGTAAATATTCAAGCAGGCACAGAAAAATCAACCCGATTCACTTGTTATATACCCTACCGAAAATGTTGCTAGTTGCCTGAACTGTTCTGGCTATGCAGAAAGTCTGCCGCGCACCTTTTGATCACCTAAAATGATAAGATCCTTTAATATGCAGTACGCACATATCAATGCAGCGTTGGGGAGCAAAACCATATGAGTAAACGTGTTATGATAGATATGCCTGCAACCGCAGGCATCAAAGCAGTACTCGACGAACGGAGCGACGTGGAGTACGACGAACTGACGGAGCGTTCAGAAGACACCATTGTCCAGCAAATTGGGAATTACGACGCTGTCATTCTGAGCACTAGCCCGTTTACCACGCGAATCATTGAAGCCACTTCCCGGCTCAAAATTGTGTCTCGCTTTGGAGTAGGATACGACAACGTCGATGTAGATGCGCTCTCCAGGAAAGGAATACCGTTAGCCGTCGTTGGAAGCGCCAACTCCGTTACCGTCGCCGAGCACGCGCTCATGTTCATGCTAGCCCTAGCTAAACGCACCGTCTCCTTTGACCGAGAAGTACGTCAAGGGATCTGGGACCGTTGGAAATACCCAGCGATAGACCTCGCGGAACGCAAAGTATTAATTTTTGGTTTCGGGCGTATCGGCCGTCGTCTGACAAAACGTTGTCTTGGCATGGATATGACGGTTTTGGTCCATGATCCATACGTCATACAAGACTCCATAACTACTGCTGGTGCGACACCCGTCAAAGACTGGCGCACAATATTGCCAGAAATAGACTTTTTATCTGTTAACTGCCCAAAAACATCGGAAACCGACGGAATGGTTGGCACCGCCGAACTCTCTGCCATGAAAAAAACTGCCTACGTAGTCAACACGGCACGCGGCGGTATCATTGACGAGGCTGCATTGTACCAAGCCCTCAAGACTGAAGTCATCGCTGGCGCCGGCATAGATCCATTCGTGATAGAGCCTGCACCAACTGATCACCCATTGCTTGCCCTCCCTAACATTCTCCTCAGCCCTCATTCTGCCGGAGTCTCGGAGGAATCTATCTACCGAATGGGTTATAACGCAGCAAAAAACGTCGTTGACTGCTTTGACGGCGCACTTAACCAAGAAAATGTAATCAACAAAAGCGTGGCAGACACCATCGCCCCTTAATTCGAAAGAGTGCCTCCCGAATTTAAAACCATATAAGAAATACCGAACAGCCTTGCAGAAAACTTTGCGAATAAATTGGATACATAACACCAAGGGTGTACATTGAATTTTTCTACCAGCCTTTGAATCATAAAATGTTTATGCTGCACTCAAACAATTGAAGCACACGAGGTTGGCAACAAACTTGGCAAATCTAACGAAGATTCAGACCGACAAACGCTTGGTCCGAGAAGCACCCAGAGAAACCTCGGTTGTTCGCGAAGTAGACGTGTTGGTCTGCGGCGGCGGTCAATCCGGTATCGGAGCTGCCATTGGTGCTGCCCGCGGGGGTGCAAAAACACTGTTGATCGAACGCAACGCCTGGCTTGGTGGGCCCGCGACTGCCGCCCTGATGAACACATGGAATGTGCCAGTGGACAAGATGACAGGGATAGCAAAAGAGATTGCGTTATCACTTCATCAGAAAGGCGCCGGAATAATCAGCGGCCCAACGTTTCCCTTCGACCCCGAAGCGTACAAAGGACTTGCCGTCGACTTGATTGAGCAAGCGGGCGCCGAAATCCTCACCTACACTTGGGTCGTTGATCCGATTATGGAAGACAAACGGATTCGGGGTGTGATGGTGCAAAACAAGTCTGGTAGACAGGCGGTACTGGCAGACATCGTTGTTGACACTACGGGAGACGCAGATGTCGCATGCGCAGCGGGCGCCGACCACGTGAAGGGACGTGAAAGTGATGGGAAAATGCGTCCCATGAGTGTTTTATTTCGCATTGGTGGTGTCGATGTTGCTCAAGCCGTAGAGTATTGCCGCGCAAACCCAGAAAATTTCACGGCGGATCCAAACTTCCATATTCTAGATCCAGAAAACGGGCTTGTTCGGATGTCGGGTTTCTTCGACATCGCTGACAGAGCTCGCGCCACTCAGGAACTCCCGGACGAGGTGCATTACATCCGTATGGAAGGAATCAGCGTTGAACGTGGCGTTGTGATGGTTAACAACTCTCGAGTCTACGGTGTGGACGGGACCGATGGTTGGGATATTTCCCGGGGCGACCTGGAGGCGCGGCGCCAGAATGCCATGATTTTTGATGTAATCCG
Source organism: uncultured Rhodospirillaceae bacterium (assembly GCA_964611315.1). Lineage (GTDB taxonomy): Bacteria > Pseudomonadota > Alphaproteobacteria > UBA7887 > UBA7887. The sequence continues at coordinate 2,319 of CAZSYW010000108.1, forward strand.
AAAGTACATACCGGGTTTCGAAAGCTCGTGGATCATGGACTCTTCCTCCAGTGTAGGTGTTCGCGAAACCCGACGCATCCGAGGACCTGAACTTTTGGAGGAAACTCACCTGCTCGGCAAACGAGATTGGGATGAAAGTGTCGTAAAAATTTGGCGGCATATGGCAGCAGGTAAGGACTGGCACAAAGCTGATGGCGGTGAAGGTTCCACTTCGGACACCGTCTATCGGACTGGCACTACTGATCTCACGTGGTTTCAAATTCCTTGGGGTGTCTTCACACCAAACAATGTAGACGGACTACTCGTTGGTGGCCGCACATTGTCTGTAACCCACGCTGCGGACATGTGGACACGAGGCCAATATTGTTGCCTAGTCACCGGTCAAGTAGCGGGTATCTCGGCTGCACTGGCTGCCGAACAAGACATCATGCCAGCACAATTAACAATCACCGAATTGCAAGAACGTATTTCGAAGCAGGGGATCGATACTAAGTAGCGCGCGCCCAACTGTTAATGATCACCCATCGCCGTTGTTGCAAGAACCTTGTTGCGACTAATTTGTGTACGGCAAATTATCATCAACAGTTTTCTTTGCCCTCTTCGCCTTCCTTAAACATTCGTGGACACATTGAGGCATTCCGCGCAGTTAAATTTTCTTAAAACGAAACCTTTGTGACGCCCACGTATTACTTACACATATGCTCTCGTAAATAATTCTCTAGGCGAACTACCTCTATGCGCGTTCTTTGCGTTTCAACCCAGTCAATATGATCCTCTGTATCTTCCAGAATCTTTTTCAAAATTTCCGGAACATCCAGAGCCGACACCTCATTTTATACCAAGTGATAATGACTCGCATTTGCATCAGGAATTGTCTAGAATCCCTGCGTTAGAGGGGGGAGTGAGCTGGATGTACGTGTGCAATTGCAATGGGATAAGCAAGCCGCGCCTTCTTTTGGCCGTCGAGTCCGGCGCAAGAACCTGGGAGGCAGCGCATGAGTTTTGTGGTTGCAAACACAGTTGCGGACGTTGTGCGGTGGAAATAACGGCTGCTATCCAACGCCAGATAGATTTGAATAAAAAAGCGAAATCCCCAACTCTATATGATGAACCCGAACTAGCAGGGGCCACATAAGAATGGTTTTTTGGCGGAGTCTTAGCGGTCGCGCCATCTGGTCTGCGTTGACCCGACTTGAACCCAGCCATGACTCTGAACCACGTATCTTCAAAGACGAGAGGCGCGACCCGACCCTACCCAAGGTGGACGACCAGTCAGTGGCTAAGCCCGACTAACAACCAGAACCTGAAACCACTGCGCCATTTCTGCATCGACCCGAATTTCGCGATTTCGGCCTGTGCTCCCAGTGTGGCCGTCAGTTATGTTCGGTAGCATTTCAACTGCGAATACCAACTTTGACCCCGGACTTGTATGGCAACATACTGACTGTTGAAACAACCGACGGAGAGTTTGGCGATTTCACCGGCTTTCAAATGAGAGACAACATGGCTTAGATTCATAGACGCAACCGCCGCGCCTGAAAGAGGGTCGCTAGGGGTGTCATCAAATGCCAACACAACGTGCGGACCCGCTCGCGACGTGCCGCCTTGACCAAGGCCCGTGCAACAACTCGAAGATCGGTGCCCGGCTTAAAATCACCAAACACCGTTTTCTCCAAATTTTCCAATGAAGCGTCTCCACGCGATCCAAGGCCCTCGCGTAAACCCGACAGCGCACGCACACCGCGTAGCCCAAAACTCGCCTCTGACCAACTCAAAACTGCCGAGAGCGCGGCCACAGCATCACTATCGGACCTGCACTCCGCAAGCAAACGCCGGTCCGCATGTGTCAGTCTCGCCGCGTAAAATATCAAGGCCAGCAGCAGAAGACAGGCTGCCGCTGGAATGCCGAGAAGCACCAACACACCCAAGCGCCGACCATGATGCGCGGTTATCGCCGCCTCGACCAAAGTGCGCCGCACTGCTTCCGGGTCCCGCGCCAGAGGTTCTACGCGCTTGCTCGGCAAGCGCGCAATGGCGGGCTGATTAGCCGCCGCATCCCAATAATGGATTTCAATTGGACTGATATACAGTGCTGCGCCACTTTGGATTCGTAGATCCCAAGTCTGCTTTAGATTGGCCACTAAACCTGTCTTCGTAAAATCAGTTTTGCCGTCTTGCCATGCTCCTACGACAGCGTAACCCTGATTGGCAGATTGCTCGATATGCGGCAACTGTTCCACGCTGACGCCATGGGCCACCACATTAACGTGTCGGCGGACCGTGTCCCCGACACGGAACTGATCCGGGTCGGGGGTCCAATCTTCGCTGATTTCCACGGAGTCCGCCACCATCCACCAGGAGTCCTTAAAAGCCAAGTTTATAGGATGGACTACCACTTCGACCGGTGAATTAGATAAATCGAATGGCTCTCTTTCTCCAACTTCGTTAGTCACCGAGCCCGTTATCTTGATCGGCGGAATGACCAGTGTTCCGCTTTGCTCGGGAAACAATGATAAGCGCGTCTCATATGCATAGCCCATCTTGTCGTATACATGGATGGTTCGTGTCCTTGGCTTGATCAAAGTGATAACGCGTGCACCGGAAATCTCTGGCATAGCGAAATCGATTTCCGAGAAGGGGTGCGGTGACGCGAGAAGTACACGCAGCAGGACCTGCCCCTGCACATAGGCACCGTTGCCAAGCACGTGGCTAGGTTCCACCAATACCCGTAACTGCGGGCTCACGGGAATCGCCACCTGTTGCGCCACCGCCGTTCCCATCAAAATCAATAACACTGCGGTGAAAATTAGAGGGCTAAGAAAACGCACAATCATGGTGTTTCCGCCTGGCGGTTCCGGTGAGCGGTGAACAAGCGAACGCGGAGGACCTTCTCAGGATCATCATGAATATCCCTGAGCAGCAATTCCGCCGCCTGCGCACTCTCACGTGCCTTAACTTCAGCTGACCCCGGCCTATTACCGGGTGTTCCCTCACGGCTTTCCTCTGGATTGCCACTGATATTAGCAGTGCCAATTCTCTGTGTTCGTTGGCTGCCCAGCAAGTCACCAGGGTTTTGGCCCGTCCCGCTGACGTCGATCTCGGTGTCTCGGTCTGTTCCGCCGTCACCAGTCGGCTGGCCTGTGTTTGGCACCTGCGGCTCGGACAACTCATGACCAACTTCCTGCCTCTGAGCACCTGCGGCCGGCTGCAGCGACAAATCAGGAGAGCGCGGCATCGTTTCATCACCGTCGACCTCGGCTGCCAGCAACACCAGCTCAAGGTTGTGTCGGGCATCCACATGAGAAGGATCGAGTCGCAGAACCTTCTCGTATGCCCCAATGGCACCGACCCATGACTCAAGCTGAGCATGGCTGGTTGCAATATTGTAAATATGCAGCACGGATTCCGGCGGGAAAAACTCACCGACGGCTCGCGCGTATCTCCCTGCGCGATATTCGGCGATACCGCGCCAAACAGGTTCATCGAATAAGATCAAAGCGTCGTCTGGCCGGCCAGCGGCGAGAAGCTCACGGGCGATTTCGTGGGTTGTAGGTGGCTGCTGAATTCGTGGCCACAGCCAAGAAAGAGCGACCGCGACCGCCAGTCCCGATACGAATAGCGCCTGGCGCGCGCTCATGTGGTTCGCCTCTGCCGAAAAAGTGTAAGCCACAACAATGCCGCAAGAGCGAGGAGATAGGGAGTAAGATCATGCACTGCGGCGCGATCGCCACGATGCCGAGCACGTTCGATCTGCCTCTCCAGATCATCGACAACAGGTGTGAGATCATCATAAGAGACAAGACGCGCATCCAGATAGTTCGCGTAGCTACTCCATTGAACCCGGGAGTCCGGCTCAGCGACGACCACCCGCGTCCATCGTGGTAGATATTCGTTGGCCAGATCGGGAGGCTCACCACCCACTAGCACAACCACCTGTCCAACGACGACACCGGCGCGGGTGAGGACCGCCTCACTGTGCGCCACCATCACTGGAATCTCCTGCCCCTCTGTAGGCATAACATCCGACGTGATGACATTAAGATAGCGATCAATAAAATTCCGGTCGGTGGTAAGAGGCACCACGTTGAATGCGTCGCCACTCCCGACCACCAACGCAGTCGGAACCTCAGGGGCGGAATCTATCAAAGCCGCGGCTGCGAGCCGCTGGCTGTGAATATCAGCGCCACCACCGAGGTCCATTGCGATCACGCGGCCAACAATATTAGAGAAATTAGCCGCGTCTTCGAGTTTCCAAACTGGCCTGGCAACGGCGATCACGAGAACGGCCCACAAAGCGAGAAAACCCAATAACTGGGGAGCCGCACCTTGAGTCGCCTCGCGCCCGACGATGACGCGTAATGATGGCACCACTAAACGCTCCCAGTCACCCGGCAAACGGGCTAGATAACGATCACCACGGCGGGCAAGCCACGCAAAGGCCGCGACGGCTGGCACCAGCAATAGCAGAACCAAAGGGTAGGAGATAATCATGGTCCGCGCGCTCCGAGGTAAGCGAGGCCAGAAATCATGAGCAAAGCGAACGCGACAGGAACCATCGTCCAATCTCGCATTAAATGCTCAGCGTCGCCATTTATCGCGGACGGTTCCACATTGTCGATACGCTCAGTGATTTCAGCGAGTGCGGTCACCGATTGGGCGGCGAAAAATGCCCCACCGGTAACCTCGGCCATGGTCCGCAGAATACGCGCGCCGTCGTTATCTAGTTCGGCAGAAATACCAATGGTATAGATTTTAATATTATGGGTCGCAGCCATTTTCGCCGCGTCAAGCCCTGTGAGCGCGCCAGTATTATCCTCGCCGTCAGATAGTATGACCAGCACCCGGGTGGCACTAGGTTGTTCTCGCAAGATCTGAACGGTCAACCCGACCACTTGTCCTAAATCGGTGCGATGCCCGGGCAGACCGATGACCAACTCATCAAGCGTCTCCGCTACCGCGCCAGTATCGAAAGTCAGGGGGGCAATCAAAAAGGCTTCATGCCCGAACGCCATTAATCCTACCCGATCTCCGCGACGCTCTTCAATGAAACGTCCGATAAGATTTCGAACCACTTGATACCGTGGCACTGGATTTCCGTCCATGACCATGTCCACTTCGTCCATACTTGACGAGAGATCCAGAGCAACTACGAGATCGCGACCAGTGGGAGTCTCGAGCACCGCCCCACGTGTATACGGACCGGCAAGGGCGAGCAGCACGGAGAACCAACCGACAATCCGAAAGCAATTGAGAAGCCGAGACTCGCTCGTAACGCCACGCCCGTCAGATGTCAGATAAAACAATAGTGTCCGAACGCCTTCAGGGACCAAGAGCACCGCTTGTGCAGGGAGCGGTGGCAAAAAACGCCAGGCTAGAAACGGCAGAGGTAACAACAGAAACACCCACGGACGCAGTAGCTCGATCATGGGCGGATGGCCTTCTTCACATGCGCGA
>CAZSYW010000109.1:0-7569 GCA_964611315.1 uncultured Rhodospirillaceae bacterium
GAGTCAATTGATCCACTCATTTTTGCCGCCTACGGTCTCCAGTAGGTTCGGGCGGGTTCAAACGGCTGCCCTCCCCACTATTAAACCGGATCATAACAAATAAAGCTTTTGGTCGTATTGCGAAGATGCTACAAATGAGGGGTTTTACAGCTATAAAATAGCTATTTTTTATAATATTAAGCTATAAAATGTCTTTAATTGAACTTGATGACACCGATCGGCGCATTTTACGAGCTCTCCAAGACAACGCTCGATTATCCAACGTCGATTTGGCCCAATCGGTCGGTCTCTCTCCGTCCCCATGTTTAAGAAGAGTTAAAACCCTTGAAGACAGCGGAGTAATACAGCGTCACGTTTCATTACTTGACCCGGCTGCAGTTGGATTTCCCGTTAGCGTCTTCGTCAGTGTCACTTTGGAACGTCAGGTCGAAAGTGCATTAGAGCAATTTGAGGCTGCAATCAGTAAAAGACCGGAAGTCTTGTAATGCTATTTAATGACAGGCGATGCCGATTACTTGCTTCGTATAGTTACCAGCGACCTTGCAAGCTACGAACGTTTCCTAGTCGAGCACCTAACGCGAATTCGCGGCGTAAGTAGCATCAAATCGAGCTTTGCCCTTAAACAAGTATCGTATCATACCGCCCTGCCCCTATAGCGAGACAACTAGGTCCAGCACAAAGGTCCAACCGATCTCAGTTGCCCTATCCTCTAATTTGATCGCGTTGTCGAGCATGCAACTCCTGCGCCTCAGCGCCCAGCAAAGCTAAAAGTATTTGGTCTTGTTCCAAGTTGACCGTATTGGGTGATTGGAAGTAACGATTAACTGATTCCTTGACGATTTGTTGTGCAACTCTCGGTTTTTCACGAATTTCGGAAGCCATTTTAAGTGCCGCCCCCATCGAATCATTTTCGACGACCTCGCACAGACCCCATTCAAGCGCCACCCCAGAATCTATCTTCCGACTAAGGGCACCTATCAACTTAGCTCGCGCCGGACCTACTAAATCACCTATGCGCGGTAAACTATTCCAACTGAATGTCAGACCCAACTCGACTTCCGGCGCATAAAAATAGGAACCTGGTGCCATCACTCTAAAATCGCAGGCCACCGCAAGAGATGTACCACCTCCTATCGCAGGCCCGTTGACCACAGCAATTGTCAACGCCCGCAGCCTCTCCCACGCGTCACACATTTCTGCGCCAAGACGAACAAGTCTGCGCGCTTCCGATAAGGGTACCTTTTTTACAACGTCGACCTCGCTTATATCGTTACCCGCGCTAAAAACAGGTCCTTTGCCCGTAAGGAGCACACAGGCTAAATTACTTCTCTCATCCAGCTCTTGAGCGACTTCCCGAAGTTCATTTTTCATTAAGTTTGACATCGCATTACGTTTGTCAGGCCTATTGAGAAAAACAGTCACAATGTCGTAGTCCTCAACAATTTCCAACGTCTCGTAACTCATCATGACCCCCTATAGCCTTTTTATGAGATTTAGCTACAAACCCTATTCACTCGGCCATCGCAAACCGCGTTCAAAAAAAGATGCCATCCTGGGCACCTTTATAACTTATTATTAACATTATATAAGTATCTTAATCTCATGTTTTAAATTGTTAATATTTTTTTTTAAAAGAATTAAATTAAATACGATACATCATCCAGGATCTCGGGAAGGGCTAGAACCAGATCCTCGGATACAAGTCCGTTACCTAAACGCCGGCCAGACTCACCATGTATCCAGCCGGCCATACATGCCGCGTGATATGGTGCACAACCCTGTGCCAAAAACCCCAAGACTAAGCCGGCCAATACGTCCCCGGAGCCAGCTGTTGCCAATACCGGTGGTGCATTGGACAAGACTGCAGCTCGACCATCAGGTGTAGCAACCACGCTATCGCCTCCTTTCAATAAAACGACCGAACCACTAACCTTTGCTGCGAGCCGGGCCCGGGACAACCTGTCACCTTTTCCGGTAAATAGCCGTCCGTACTCCCCATCATGAGGGGTCAGGACGCACGCATCCGTGATACCCCCGAATAACTCGCGGGGATTATCAGAAAATACTGACAATGCGTCGGCATCGAGCACGCAAGGCTTCCTAGACCTAAGTATCTCGAAAACGCGTGTTTTCGTAGACTCCGAAACCCCACAGCCAGGTCCTGCCAACACGGCACTACTCCGATCATCACCCAACAAAGTCTGGAAGTCAGACTCCTCGTTGAGAACCTGCAACATAACCGCCGTTAGATGAGACGCATAAATAGCCAGTGCCTCTGGCGGAACAACCAGAGTAACTAAACCAGCGCCAATTCTCAGTGCAGATTCTGCTGCTAGCCGGGCGGCTCCAGTCGAATTTGGGCCTCCGCCCACCACCAAGGCGTGACCACGTCGATACTTGTGAGTATCGGAGCTAAGATCAGGCCAAAACGGCAACCACAAGCCTGGCCCATTCAGACACTGTTTCGGTTTAATCTCATCCAACACGGACTTTGGGATCCCTATGTCTGCAACCACCAATTCTCCCACATAGTCCCTCCCTGGCAAAAGTATATGCCCCGGCTTTGGCCGGAAAAAAGTTACTGTCATAGCCGACTCTGCAGCAAATCCAAGAATTTCTCCTGTGTCACCGTCTAAGCCGCTCGGCACATCCACAGCAATAATTTCCGTTTCACACCGTGCCGCCATGTCCAACATTGCCCGGGCACGCCCTTCAATAGGGCCTCGAAGCCCTGCTCCAAACAGGGCGTCAACGACTAACGAAACCTCACACAATTGTTCAGGATCAAAATCGACATAGGGTCCGCCCCAACGTTGGGCCATAATTGCCCCATCACCAGCAAACGCGTCAATTGGCTCGAGCAACGCAACTTTGACGGGCCAACGCGCCCGACGCAACAGGGTTGCCACGCCGAGCCCGTCCCCACCATTATTTCCAGGTCCACAAAGTATCAATATAGGCCGCGGACTCCAGTGTGATCTAATCTCCGCGGCAACGGCCTCGCATGCGTTCTCCATCAATGTAATACTCGGAGTGCCCAGGCTTGCGGCCAGACGCTCCGCCTCATACATTTGATCGACGTTTAGCAGAGATATTCCACCCTGGTTTAACGGCAAGCTCATATAGCCCCTCAGGTTCAGCTATTTACGCGTCTGATTATTCATATTAATTAGGTGTGTAAGATATGAACATTGTAAAATTGTGTAATTAAGAGCAAGTGAATGCCGATGCTAAACAATCCTTCAACAAATCATGTAAATTCACCGACTTACGGAAATGACGCCCAATTTTTTAAGAAATTCTGGATTTGACTCCATGTTGACACCATTCAGAGGACCTCGTCGTAGCTTGATATTTGTTCCCGGTAATAAGCCGGAATGGTTCCCAAAAGCACTGAAATATGGTGCCGACGTGGTTTGTGTTGATCTCGAAGATGCGATCGCACCTAGCCAAAAAGACGCTGCTCGCACGGCAACACTGGGACTCTTCGAAAAATACAAAAAGGAATCTCATGAACCAGAATGCATTGTCCGCATAAATAGCCTGAGGTCTTCAGATGGGATAAACGATATAACCGGTATCCTCGCACGAAAGCAACCGCCGCCTGGGTTAATGCTCACTAAAGTTAAAACAGACGATGAGGTCCGCCATCTTGAGGAACTGCTGGAAGCACCTCCCTTTAATTCCATCCGCTTCCACGTCATCATTGAGACCAACGACGCATTAGAAGACGCCTACAAGATTGCAAAAAGCTCGGACCGAATTGATTCCCTTTTATTCGGGGGCGTCGACATGTCCGCCGAGCTAAGAACAAACTTGGACTGGGACAACTTGTTGTACGCCCGCTCAAGATTGGTCCACGCTGCCGCGGGGGCTAATATTGATCTTATAGATGTCCCGTCTCTTAACCTTGACGATATCGAAGGACTTGAAGAGGCTTCCAAAGCTTCCGCTGGGTTAGGATTTACCGGTAAAGCCGCAATCCACCCCAAACAACTAGAAGTGATTAATAGGTGTTTTAGTCCCAGCCCGGAAGCGATAACTGAAGCGCGGCGGATAGTTCAAGCCTTTGAGGATAGCGAAGACGGACTTGTAGTCGTGGATGGAAAATTACTTGAAAAGCCAGTACTACGATCTATGCATAGGATATTAGCAATTGCTGAGCGTATTACGTGACGAAACATGTAAGCGTTCGCGCTGGTGGCGGCTTCTGTTCCTGATTCCGGTCATCGGTTACGTGCTAACCGCCTGCGAAACCAAACCTCTCCCTATCCCGATCCAGCGGCAACCCCAGGCAGGTTTTTGCGATCTTTCAGATGATGCGCTCCAGCGTTTTGTCGTTGCAGTTAACATAGTGGGAGAATCCTCATCGAGTGGGGTGGCGACCCTCATTGGTCGAAAGATTTATGTGCTGACTAACCGTCACAATTTGCCAAAGCATCCGAAGGTTGAAAACATCCAATTCCGAAACTATCGGCACCAATACACCAAAGCCGCGGGGATCATAATTCTGGGCCGTGACTATGCGGAAGAAAGGGGTCTCGGCCCAGCCCGTGATTACGCAGTACTGAGTGTGACGGATCCATCTATTTTCGTCCCTTTGCCACTACATTTGGGACGACATGAAGGACCCGTCGTAGTACCGAGTTACGCTGCACGCCTCTATGAGGTGGGACGAGGATCCCAATGGTTTACCGATGCCCTCTTCGATCGCCTCGACTTCAGTCTCGCGAAGGGCGCATCAGGAGCACCAGTCATTACTTGCAACGGTGAAATCGCAGGCCTATACACTGCTCTCATTCGTTCAGAAGACTACGACAGGGCTGGCTTTAAAGGAATATCAACTCCGTCCATGACGATCATCTCTGCCCTAACAGGCAGGTGAAGGGACTTTGAATACTCCAACACGAGTGAAGAAAGGGCCGCTCTCTTGTCGCTCGAACAACATAGTCCGTAAACAAGCTTGACCCGTGTTGGGACAGGTTATACGCGGATTTGGAATTTACATCGTTACTGGTAAAGATTACGACAGGATATCCTGACAATGCCCCGTTATAGCGCCGTTACAACTTTGTCCGATTTTCGTCCAGAAACCCGAACTTTGAATGAACGTCAATTAAGGGTGCAGCTAGCAGCAGCATATCGGATTTTTGATTATCTTGGCTGGACCCAATTGATATACGGACACATAACTGCTCGTGTTCCTGGTCAGAAACCCCATTTTCTAATCAATCCATTTGGTTTGCTGTACCATGAAGTTACGGCCTCCAACTTGGTGAAAGTTGACTTGACCGGCAAGATTATCGGGGACAGCGACTACCCCGTTAATCCAGCAGGCTTCACTATTCACAGTGCTGTACATGGAGCACGTGAGGACGTTTGTTGCGTTATGCATAGCCACACTACTGCCGGTATGGCTGTCGCGGCAACCGCAGACGGACTTAAGTGCCATGACTTTGCTGGAATTTCCCTTCATGATCGTATTGCATATCACGACTTTGAGGGCGTAACGGTGGATCTTGATGAGCGTGAACGTCTATCCAAAAACTTAGGTGAAAAAAACGTGATGATTTTACGTAACCATGGTCTGTTGTCGTGTGGACGTACCATCGCGGAGGCCTTCCGTTATCTTTATGCAGTCGAAACAGCGTGTCAGGTCCAAATGATGGCCCAGTCAAGTGGGCAAACCTTAACCTCACCTATAAGAAAAGTGCAGGGCCAACATGCGGAAGCCCTGCAAAATGCGGACAATGGAGAACTTGCTTTTTCAGCTCTCACCCGATTGATGGTTCAAAGAGACCCTAGTTTTCGCAATTAACTTTTAGAGTCTTACCACCGCATAATAGATTCTAATATAGAACCGCACGACCACTTTAGATTGCACCAGAGAGTATTTCGGACACGAGGAATTTTCACAAATGCTGATCGCCCATTTTAGCGATATGCACGTTAAGGCCAACGACCAACTCGCCTTTGGAGAAGTAGATACGGGCGGCGCCTTAGAGCGGTGTGTTAACCATATAAACCTTCTTGACCCTACTCCCGAACTGGTTTTGATCACGGGCGACTTGGCCTTTGATGGAGAGGTTCAAGAATACGCAACCCTCCGAGCCCACCTATCGGTATTGGATGCGCCCTATTTTCTAATTCCCGGTAACCACGATCGGCGAGAACGTCTTCGAAAGGCGTTTGCAGACCTGCCTTATTTGCCAAAAGAAACTGAGTTCCTCCATTACGTGGTAGACGATTTCGCGTTGCGTCTGATTGCACTTGATACTGTGCAACCTGGTGCTATAGGCGGCACCCTTTGCGATGAAAGGTTAAGGTGGTTAAAACACCAACTGTCAACGAACAGTACTAAACCGACAATTATTGTCATGCATCATCCCCCCTTTAAAACGGGGATTAAACATATGGATGGGACAGGTTTTGAGAATGCCGACGCCTTGGCGGATATAGTGTCACGAAACAACCAAATTTGTCTGATACTGTGTGGTCATATCCATCGTCCTATCCAGACCAAATGGTGCGGCGTCCCAACTATGATTGCGCCCGCAACAGCCCACCAAGTCTCTCTTGAACTTCGTTCAGGCGAAAGAGCCACGCGCATCATGGAACCCCCCGCCATATACCTTCATCTATGGGGACCGGAAGGCCTAGTCACTCATACCAGCTACATCGGTGACTATCGTGTCCATAGCCCGTTTCGCTCAGGTTATCTTTCAGACAACGGAAGCCACAACCAGGGACACTAAATGTTTATCCCTCGTCCGTTTTATCGGCCTCATTGGATTCACCTAATGCAAACAGCCGTTGGCGAGCTTTTCGCAAAAAGCCACCGGGATTCTCCAATGGGTTGGTGTCAGACGCAATGTCCCGCAATTCTCCGCGAGCAAAATCAATATTGTCCTTAGCAAACCGACCGGCACTTTCCACCCGCGGTTTAACCTGTTCATCGTACGCTGCCGCCGCCTTTTGTTGTACTCGTGGGTCCGATGCGACCTTACGTACTGCTTGGAACAGGAGATTTCGTAATATCAGCATACAACAAGCCTTACAAAATTAGAATCCTCAAGTCTAAGCTAGCAGGCCCGTTTCAAGTTAGTCAACGAACGCGCGACAACGCGTTTTTATTGAAGTCCCGATCGTCTAACCCCGCCTGCAAAACAAAATCCATGAAAATAAGTGTTGTGCTCTTACCGTTTAGATGATTCTCCACGAACATTTCATGAGCGCGCCAGTATTTTTTCAAGTATCGCTTGTAGTTATTAAAGGTCATTGTCTTAAGCAGTGCGTTCTTTCTATCATAAAACTCTATCTTCCACGGACGAAATTCATCTTGATCGATCCAGGCAATCCTCTTCGTGTACCCTGAATATTCATAAACGGGATACTGTTCGAGCACAAAACATTGAAGATCACCGCATGCCTCATCCTTCAACCATTTATAAGTATATTTTCCAACCTCCTGCGAGGCTAGATCCTCGTAGGAGAACTCACTACCCATAAAAGGTCCTGATTTATTTGCCGATGAAATACGTTTGATTCTCTTAATGGCTGGCAAGTACA
>CAZSYW010000110.1:0-628 GCA_964611315.1 uncultured Rhodospirillaceae bacterium
ACCCGCACTTAGCCTAGGAGCTGTGGGAACTGTGGACGGGGCGCCAGGGATCGCCCCTGAATATTGGGTTGAATTGTGGGACGCGTTCAAAAAGGGTGACATGGAGCAAGCACGTGTGGCGCAAGATAAGGGCATATCTGTATGTAACTTGCTGCGTATTGGCAGCTTCCACGGTGTGTTAAAGTCTGCAGTCAGTTATCGTCTTGGTTTGGATTGTGGGACGCCAAGACCTCCAGGGATTCCTTTGTCAAAGGAACAAGACGATGCTTTAAGAAAACGTTTATCGGATTTGAACCTACTTTCCAGTGGCGCCTAGCTTGTCACTTATTAGTTATCGATTGATTGCCGCTATACGATGGTTCGAGCAAGTCCTCAAAAATTTTATTATGGGTTTTGGCGGCGATCATTTTTGTGCGGAGTGTGATTGGTAAAAAAGTAAATGCCAAGACTGGGGTGGTAAAAGATCCATGAAAGAGCAAAAGCAGTACGAGAGTTGGAACATAACAAAGCCCCCGGTAGCATCGGAATATGGATTGGTAGCAAGCCAGCATTATGCAGCTTCGTCCGTGGGAGCGGAAGTGTTGGGCCGAGGAGGCAATGCGGTAGATGCGGCAGTTGCTACAAGCCT
>CAZSYW010000110.1:638-7516 GCA_964611315.1 uncultured Rhodospirillaceae bacterium
GCTGCGATCTCTACTGCGTTCGCTCTTGCAGCCGTTGAACCTTGGATGAGTGGTTTGGGAGGGGGCGGGTTCATGCTCGTCTACCTTGCGGACCAGGATCGAACCTACGCGATTGATTTCGGTATGATCGCGCCGCGAGAGCTTGACCCGGCTGATTACCCTCTGATCGGTGGAAACGCCTCAGATCTGTTTGGCTGGCCGGCAGTTCAAGACGATCGCAACCTAAGAGGTTTCCCATCTGTGGCGGTTCCTGGATATGTCGCCGGGATTTCCCTTGCGGTGGAGCGTTTTGGAACACTTTCATGGGCGGAGGCGATAGAACCGGCGATCCATCTTGCGGAAGAAGGGATGATTTCCGATTGGTATGCAACGCTAATGATAGGCACTGCGGCACATGATCTCGCGCGCTTCCCCGAAAGCAGACGTGTCCTTCTTCCGGGCGGATATCCGCCGGTGGGTGAATGGGGCGCGCCACCGCCTCGGATTGAATTAGGAAACTTAAGCGCAACATTCCGGCGTCTACGCGACGCTGGTCCCCGTGACTTTTATGAAGGGGATATTGCACATTCACTGGTTGCAGATTTGTCTGCTGGTGGCAGTAAAATATCCGATGATGACCTGACCAAGTATGGGGCTCAAGTGATCCCTGCGATGAAGGGGAGCTACCGTGGGGCTACCGTGCATGTTGCGCCCGGATTGAGTGCGGGGCCTACATTGCTTGAGGCACTCGGGAAACTGAATGGTAATGAGTTGGCCGGCACTCCCAACGCGGATACATACCTTGCATACACGGAGGCCTTGGATACCGCTTATACGGAACGATTTGAGACAATGGGGGACAGCAACGATACGAAGGCTCCATCTTGCACGACACACGTTAGCGCGGTCGATCGCCATGGGAATTTTGTCGCGTTGACCCAGACCCTTCTATCTTTATTTGGTTCGAAAGTGATGTTGCCGGGAACCGGGATCCTCATGAACAACGGTATTATGTGGTTTGATCCGAGGCCAGGGCGTCCTAATTCGATTGGGGCAGGAAGGCGGCCATTATCAAATATGTGTCCGACAATAATTACCCACGATGGTCATCGCACAGCGCTCGGTGCCTCCGGTGGAAGGAGAATTATGCCCGCAGTTTTTCAATTACTCTCCTTTCTGACAGACTACAAAATGGATGTAGGCAGGGCTCTAGCTCAACCGAGGATAGACGTTAGCGGTACTGGAGTTGTAAGCGTCGATAGCAAGTTGGCGCTATCTATTCACAAAAAACTTTCTGAGCGGTTCAAGGTTCAAAGTAGTCATCACGGTGTATACCCGTCACTCTTTGCCTGCCCCAATCTCGTTAGTCGGCCCTTAGTTGGGGGAACGCAGGTGGGTGCTGCGTTTATTCCTTCCCCTTGGGCTGCGGTTGCCTCACCCAACTTGTGATCGTTGACGGAGTAATGGTAATGCCGCCGCAAATTGAGATTCGACTATGAAAGTTTTGTGCAATCTTCAGAACGAGCGTCCCATTAAGTTTCGATTAGGAGAGCTCGAAGTGAATATAAGAGAGAACATTTTGCTGGTTTGCCGGGCAATCGTGTCAACTGTGACAATTGTTTTTCTATTGGTTGGCGTGCCGTTTTCAGCAGTCGCTGAGGGTTTGCCACGTACATTCGGTTGGACAGCATACGGGACGACGTCTGGTGGATACGCGGTCTCGGTGGCAATTGGGAATGCACTGGCGGATGATGGCCACCGACTTCGCGTAATCCCAGGAAAGAACGATATTGCTCGCGTGACCCCGCTACGTGCCGGGAGAGTTCACTTTTCGGCAACAGGGATAGGAAGTTATCTCGCACAGGAGGGGGTAAATGAATTTGCGTCGAGACGATGGGGCCCGCAGTCCGTTCGTTTAATTTTGATGGGATGGTCGGATGCGGGCATCGGCATCCCGGTGGCGGCAGGAGATGCCGGTATTACTGGTCCATATGATTTTGTCGGAAAGCGTATCGCCTGGGTCGTTGGTGGGCCGGCATTAAACATGAACATGACGGGATGGCTGGCTTTCGGGAATCTGGGTTGGGACGACGTGATCCGTGTGGAAGTATCTGGCCTAAAATCGTCCCTCCAAGGCTTAATTGACGGAACGATTGATGCCGCAATCGCAGGAACGAACACGTCAATGTTGTATCAGCTGGAAGGCTCGCCTCGCGGTCTCCACTTTGTCCCAGGACCACACGATGACTTAATGGGTTGGGAACGTTTGAAAAACGTTGCTCCATGGCAAAAGCCTCACACGGCGACGGCAGGCGTCGGGTTATCGGCAGACAAAGGTCTGGAATCGGGTGCCTACCCATACCCAATTCTGATTACTTACGCCGACCGGGATGAACAAATGGCATACGATCTAACCCGTCTCCTTCATGTCAATTTTGAGGAATACAAGGATGCACATTCCGGCTTTGCTCTTGAACGGCAGGTCTTTGACTGGATAGTGCCTTACCATGCGGGTTCCATCCGGTATTTCAGAGAAATAGGCGTCTGGACGGAAGAATATGAGGCGCATAATCAACGTCTCACTGACAGACAAACGGTGCTGCAAGAGGCCTGGGAGAATGTCCGGTCTTCTGATCGAACTGGTAACGAGTTCCTTGATTTTTGGCTTGCCGAGCGAACAGCTGCGCTAGAGGCGGCGGGGATGGATTCTGTATGGTGATGTCGCAGCAATTCGACCAAAAGCCAGGGCTTGATGAGAATCAAATTGCGACTTCTAGGTTTCGCTTACTGACAGGCCCTTTCCGTGTAATTTTTGTTGGTTTAACGGCGGTGGGTATTTTGCTTGCCGTTCACCAAATTCTTGCACTGCAAATTATTACTGGTGTTGTGTTGCTCGAAAACAGTTATCTGTACTTAATACTTGCATTTTTTCTGTCGAATCTTTTTCTTGTTTTCCCGTTTTCTCCACATAGTCCAAGAGACCGTATTCCGATATATGACGTCATACTCTTTGTCACGTCCTTGTTGGTGGGTGGATACTTTGCGGTTACTGGGTTGCGTAGTCTGGAGGAAGGGTGGGAGTTTGTGTCCCCTAGTTTTCCCGTTGCTTTGTCCTTTCTCTTTTGGGGCTTAATTGTAGAGGCAGCACGTCGCGCGGGGGGGGCAGCGATAGCTATAATTTTTGGTGTGCTGTCTCTTTATCCAGTTTTCGCTGATGCCAGTTTCATGCCCGCCCTGTTTTCAGGGCTGCCCCAGGATATAGCTTCGACCGCCCGTTATCACATTCTGAGTGAAGAATCTGTTTTAGGTATTCCGATGCGTGTATTTGGCACGCTAATTATCGGGTTTATTCTATTCGGGGTAGCCTTGCAAAGCACAGGCGGTGGACGTTTCTTTATCAACCTGGCATTTGCATTGTTGGGCGGGGTTCGTGGCGGCCCCGCAAAGGTTGCAATTTTTGCAAGTGGCCTGTTTGGTTCTCTCAGTGGAAGCGTCGTTACTAATGTTTTGACTACTGGTGCGATGACTATTCCTGCAATGAAGCGAGCGGGATATCCGGCGCGCTATGCGGGAGGCATAGAAGCTTGTGCTTCAACGGGTGGTGTTTTGATGCCTCCTGTGATGGGCGCGACTGCCTTTGTCATGGCGTCTTTCCTGGAGGTTCCGTATCTTGCTGTGGCCGCTGCTGCTGTTGTTCCTTCCTTTTTATATTTTTTTGGACTTTTTGTGCAGATCGACTCTTATGCCGCACGGAACGGTGTGAAAGGTTTGCCACGTGATGAGATTCCTTCTGTGGCTAAAACGATCTCAGAAGGATGGTTTTTTATTTTCGGGTTTCTTTTGCTCATATATTTGCTGATTTATTTAAAACGTGAAGCGCACGCACCATTTTATGCGACCATGGCACTATTGGCCCTAAGTCAGTTCGGGAAACTGAAATCGAGTGATCCGTGGTACTACATCGTCGGGTTAGGGATCATCTCTTATATCGGGATCATTCTCTCGAGCGTGTACATGCCGGCAACACTTACGACGACTCTGCCATTTGGGGCAGGCATACTGCTGTTGGTACTTTGTCACATCCCAACCCATATCCGTGTGTCATTCGAACGAGTGATGGAGTTTGTTGAATCAAGCGGTCGGTTGTTGACGGAGCTGGTTGCGATTTTGGCGGCGGTTGGTCTCATCGTCGGCGGGTTGATGATGACCGGGATGGCGAGCTCGTTCTCGGGTGAAATAACGCGGGTCGCCGGGGGAAAACTCGGTCCTCTTCTTTTAATGGGCGCACTAACAGCTTTCATCCTTGGCGTAGGAATGACTGTGACTGCTGCTTATATTCTTCTTGCTATTGTACTTGCGCCCGCCCTAATTGGTCTTGGGCTGAATCCGATCGCTGTCCATCTTTTTATTCTATACTGGGGCATGATTTCGTTCATCACGCCGCCTGTTGCGCTTGGCGCATTTGCGGCGGCAAGTCTTGCCGGTTCGGGGCCTATGCGAACGGGACTTGAGGCGATGCGATTTGGCAGCGTGATATATTTCTTGCCATTCTTTTTTGTGCTGAATCCGGCTCTTGTTTTACACGGAGAGACAATTACGATTCTCGTGGAGACGGGTTCGGCCATCGTAGGAATTGTTTTAATAGCGTCGGGCTTGCAAGGGCATTTGGTGTTTCTGGGCTCATTTTCCGCGGACGCCCGGTCTCTGGCTGCTCGTGTTATCCTTATATCCGGTGGTCTAGCTTTGGCGTACCCGGAAATGATATCTAATGTTGCTGGTTTGGGCGCGTTGTTTTTAGCTGGGGTTTTGCGGCCTCGGAGTTCTGTTTGAGGTAGGGCTTTTTTAAAAGGTATATACGAATGGGTATGGAAACGGTTTGGCTGGATTATGACGTTATCGTTGTGGGTTCGGGTGGCGCTGGGAGTGCGGCCGCTCATGCAGCATCTGGTGCGGGGGCCCGGGTTCTTGTCGTGGCAAAAGATCCTATTGGTTGCTCGGATAGCAAGATTGCTGAGGGAATTGTCACGGTGCGGGGAGTAGCAGACGACACGGACAGCCACGAGGTGCTGGCGGACAATCTTCGTCTCGCGGGCGGAGACCTGCCCACGCCGGAAATCACGCAGGCTTTTGCAGAGGATTCTGAAGAGGCCTACGACTGGCTCCGACGTCAGGGGGTACGCCCTCGGATCAATAGTGATAGAGGTCGACCACGGGCTCTCGCAATTGCACTGGGTGGGCACACGCACAGACGGTCCGTTGGGCATGATAACGGGGGGCTTTCGATTGGTCACGCTGCGTGGAACGCGGTAGTCCAGGGAGAGGGCATTGATTATCTTGAAGACGCTTGGTTTCTGGACATCGTGACGGCTCCGGAGGCTGATCAACCGAATGTGGTTGGTGGATTGGTCTACGATGCCGGCAAGGGGCGCCTGTTAGGAGTGCGCGCTCCAACGATTATTATAGCCGCCGGTGGGCTGAGCACGCTGTATTTTCCAAACACGGACACGATGCGCGGTAATACCGGAGATTCATATGCTTTGGCCGCTCGAGCCGGAGCAGAACTTGTTGATATGGAGCAAGTGCAGTTTTTACCGTTTTGTTTAACTTCGCCGCCGTCCTATGAGGGGCTTCTAGCCGGGGAACCAGCGACCGCTGGATTTTTGGGAGTGATTCGGGACGCACGTGGGAAGTTAATCTTGGATAGTGTCATGCTCAGGACGCGGGCGGAGTGTGCAGCTGCAATAGTGAAGGCAGTTGAGGCAGGACGTGGAACAGAACGAAATGGCTGTTACCTCGATCTTACCGCAAACGTCAAAGCAGAACGCTCCGGACTTTATTATATGAAGTTTTTGAACACTGCTGTGAGTGGAGTGATGACAACCGTGCGCCAGGCGCTTGGCCGGGTGGCCGCGGAATGTAAAGAACAATGGGAGGTTCGGCCGGGAGCGCATTATTTAATGGGCGGAGTACGGGTCGATGAGTTTGGTAGCGTAGTTTCTTTGGAGGGTCGTAAGAGGGTAAAGGGCTTATTCGCGGCAGGGCAAGCAATGGGCGGTGTGTTTGGCGCGAACAGGCTCGGTTCAACATCCTTGTCGGAAGGGCCTATTTTTGGTGCGAGGGCCGGTCGTGCGGCGGCGGCTTTAAGCGGAATGAAAAACAAAGTGCCGACTGAAATAAGAGACCGCGCATTCGAGGCTGGCCTGAGTCGGTACCGTAGCCTTTTCGGGCAATCCGGGGATAAGACCGGGTCAGGTCTGATCAGAGAATTGCAACGGGCTGCATGGGACGGTATTGGACCTGCGAGAACGAGAGCAGGGATTGAGAAGTTTATGCGGCAATCTGCAAAGCTGCGGCAAGATGCTACGAAAATTTCCATCAGCAGCGAAACACTCTGGAATCAAACGCTCCTAGATTATGTAGAATTAATAAATATGCTTGATACCGCGGATGCGGTCGCAAATTCTGCACTGGAACGTAAAGACAGTCTAGGTGCGCATATCCGTTTAGACGGCGGCAACACCTCTGTCTTGTTTGAGAAGCCCTACTCAGTATCAATGTATCTCGACGATGAAATGACTTTTAAAGTTGGCCGTCTTTCTCGTCCTCCGACACCTTGGAAACGTGTCCTGGCGCATGGAATTGGAGATCTAAAGCGGAGATTAGATCTAAAGTTTCTTCGCTTGTTGCCAGTGTCCTGGCAGGACAGGATTTTGGAGAAACGTTATCGCTCCGTCATGGGGGAAATTAAGGTTACTGCGCCTAAGGCAGAGAGTAATGAGTCACTTCAAGAAATGGAGAAAAAGGCGGCATGAAGGTCGAGCTTGTAACGTTTCGGAATGGGCAGCCTACGTCTGTAGAATACGAGTATTTGCCCCGCGAAGAGGATGAGCGGCCTATGG
>CAZSYW010000111.1:0-7479 GCA_964611315.1 uncultured Rhodospirillaceae bacterium
GGTTGGCCCGGACGGTCGTAGAGTTTTCCAAGGCCATTCCAGCGAAAAATGACGGTGGCATTAGGCAATTATGAGGGTGACTGCGATTATTCCTGTGCGGTCTTTGAGTGATGGGAAGACTCGCCTTGCGTCAGTCCTTGATCGGGGAGAGCGTTATAAACTTAATGCCCGATTCCTTGTGCACACTCTGCGCACTGCAGGCGCTTTAACGGGAAATACGGTCGTAGTAACCCGATGTATAGAAGCTCGTGAGATAGCCAATGCTTCTGGTGCGGACACTCTATTTGAGACGAGTCGAGCAGGTTTGAATCCAGCGTTGCAGAGTGCTTCAAAAATAGTCCGTGCGCGAGGCTCGGCTCGCATTCTGATTCTGCCTGCTGACTTGCCGTTTGTTTGTCTTGATGATCTCCGCGCCTTGATTCGGCACTCTGGGAGATCCGGTGCGGCCATTGCGCCCGACCAACCCCGTGATGGCACCAACGCCCTGTGTCTTCCTGCGGGTCACTCATTTCGTTTTCGTTTTGGTATCCGAAGTTTTTTTAAACATCAACGAGAAGCGGAGAAAGTTGGGTTAGAGATGGCGGTGGTCCGTCGTTCGTCCCTGGGCTTCGACGTTGATTGGCCTAATGATTTTTCAAAACTCAAGGCGTTAGAGAATGATGAGCGCGACACCAATTTCACATCAGGTTTGTAGAGTGTTACCGACTAAAACGCTTTCTCAGGCAATCTTTGGTCACGAAAAACGAATCATGCTTACCTTTAGTCATGTAGGAATACTTTGGTGGGACCAATTCAAAAGTAAAAGTTGCTTCAAGATTTGGTGAAGTAACGCGTACCCTGTCTGAAAATGCTTACAAGAGCGGAACAAACCTTTATTGAACGTCTTCGGGTCGGACGACTGGCGACTGCGGATAAAAATTGTGCGCCTCATGTGGTGCCCGTGTGTTTTGTATATAGGGTAAACAACCTGTACGTGGCGATAGATGAAAAACCCAAGGTGGGCTCTCCAATGGCCCTGAAACGTTTGCGAAACATCCGAGAAAACCCTCAAATTTCGGTAGTTGTTGATAAGTATGATGAAGATTGGTCGCGTTTAGGGTGGGTGCTCTTTAGGGGTCAAGCGGAGATTCTCGAAAAGGGCGACGAGCGTGCGCAGGCACAAAATTTACTCCGTAGTCGTTACCCACAACTTCGGAAGATGACTCTCGACTCCCTGCCAGTAATAGCAATGCGACCGGCTAAGGTAACAAGTTGGGGTAATTTAAGTTCGTAAGTCTTGAACCGGTGCTTGCAGTATGATTGATTTTAGGAAAAACTCTGATCCAACAAATAATTTTTAGGGTGGAGGAAAGCCATGCCACTTGAGGTGATGGAACACTTTAACATCCGCGCGTCCGACATGGAGGCTACGAAGGATTTTTACTGTGATGTGCTGGGAATGCGGGTAGGTGAACGGCCTCCTTTCGAGTTTCCTGGGTACTGGATTTATCTGGGAGAAATCGCGGTGGTGCATTTACAGGCGGCGGATTCCAACGAGGCTATGGAGGCCTTTATTGGTGCAAAGGAGGGAAACTTAGAGGGTTCGGGTGCGATAGACCACGTGGCTTTTTCCGGCAGTGATGTGAAAGCATTTGTAGCTAGGGTGAAGACTCATGACACTGAAATGGTTCATCGAAAAGTGCCTGAGTTTGGTATCCACCAGGTGTTTGTCAAAGATCCGGACGGGATTACAATTGAACTGAATTTTCGCGGCGAAGACGCCCGGGATTTTGATCCCGATGCGTGATTTTGTTGGGCGTGGTTGATGTGACGGTGGATTGCTAAGTAAACCCTAACTCTGCCTCTTATTTTGCAACACCAATTTTGCGTGTGCGTACCACCTGCCTTGGCTTCTTTGGCGAGATGCAATTCGTTGAGGAATTACGCGTGGAGTGCCTTAAACCACAGTGGTAAAATGTCTTGGTCTGGCGGTTCATACGTTCAGGCTCGACAGTTATCTACCGTGTGAGCTCTGGCGGTGCCTCCCCCGGAGCGTACTTGTTTCCATCAACCCATTCCCCCTTGCTGAATTGCCCTGACCAAATTCTTCCATCGACAAATGTGACGACCCCTTGGCCGTCCATTTTATCGTATTTCCATTCACCAACGTATGTCCTTCCGTTTGCCCATGTGTAAGTACCTTGGCCGTGAGACAGTCCTGCTAAAAATTCCCCAGAATATCGGTGGCCATCAGGCCAAACATGGGTGCCTTGACCTTCGGGGCTTCCAAATTTAAATGTGCCCACGTACTGTTGCCCATCGGTCCATGTCCATGTCCCCTGGCCATGCGGGTGATCATCTTTAAATTCACCCACGTACTTTAGGCCGTCAGGTCGTGTGTGAGTGCCATAGCCATGCCGTCTATCATTTTCCCACGCTCCAACATATTTTTGTCCGTTTTCCCAAGTTATAACGCCGTGACCATGTCTTTTGTTGTTTGCCCATTCTCCCGAGTACTCGGCGCCATTTGAGCCGGTCCACGTGGCCTCGCAGGCATCCCATATTTTTTCACGGGACGTGTCACACGGTGGCAAACCCCAAGCGTTGGGTATCTGTGTACACATATAAACGAACAAAATTGTTGCTAATCGGAGAGTTTGAGTCATGTGTCGAGTCGAGCAAATGGGTGGCGGAAAATCAAACGGCTTAATTCGTTGATCAGATTATGCTATTGAGGAGCCTTTGTACGAAACATAAACAGGACTTTCAACGATGTGGTGCAGGATGTCTAGCACTATCAGCCTGGTGGTTGTGGCGATTTCTGCTGTGTTTTCGCCAGTCGCCGCTGCTCAAGATGTTGCCAAAACAACGCACGTGACGGTTGCTGCTGGTTCGATTGGCGGTAGTTATTTTGTCATGAACACCGCGATGTTTGATATTTTTTCGAAGCATTTGGATGGATTGGCTTATGCAATAGTGCCGGGCGGCTCGATTTCCAACGCAATCGCGATCAATAAAGGGGATGCGCAGTTTGGTCTTTCTTTTACGAACGATTTGAAATCTGCTGTCGTTGGGCAGTCGCCATACTCGGAGCCAATGACTGATATACGCGCCGTCGCAAATGTTGGGTTTGAAGCCCGGTTGCATGTGTTTGTTTCCGAGGAACTCGGGGTCGTTTCCATGGAGGGCCTGGCTGCGGAGAAACCGGAACTCAGGGTGGATACTGGCCCTCGTGGAACGGGTTCGGAGCTTGCAGCAAAACGGGTGCTGGAACTACATGGTTATAGCTACGATGACATTAGAGAGCATGGAGGGCGAGTGATTCATTCGCAGTTTCGCGAAATGGTTGATCGCTTAAAAGACGGCCACTTAAATGCGCTGATGTACAATGACATACTTGGCGGACCCTTGTTTACGGACCTAGTGTCTTCTCGAGACGTTAGGTTGTTACCACTGGAGGAGAGTGTTATTGAAATTTTGTCCAGTGATTTCGGTTACACTCCAGGACTTATCCCCGCAGGTACTTATGAGGGTCAAAAGGATGACGTTGCAACTATCAAACGTCACACGATCTTTATTTGCCATAAGGATATGGCGGATGATCTAGTCTATATGATGACCAAATTAATGCTGGAATACCGCGACGATTTAGCGTCGGCGTATCGTGCGCTCGACATTAAACCTGACAAAGTGGCAACTGAGCTTCCTCTGCCGCTGCATCCTGGCGCAGCCCGGTATTATCGTGAGCACGGTTTGATTGAATAAGAAGATCGTTAGATTGTGTGCGGAGTGCAGTTGTACATACGCCTCGGCCCTTATGTTTGGCGGCTATTTTGTATTTCGTTTTTGTCATGAAAGATGATGTGGATTGAGAATGAGGCTCGGGTGCTAGCTATGTCTTTTAGCCGAAGGATGAGTTTCGTTGATTTACTCGCATTGGGCCGTTGTCTCCTCAGGTGGCCGCAAAATAGACCGACGATGCTACACAGTTTCTGTACAGTTCGGTGCAAATGAATTCGGATAATGTGGAAAGCGGTGTTTCCGTGGCGATGCGATGGTGTGCCGTCGCAGTGATACTCGGCCACCTGGTCCTGGAGAGATTTGGTGGGCCATGGTCGCAGTCTATCCAGCCTACTATTGTGGCCATTTACCTTTTCGTTTTGTCCTTGGCGTTCGGATTGCCTGCACTTGCAAAGATTGGGGTGGAGCGTCGTGTTGAATTAGCGAAACTAGCTGCTGGCAGTCTGCCAGTTTTGTACGTGTATTATCAGCCGGCCTTCGTTTCCCCGGAATTCCCCTACCTTAACCCACTCACTCTTTTTGAGTGGATGTTTGCCATAATTGCTATGACAGCCTTGTTGATGGCGCTGCTGCCACTTGCTCGGGGTATATTCCATACTGTGTTTTGTTCGCCACGGGAGGTTATCAGGGTCGGTGGCCAGCGGGAACTCGTTGGGTGGCCCGTGAGCTTTCTTCGTTGGTTGGCCGTGGCGGTAATCGTCTATCACTTGGCCGCGGCGGCGTTCGGGGCTCCAGAAGTAATGAAGTTTCGTCCAACGCACGTGTCGATGTACGTGTCGATGATCTTCTTGGTGTATGGGATTACAAAAACCCGGTCCGGGCATCATGTGCCTTGGTATGACTGGGCATTGTTCATGCTGTCTTGGGTTCCGGCTCTCTATATATATGGGAATTACAATTATGTGGTTGAGCGCTACCCATACATTTCCGACCTGACCACCGTCGACTGGGTGGTCGCAATAATAGCAATCGCATTATCGATGGAAGCGTGTCGACGTGCGGTTGGTCTAACTCTAGTCGCATTATTTACAATATTTCTATTGCACGGCTTATTCGGGCCATATTTCCCTGGGCCTCTTTACCAAGCTGCGGTCAGTCCGATGCGATTCGTTGACCACTTATTTTTGACGACGCAAGGGCTTTACGGTTCGATCACTGGAATTTCTGCTACATATGTCCTGATGTTTGTGCTTCTTGGTGCCGTGCTTGAAAAAGCGCGTGGGGGAGATCTTTTTATGAACCTTGCCGCTGGGTTGATGGGAAAACAACCTGGGGGCCCGGGTAAGGCGGCAGTGCTTGCGAGCGGCTTATTTGGGTCCATCTCCGGTGCTGCTGTCGCAAACGTTTATGCTACCGGCACCTTTACAATTCCTCTAATGATAAAGACCGGATTTAAACCACGATTCGCTGCGGCAGTAGAAGCGGTAGCTTCTGCGAGCGGTCAGTTGGTTCCCCCAATAATGGGTTCGGCGGCATTCTTGATAGCGGATTTCACCCGGACTCCGTACATAGAAGTTGCAAAGTCAGCTGCACTCCCGGCTTTTTTGTATCTTTTTGCTGTGTATTTCATGGTTCACTTAGAAACCAAAAAATTTGGCCTGCCCTCAATGGATCTAAATCTGGTGCGGAAGGCGCGCAGAGAGGTGCGCCTAGACATTCATATGATGTTGGTGATCCTCATTGTTGTTATTTTGCTCGTAGATCGGACGACTCCATTTTACGCAGCATTTGCGGGGGTTGTTTGCACAGTATTATTTTCATTCCTGCGATCTCGTACCCAGCTCAGCTTGCAAGGTTTGTTGCATGCATTTGAGTTAGGTGCCCGGCGGATAGCGCCAATTGCTGCTGCGCTCTTTATTGCGGCGCTGGTGGTTGGCACCATTGAATTGAGCGGCCTTGGCCTCCGGTTTACCTCCATACTGATAAACATCACGAACGGTAACTTGTTGTTAACGTTACTCTTGGTAATGGTCA
Source organism: uncultured Rhodospirillaceae bacterium (assembly GCA_964611315.1). Lineage (GTDB taxonomy): Bacteria > Pseudomonadota > Alphaproteobacteria > UBA7887 > UBA7887. The sequence continues at coordinate 5,755 of CAZSYW010000111.1, forward strand.
GCTGTATAATTTTGGGTATGGGTTTGCCGACCTCTGCGGCCTATATGATCGTCGCTATTTTTGGTGCACCAGCTCTTATTAAGCTTGGGATAGAGCCGCTGGCAGCTCACTTCTTTGTTTTCTACTACGCTATCATATCGGCTATCACGCCACCGGTGGCGGTTGCTGCCTATGCTGCTGCGACGATCGCTGGTACGCCCCTGCAAAAAACAGGGTTGACGGCAATGAAGCTTGGAGCTGCTGTTTACTTGGTTCCTTTTGTGATGGTGTACAGTCCCGCCTTGTTGTCCATTGGCGGTGTGGTCGAGATCATTCAAGCCTTTTTAACCGGTGTGATAGGGGTTGTTGCTTTAGGGGCGTCGGTGCAAGGTTTTCTGCTTATTAATATGACCATAACAGAGCGGGTTTTAGCTGTGCTTGCAGCTGCATCTTTGTTGCACGGTGATTGGCGCACCGATACTATGGGTGGTGCGGTCCTGCTTTTAGTCTTTGCTACGCAACTAAAGCGGTCGAAGCGCGCTCATTTGTCTGGGTAAATTGGAACTGTAGAACTAGCTTCGACTCTGGTTCAGGGTGTTGTCTTGCCCTAGGTATTCGGCAGGTTCCTGGTAGAAATGTTTTCGACTCAGGCGCGAGGATCGTGGCACCTAGAACCTATTCGGCATCTGGTTGGTTTTCCGGTGCGGCGGTGCGGAAGGCATCCAGCTCAAGACATTTTTGGTTGATGCGCAGAATGGTCGGGCAGCCTGTGAGGTCACAGTCAAACCGGTTCGCGTTAAATATCTGCGGTATCAAGCATGCATCTGCTAAACCGGGGTCGTCACCATGGCAAAACTGACCGGTGTCTGGGTGGTCGACTAACATTGCTTCCAAGGCACTCAGGCCTGCGGAGACCCAGTGTTTATACCATTTCGTTCGGTTATTGTCCTCCACCGCCAGGTCATCGCTCAAGTACTTCAGTACTCGAAGGTTGTTTAGAGGATGGATGTCACAGGCAACTGTCAACGAAAGCGCGCGCACACGTGCTCGCCCCATTGGGTTGTTGGGGAGCAGAGATGTTTTTGGGTATGTTTCTTCAAGGTACTCGATAATAGCGAGTGATTGGGAAAGGTAGGTTGACCCATCCTGCAGGGTCGGCACCAAAGCTTGGGGATTGATTGACCGGTATGCACTTTCGAATTGTTTGCCACCGTCTTTGCTCAGATGAATGGATTCAAAGTCGCAATCGAGCCCCTTAAGGTTTAATGCAATACGAACACGATAAGCAGCCGAAGAACGAAAATATCCGAATAATTTCAAAGGCATAGATGCGCTCTCAGTTAGACGGCATTTGGCGTCAAAGTTGGACCAAGGAACTTCTCCCTGATAACGTTTCTTTTGGGAACGCTCAAGTCAAATATTATAACGTGCCTTTTGTGGGCTGCACGGATCAAATAGCGTTTAAATTTTAAAAGGAGAAATGTGTATGGCTGACCTTGAAGTACACATCAATGATGGCGTTGCCACTTTGGTGATGAACAGACCAGAGGTGCGGAACGCCCTATCAATGGAGATGCGTGGACTGTTGGATGAGGCCCTGCACCAACTTGAGTTTGATGAAAATATACGATGTATAGTTCTGAATGGGGCAGGAGAGCATTTCATGGCCGGGGGGGATGTGCGGCAGATGCATGAATATCTTGGCGCTCATGAAGGTCAAGAAATTCAGAGGTATTTTCTTCACCG
>CAZSYW010000112.1:0-7364 GCA_964611315.1 uncultured Rhodospirillaceae bacterium
TAATTTTGGTGACGTACTTACCATTTTTATCAACTTGGTTGCCAACACTCTTTATGGGGCCAGAAATTATCACAAAGTGAAAAAAATAGGCGAACTGATGGATGTCCATAAAATCTCCATCGCATTAAAAAAGGGAGACATTCAATCATGTCTCCCTTTTCGTGTTCAGGTATAACGATATACCTCGATTAAATATTGGTTTAGAGCGATCGTAAGAGGCTGCTCCGACGGTCGTCATAAACACTCTGGGCAATCGATATAACATCCAAAGCACTTGACATTGGACCACCTCCTTTCAGTTGTTAAAGCTTTCATGATTGTAACGGAATCGGATTTTCTTCGCCATGAATATAGTAAAAATTAGATCCTATTTCGCCTCGGAGAAGCTAACATGCGCGAGGCGCCATGCCCTTTTTGTGATTATGACAATATGAGGTTGTCGTATCAGTAATAGGGAATAAGAGAAGATTGGGGCAGGCGTAGCCGTGGTGTCATTTAGGTTTCGATTGTATCAATTGGGGAAAAAATGGTTGTAGGGAAGGGTGTCACAGTTTTAAGCATACCCGGCCTAATTCTGGCATTATTTCTTGTAACCTCAGCTTACGGTTTAGATTCCCGGTCCGTATTGGATCAGGGTGAGGCAGTGTCCTTGCTGTCTGCTGGACACAATTCAGATAATGCGGTGTTGATTGCACTCGGAGAGCTGGCCTTCAAGAATGAGGGACTGTTAGATTTGGCCGCATCTCGTTCTTTGGGTATCCACCTGTCTTGCGATTCCTGTCATCCTGACGGTGGCGCTAGCCAAACCATATTCTTGGCAGGTTTGTCGAGTAAACCCGGGACTATAGATATAACCCATCGCGCGATCTCTCTGTATGAGGACGGAAATTTCAATCCTGTTGGAATCCCAAGTTTGTTAGGTGCTCGTGAAACCGGTCCTTATGGGAGGGCTGGAAAGTTTTCCACTTTGCGGGATTTTACTCGTTTTGCGATCGTCGACGAATTTGGTGGGAAAGAACCAGGAGGCCTGACTTTGGATGCGTTAGTTGCTTATCAAGCGAGCCTTGAGTTCCTGACAAACAACCGGATTGACGAGCAAGGCCAGTTGACCGAATTAGCGTCATCAACAGTACGGCGCGGTTATGAGGTTTTTAATCGTCCATTTCCTAATGATCCGAAATTGTCCTGTAGTTTCTGCCATATCCCTGAGCAGGCCTTTATTGATCGCCAAGTGCATGATGTAGGGACTGGTCTCCGGATAGATACGCCGACGCTTCGTGATCTAAGGATTACTCCTCCATATATGCATGATGGTCGTTTTGATTCCCTTGCAGCCGTTGTAGCATATTTTGACGGTCATTTCGAATTGTCACTCACGGAAAAAGATAAGACTGCGCTACTGGGTTATCTTCAGGTAGTGGGCGGTGGAGTTGCCGTTAAAGTAGCCATGCCGAGGAAGTTTAAACTCGAGCCGATATGGGTATTTCTGGAGCGTACTCTTCTTTCAAGGGATTGGGCGCTTGGCAAGATGGTTATTGATCAGATTACCAGAGAATTAAATGCGATTCGTGGGCAGCCTGGTGCACCTGTGAACGAGATAATCAATCGATGCATCGATGACTTGGGTCAAATTGACGGTCTTAATAAAGTCGAAAACTATACCGCCTCTCTTGCCATTCTCTACGAGCTCCGAGCCGCTCTATCAAGAAAGCCTGAGCAAATCGATTAATTTTCGGTTGCCCTCATCGACGCACCGCGGGTGTCTCTATAGCTAAGCCACTTCCACGCCAGGATACGTATAACTGAAGTGCATTGTAATCTGGATGATCAAGGGGCAGGGGTTCGGCTCGTGCCTGTTCGTTACAGAACTGAAACCGGCGGTGTGTCGAGACCATTTTGTCCCAGCGCAACATATAAGTTGGGAAGCCGCTCACATGACCCTGACTGATTTGTTCAGCGCGCAGGAGACGTCCAACGTTATCGTCATGACACTGAGCGCACGCAAGGTCGGACTGGCCCAGTCGTTGATGGTACAAGTGCCGGCCATGCTTGAAAAAGGGTTCGTAGACACCAACCACAGAAACATTCAGTGGCATGCCTCGGGATTGAAACATGATGTAGGCCTGGAGGGCTAACAAGTCTTCACTTTCGTGTTCGTGTTCGTCTGCCTTAAATGGTAAAGCGTCCATCTTTTGGGTTCGGCATAGTTGGATTTGCTGTCCGAGATTAATCAGTTTGTCAGTTATAACACTGACTTTGGGATAAGTGTTGCCGACCCCAGCCATAGATTGGAGGGCATCACCATGACAATCAGCGCAGGACTTGGCATGCTTTCCTGCGAGTACATGCCACAAGCGGAATCCACGATCGACGTAGATCATACCGGGATTACTGAATTTGTCGTCCTGAATGGCTTGGGTGTCCGGTCTTGAAAAGTGATGTCCCGACTTAAGTGTTTCAGGGCTGGCGCTTTCGGCGGCTTTTATCAGACCTATAATTGCTAGGATCACTGCAACCGCCCCGATTTTGTCAGAGTGATTTTTCATTCGGAGATGTCTGGGTTAGTTCCGTCATCCTCCACTAACAACTCGGTTACGGCATAAGTAGAGGAGTTGTAATCATCCACCCACTGAATTTCCACTGGGCCGGAACCTTCTGCACGCAGATCGAATGAAAGATACGGATTTGCGGAGACTCCCGAGTACCAGTCTGATTCAAAAACTACTGTCCCGTTGTAACGGCAAATAAATTGGTTGAGAATAAAACGTGGGTAGACAATTAATGTTACGGGATCCATGCGCACGCCTGGTTCCATCTCATGTTCAGCGAGTGCCCTGACGGTAACAACTTCACCCTTTTTGGCTGGGTTGGGCGACACTTTTAAACGTCGTTTTTGATCTTTTCGGGCGGCCAATAAAAATCTCCGTTAGCTGCACGCGCCAAGCGTGACGTTAACGAGTTTTTCCGAGACGCCCACAGAGCCGTCACTCATTTCAGCTATTGCCACTAAGGGTGCTGTTGCACGCATCCGTATTCTTGCTGAAACCCTTGCCACCCCGCAGGCAGGAGTAAATTTGTATTTGGCTATTTCCGGGAACGGATTTTCAAGTGCTAAAATATGAACAACTTTTGGGAAGTCCAATTCAGTCATGGCACATTTGACATGTATGGTGATCGGCACAGCAGAGCCATTCTCGGCGATGTCTGGTGCGTCTAGAATTACCAGATTTGGCCTCGGTTCACGTCCGCGAATGATATTTCGGACAATTCGCTCTGCTTCTTCCCTGTCCGGTTCGACACGAAACGTTTGACGAAAGCTTTGGAACCGGTCTCGAAAAGGATTACCTGGATAATCAAAATCGTTGGCTTGTGCAAAGCGATCTACTGCAACGGCTGCGGCGCTTGCCGTCCCAAAAGTCAGGACCTCACGTCTCGTGCATGCCTTAAGGCGCCGATGTAATTTGTGTTCTCGTTTCAACATAAGGTTCGCCCGATGGACGTGGAAATATTATTTAGTGGTTTAAATTTCAATGTCATGCCAGCCAACGTTCCAGCGGGTTTCGGTATGTTCACTAGTCCATCCGCTTAAGGGTTTTTAAATAAGCAACCAAGTCTTCAATGGCCTGGGCATCAAGTATTGGTTGACCAAGGTAACGCCGCTTCACGCGCCGGAGGTTGGATATTTTATAAAAAGCGGGCATGACGGTCTCAGGATTTACCAGTTTTGGATCGACCAGCCGGATTCTGAGCTCGCCTTCCGTAAAACGTGCCCCTACCCCAGCCAGATTTGGACCCAAATCCCCGTGAAACTGTTCTTCCGGAATGGGCATTTTGTGACAAGCTAGGCAGTTTCCGGTTCGTCCAGCGGCGATCTCTCGTCCTCGCTTGGGATCTCCGGGCTGATCTGTCAGTGAAAAGGGTATCATGCCGTCCACCACGCTATAGGAGACCATTTTGTCCTCAGCTTCTCCGCTCGAAGACTGAATTGCAAGTAAGATAGCAAGGCATGCAGTCGCCATCGCAGACCCAGGCAGTGGTCGTGTAGCGGGTGGTTGGTCACGTTGGCTGGTTTCAAGTAAGGAAGGAAATCTAAACACGATGCCGTTCCAGGGCCTCAATGTAAGATCCTTTTGAAGGCCATTGGAGCCAGTTCTCTCGCGTTGTCTCTGTGGGTCTCATGATTCACAAGCCGCTGTTCGCCCGTTCTTCCATCTTTTTGGTGGTCCAGATTGTGCTATAATCATATATACTATCGGAAAAGTTTCAGGGGCTACAGTTTGCCTGGAAGGGTATTACCTGGAGGGGCCCGTAGTTTATGTACCGGGTGGTGGACGTGCGTGTTTTGTGCTCGGCCTCTTCCCGCGGTTCATGTAACGGAATTAATCAGGTGGAGGGAACCATGCCACTTCTAACAGTTAACGGTATTCAACATGCCGTAGACGCTCCCGACGATACTCCGCTCTTGTGGATTATTCGTGAGTATATACGGCTAACGGGCACGAAATATGGGTGCGGTATTGCACAATGTGGAGCTTGCACCGTGCATCTCGATGGCGAGGCAGTACGTTCGTGCCAGACTTCGCTTTCGCAAGCCGTCGGGAAACGCATAACGACGATTGAGGGGCTCGATCCAAAAGGTCAGCATCCTTTGCAGAAAGCGTGGGTTTCTGAGCAGGTTCCGCAGTGTGGTTACTGCCAATCGGGGCAGATCATGCAAGCGGCGGCACTACTTAACGAAAATCAAAATCCGAGCGACGAAGAAATAGTGGATGCAATGAACGGAAATATCTGCCGATGCATGGCTTATACCCGTATCAAACGTGCTATTCAGCGCGCCGCGATGGAGGCATAGCTATGAGCAAGCACAAGGAAAAATTGCAGACAGAAGGCTTGGGGCGTCGCGAATTTCTGGTTGGATCAGCTGCGGTCGGTACGGGTTTGGTATTTGGATTTTCGCTAAACTCAGACTTATCTGGTGGTGCTAACCAGGCGTTGGCAGCCGGTAATTTTGATCATGGCCTTTTTATGACGATGGAGCCCTCTGGGATTACCACGGTGCATATCACCAAGTGTGAGGGTGGCCAGCATATCGGGACCGCCATCGCGCAGGCGGTGGTTGAGGAACTTGAACTCGATTGGAACGATGTACGCATTGATTACCCGGATAGTCATGAAAAGTGGGGGTTAATGATTACTGGTGGTAGTTGGAGCGTGAACTGGACATTTGACCAAATGTCCCGTGTCGGTGCTTCGGGTCGGATCGCGTTGGTAGACGCCGGAGCCGCCATGATGGGTGTCTCTCCAGACGAGTGCTCGGTGAGCAATAGTGTGGTAACACACGACCCTTCTGGGGGTAGCGTAACCTATGCAGACATTGTGTCGGGCGGAAGCATAGATCGGACCTTCACTGAAGATGATCTGAAAGCGCTGACGCTTAAAAAGTTTGGTGATTATAAGGTAGTTGGCCAGTCGAAGCCCGCCTTGGATATACCTTCTAAAACAAACGGCACGGCTCGGTTTGGTATTGATGTGTTTGCTCCGAATATGGTGTATGCACGATGGCTAAGCCCACCCGTGCGCTGGGGTTCAATGCCAACTGGCGTAGATGATTCGGCAGCAAAATCAATAAAAGGTTATATCCGTACGATTTTGGCGGATGGATTGGGAACCGCGGGGCAACAAAAGGGATATGCGCTTGCAATTGCGGAGACCAAACATGCGGCAGATGCAGCAGCCGATTTGATTAAAGTTGAGTGGGATCTGGGTCCATATGCCGAGGTTAGCGATGAAAAACTGGTGTCTGAGGCAAAGAACCTAATTAATGATCCGGATGCCGGTTTGCCCTGGGTTTTAGACGGAGATGTCCAGGGAGGTTTGAGCGCGGCGTCTGAAACGCATGAGGCAGAATATACAACGAGTATTGTCATTCATGGCTGCATGGAACCGATGAACTGTGTGGCGATGCAACAAGATGGACAATTTCACATATTTGTAGGGACGCAATGGGCCACTCGTGTCGGCCCCTTGATTGCAGAGGCTGTGGGCGTAGATCCTGCCGATGTCATCATACACCATCAATATGCAGGCGGATTCTTTGGTCGGCGTCTAGACGCGGATGAGATGATCCCGGCTGCTTTGGCGGCGAAAGAACTTGGTCGTCCGGTTAAACTTATCTACACGCGGGAAGATGATATTCGATTCGACTTTCATCGGACACCAACAGTTCAACGTATCAAAGGTGGTGTTGACTCGACTGGTAAATATGTGGCGATCGATCATGCTATTGCTGCGGGCTGGTCTACCAAAAGAACCGCGCCTGGATTTATGGCCGAGTCGGTGGACAAGAAGGGTCGAATAGATGGGTTCTCGAATAATGGATCGGATTTTTGGTACACGGTCCCTAACCACCATGTTCGCGCTATCGAAAATGAGTTAGCGACGCAGGCACTTCCACCTGGGTTTGTTCGTTCTGTTGCTCCAGGCTGGACTTTTTTCGCAGTTGAGTCCTACATCGACGAGATGGCGCGGAAAATTGGTAAAGATCCGTTAGCCATGCGTATCGATATGCTGGATGCTGCCGGCAAAAATGCAGGTGCCCCGCCAAATAGTGTCGGTGGCGCACTGCGCTTAAGGAATGTTTTGATGACGGCAGCGGGACGAGCCGGATTTGGCAGTAGAGTAGTTGGTGAAAATACCGGATTGGGGCTTTCTTGCGTGAGCGCTCAGGAACGCGGTTCACCGACTTGGTCCGCCTGCGTTGCGGAGGTTCATGTTGATCCTTCGAGCGGTACCCCAACTGTAAAAAAACTGACTATTGCCATGGACGTGGGTACGGTGGTCAATCCTGAGGGTGCCAGAGCCCAAATTGAAGGCTCGTCCCTTTGGGGTGTTAGCCATGCGCTGCGTGAAAGAGCCACGATGAGCAATGGGGCGATTGATCAGGGTAATTTTGATACCTACGACACGTTACGTATGAGCGATGTGCCAGAGTTAGATATTTTACTTATCGAACATGGAAATTATCCAGCTGGAATCGGCGAGCCGGCGGTGGCCCTAGTTCCGGCCGCAATTGCCAATGCAATCGATGATGCAGTTGGGGCTCGCGTACGTTCCTTGCCAATCACTCCTGAAGCTATTAAGGCGGCGATGGCTTGAACGATTATTTGTAGCGTAATGAAAGCGGCGATCGAAAGATCGCCGCTTTTTTTCTCGCAAAACAAATTTTGTGAATAGTTGCTGGCAGTATTTGTAACTAACTGGTGGCCTATGCGTCGGTCATATTGAAATAACGTATTTGCGGCGGGCTTTCGATCATTGGTTCTAACGCTGCGATGGCTCCAGTGTCTACTCGCCACTGGAAATAT
>CAZSYW010000113.1:0-7325 GCA_964611315.1 uncultured Rhodospirillaceae bacterium
CGTCAAATTTTTCGGTGACCCATGATTACCACGCGAGCCTGATCGCGGATTCTTTAGGTTTAGTTAATTTCGCGGACCAGACCTACGGCTCCGCCGTTAGCAACGTGCGTGGACCAAGTCTACGATCGGTCCTGGCAGCCGGATCTTTCTATGAACGACACGGGAGAGTCGATGACGCGCGTAAATTGTATGAAAGTTTCCCTAGCACAGGGCCAGAAACTGTAGCGATTGACTCCGCTCTGACCCGCTTAAGGTCAGGCACAAAGGCTACCCCAACGGTTTCAAATGCCAAAGAAGGTTTTGCCGAGGCCTTGTATGAACTGGGCAGTTCATTTTTCCGGGATCGTGCTTACGAACCTGCACTGATGTACACCCAATTGGCCCTGCACGTTCGACCCAACCTTGACATCGCAAAAATTTTGCTCGCGGACATTTATTCCGCAACGGAACAATACGCGGAAGCGGTCGAGACCTTCCGCGAAGTGGCGCCAGAATCGCCCTTTCTCTGGTCAGCACGAATTAGACTAGCCAACGCACTTAATCAGGTTGGCAAACTGGACGAAGCCAGCAAAGAGTTGCGGGAACTTGCAGCAGAGCGCCTAGAGCGTGCCGATCCTTTGATGGCCTTGGCAGATTTTTTGCGTGCCGAAGAAAGATACAAAGACGCCGTTTCTGTTTACGATGAAGCGATAGAGCGTATAGGAGCCGTGCAGCAGCACCACTGGACAATGTTCTATGCACGCGGAATGTCTTTGGAACGCATCGGGGAATGGTCAAGAGCAGAATCAGACCTACTCTACGCCCTCGAACTCCAACCAGACCAGCCTTTAGTGCTAAACTACCTAGGTTATTCTTGGGTAGAAATAGGCGTAAGACTACCCGAGGCCCGCTCGATGATCGAAAAAGCGGTAGCTCAAAGACCCAATGACGGCTACATAGTGGATAGCTTAGGCTGGGTTCTCTATCAACTTGAGGAATTTGGGGCTGCACTGGTGCACCTTGAGCGGGCTGTCGAACTCCGTCCCAATGACCCTGTGATTACTGATCATTATGGGGACGTCCTTTGGCGAATGGGACGATACTCTGAAGCACGATTCCAATGGCGTAGAGCTTTGTCATTTGACCCTGATGCAAATTTATTGGAATCACTCGAAGAAAAGTTGGAACGCGAAACACCAGATAAGCTCAGAGCGTCAGGCGAATCTTGATATTTTGTCCGATCCACCCGAAAACATCATCACTGTCCGGGCGCCAGCAAAAGTAAATCTTTACTTACATGTTAGGGGAAGACGGGCCGATGGTTACCACGAGCTGGATAGCCTCATCGTCTTCACTGCGCTCCACGATCAAATTACCGTAGCCCCGCAGGATTGTTTGACCTTGCAGGAAAGCGGGCCTTTTGGAGACCATTTGAGGAGAGATCCAAGCGACAATATAGTTCTTCGAGCGGCCAATATGCTGGCAACCCTAGCTGGTTTAAGAGCCAAGGCTAAGATTAGCTTATACAAAGCTTTGCCGATCGCGGCAGGGCTCGGGGGAGGCTCGGCCAATGCTGCCGCCACGCTGCGTGCACTTTGCCGACTATGGCTAATCGACCCAAAAAAAGAAGAGTTAGAAGCTCTCGCTCTTTCCCTAGGTGCTGACGTGCCAGTTTGCTTAAACGGCGTAGCAGCCCGCGTTGGAGGCATCGGAGAAGTGCTGAAACCTCTCTCACAGCCTCTGCCCCGGGCGCCCCTCGTGCTAGTCAACCCGAGTGTGCAGCTCCCGACCCAATTGGTATACGGCCTACTCCGCCCACCCTATACACCGCCGCAGCCTGTTAATGTCCTGACCAAAGAAACCAACGAACTCTCTCGCTCTCTAGCCCAAAGGACCAATGACTTATCGGGACCAGCAAGAAAATTATGCCCCGCAATCGATGACGTTTTGGCAGCACTTAACTCTTCCGAGGGATGCGAACTTGCGCGCCTTTCAGGAAGCGGCCCTACTTGTTTCGGTTTGTTCACAGATACAGAAGCGGCAGAAGTGGCGGCCTCACGAATCTCAGCGTTAAGAGGCGATTGGTGGGTGAAATCAACCCATTGCGTGAGTGATATTACAACGCTCGACTAAGGCACAGACTGATCACACCGGTTGGTGATCTCTTTAAAACTTGGCCGTGTCAAAATGTACCCGCCAATCACAACCATCAATATCCCGGCTGTAAATGGCCAAATCCAATAGGTGGAGTAGTAAGCGATCATGCACCAACTGAAGATCATTGTTGCCAGCGCAAGGACCTTCGCTTTTCGAGGGATAATGCCATGCGTGGCCCAATTCTGTAGCATGGGCCCAAAAAGCCGATGGTTATATAGCCATTTGTGAAATCGGTCGGAACTCTGTGAAAATGCCCACAGAGCAATAATGAGAAAAATTGTCGTTGGAAGTCCAGGAATGACTACGCCCACAGCACCTATTACAACGTTTAAACAGCCAAACGCCACCAATACAGCCTTAACAGCGCGCCGAGCTCTAGACCCCTTCCTAACCTTCTTTTCAAGTGGCGGCGAGCCAGATTTCAGTTCATCAGTTGTCATTAAAGCCAGGGTGTATTTAGTTAGTGAATCTCCGAAGAATAACTTGAATAATCTATACCATTGGTCTGCACCATGTAATCCCACCGCCGAAGCGAGCTAATTTTTAACATGGAGCGCCCCAGTACAATATGGAAAGGTATCAGCAAATCTGAATACCCAAATACTGTTTTCCGATCAAATTCCGAACAAGGCCACAAAACTACTCCTTCCAAAACTCATACGAACGGAACCAACCGATGTCGGACCAAGCAAACCAACACCTGAAACCAAAGCCTGATATCGAAATTGCACGCGCTGCTTCATTGGATCCAATTACCGAAGTCGCGAAAAATAGACTTGGATTGGACGGGAGCAACCTAATACCTTACGGGAATGACAAAGCCAAAATCCCCTTGCAAGTGCTTGAGAACCTCAACGATGAGCCCGATGGAAAACTGATACTGGTGACGGCGATCACACCAACCCCAGCCGGCGAAGGCAAAACGACCACAACGATCGGACTCGCCGACGGCCTGAAACAAATCGGAAAACAGTCTGCCATTTGCTTGAGAGAGCCTAGCCTAGGCCCTTGTTTTGGCATGAAAGGTGGAGCTGCCGGCGGTGGGTACGCCCAAGTAGTTCCTATGGAAGACATTAACCTTCATTTCACCGGCGACTTTCATGCCGTTAGCGCGTCCAACAATTTACTAGCCGCAATGATTGACAATCACATTTATTGGGGAAACCAGCTTCAAATCGACACCCGTCGAATATCCTGGAGACGAGTGGTCGACATGAACGACCGAGCGCTTCGTCAGATTACCACCGGCATGGGGGGCGTATCTAACGGGTTTCTGCGTGAAGATAGCTTCGATATAACCGTCGCTAGCGAAATCATGGCAATTTTATGTTTGGCAAGTGATCTCACGGATTTGGAAGAACGGCTTGGCCGGATTGCCGTTGCCGAGACAACCTCTCGAACACTGGTGAATGCTAGCCACCTCCAAGCATATGGCGCCATGACGGCTCTTCTGAAAGATGCCTTTGCTCCAAACCTAGTGCAATCGCTTGAGGGCACGCCAGCGTTAGTTCACGGAGGACCATTTGCCAATATCGCGCATGGTTGCAACTCAGTCATAGCGACCAAAGCTGCCTTAAAGCTATCGGACTATGTCGTTACTGAAGCAGGTTTTGGCGCAGATCTTGGAGCCGAAAAATTTTTTGACATCAAATGCCGCCAGGCAAATCTAAAACCTGACTGCGTAGTGCTAGTAGCAACGATCCGCGCATTGAAAATGCATGGGGGCGTGGAGCGTGATCAACTGGATGTCGAAAACATCCCTGCTTTGAAAGAGGGATGCACCAATCTGGCTCGCCATGCTGAGAATGTGCATAAGTTCGGTGTACCAGTTGTAGTAGCAATCAATCGTTTCTCGACCGACACTAGTGCCGAAATTGAATCCCTGAGGCAATTTTGCGCAGAGATTGATGTTGATGTTTTTGAGTGTGACCATTGGGCTGTCGGAGGCGCGGGAGCGACAGACTTGGCAGAAACCGTTGCTGCTCTATCTGATCGCAAAGATTCAAAATTTGAACTTTTGTACCCAGACGATATGCCACTGTGGGATAAAGCTCGCACGGTCGCTCAGCAAATATACGGCGCACGCGGCGTTATAGCGGATCAGCGGGTGAGGAAAAGGTTTGCGGAGCTCCAAGATTCTGGACATGGAAGCCTCCCCGTTTGCATTGCGAAAACTCAGTATAGTTTCTCAACCGACCCGAACCTAAAAGGTGCGCCAAGCAACCACGTGGTGCCAATCAGGGAGGTGAGGTTAGCCGCCGGTGCGGGATTCGTGATTGTAGTTTGTGGAGACATCATGACTATGCCGGGTTTGCCACGCCAGCCAGCAGCAGAGCACATCTGCCTGAATGAACATGGGGAGATCGCCGGACTATTCTGAACGATCACCTGAAAGCATGAAACAATTACACGCGGTTATAGTGTCTAAACCAATCAACAAACTGAGGTAAACCCTCTTCTATTGGCATACTTGGCTCAAAACATAGGTCGCGCTGCGCTGCCTCTATGTCCGCATATGTCTCTGCGACGTCTCCCAGCTGCAGCGGCAACATCTCCCGCTGCGATTTACGCCCGAGCGCACCTTCCAAAACTTCCACAAACCTCAACAAAGACTCAGGATGATTATTGCCCAAATTGTAAAGACGATGTGGCGGCTGTCCGCCAACTGCTTCTGGCGTCCGCGCAAGCGCAGCAAGGACTCCGGCTACAATGTCGTCGATATACGTAAAGTCGCGCTTCATATCACCATAATTAAAAAGCTTTATAGGCTTTCCCGCAAGAATTGCCTCGGTGAAAAGATAAGCTGCCATATCTGGTCGACCCCAAGGCCCATAAACAGTGAAAAAACGCAGTCCGGTGGCAGGCAATTCATAAAGATGGCTGTAGCAATACCCCATCAACTCATCTGAACGTTTCGTCGCTGCATAAAGCGAAATAGGCCGGTCGACGCGATCGGTAACTGAGAGCGGGAGTTTCGTGTTCCCCCCGTATACAGAGCTAGAACTCGCGTAGACCAAGTGCTCAAACTTGTCGTGCCGGCGACATTGTTCAAGAATCACCATTTGCCCGACTAAATTTGACCGGACGTAAGTCATAGGATTTTCAATCGAATAGCGGACGCCGGCCTGCGCTGCTAAATGAACAACTTTCCTAATGGAAGCGTGCTTGTTAAAAATATTGGATATACTGGCTTCATCCGAAATATCAGCGTGATAGAAATCGAAACCCTTTTGTCCCTCTAACATGGAAAGACGCGCCTGCTTGAGAGCAACATCATAGTAATCATTCAGATTATCGACGCCGATTACCTGCTCATCGTTATCGAGCAATCGCAAACAAAGATGGCTGCCAATAAAACCCGCAGCACCGGTAACGAGAATGCTCATAGAGCTCTCGGCCTCCTACCTAACCAAATAACTCAAACGCAAGGACCATAAGCGCACCGCACAAAAAACACACGCTTTTGTGTAAACAATGCATTGGACCCTTGCTTAAACTTCCTATCTCCGGAAAGAGTTATGTTTCAACGTGGTGCTTCAAAAAGCGCAATTGCCATGCGTCGACAGTACCCGTAGTCTATGACAGGTCAGTTGGGCTTTCGAGTGGACTTTCCACAAACTTGAGGCCCTACGCCAGATTTGGGAGCAACGAAATCAAATGAGCATTGCCCACGCGACCCTTGAGGACAAATATACTTTAGAGTCGGGGAGAGTCTACCTGACAGGCACTCAGGCCCTCGTGCGTCTGCCCATGTTGCAAAAACAACGTGACAAGGCCGCAAACCTTAAAACGGGTTGTTTCATATCTGGCTACCGGGGCTCCCCTCTGGGCGCTTACGACATGGCACTTTGGCAAGCAAGCAGCTTTCTGGCAAACAACGACATTCGGTTTCAACCTGGCGTAAACGAAGATTTAGCTGCAACCGCAATTTGGGGTACCCAACAACTAAATCTCATAGAAAAATCAGATTACGACGGTGTATTCGGAATTTGGTATGGCAAAGGGCCGGGTGTGGACCGCTGTGGAGACGTCTTTAAACACGCTAACTCGGCAGGCACATCTCCTCACGGTGGTGTCATAGCTCTAATGGGAGATGACCACACAGCCAAATCGTCGACCCTCGCCCATCAAAGTGAGTACGCGATGATGGACGCGATGATCCCGGTACTAAGCCCAGCAGGGGTGCAAGAATTTCTGGACCTCGGCCTGCACGGTTTTGCCATGTCACGGTTTTCTGGTTGTTGGACGGGCTTCAAATGCGTAACCATGACCGTCGATTCCTCAGCATCAGTTTATGTGGACCCACACCGTGTTGAAATAATATTGCCAGATAATTTTGCGATGCCCGAGGGAGGCCTCAATATTCGTTGGCCAGAGTCATGGGTTGAACAAGAAGCACGACTCCACAACTTTAAGTTGCTGGCGGCACAGGCATATGTAAAAACCAACCAACTTGACCGAGTGGTCTTGGGCAATAACGAGGCTCGACTAGGTATCGTTGCAGCCGGGAAATCCTATCTAGACGTACGTCAGGCGTTTGCAGACCTAGAACTCGACGAAAGTGACCTAGTCCGGTTAGGAGTCCGTTTATACAAACCTGCGTTGGTCTGGCCACTAGAACCAAACGGGTTAATGAATTTCGCTAGAGGCCTTGATGAAATTATAGTGGTCGAGGAAAAACGTGGCCTCATCGAGGATCAGATTAAGGAACTTCTCTACAACTCTCCTCAACGGCCAAACGTGATAGTAGGTAAGACCGATGAAAACGGGGAGGTTCTATTTCCTACCACGTATCAGCTCACCGCGGGGGGCATTGCGCTTGCGCTGGCCGAGCGTATTGGTCGACTTGGCGATACAAAAAGGCTGAGCGAACAAGCAAGATTGCTACGTGTGAAACACGGACCTTCCCCAACTATCGCCAATATATTACGGACACCCTATTTCTGCTCCGGTTGTCCTCATAATAGCTCGACCAAGCTGCCAGATGGCAGTCGCGCGCTTAGCGGCATAGGCTGTCACTATTTAGCCCAGTTTATGAACCGCAATACGGCGACGTACACGCATATGGGCGCTGAGGGTGCAACCTGGATTGGCCAAGCACCTTTCAATGGAAACGAGCATATTTTCGTGAACATTGGCGATGGAACCTATTTCCATTCGGGTTATCTAGCTGTACGCGCCGCCGTCGC
>CAZSYW010000114.1:0-7200 GCA_964611315.1 uncultured Rhodospirillaceae bacterium
TTAGGGCGAGAGCCACCGAAAATTCCGTTACCTGTTCCTTAGCGTTTCTTTCTGTTGTTTTTAGTATCATTCCGCGGCGTAGAACTGTGAGCACCCGTTCTATTTCTAGGTCACTGATCGGGCTAAGCTCCAGGATTCGCAGGAAGAGTGGAATTGTGGATAGTTTGTCGGCGATATCGCTATAGGTAGTCTCGATGCTTGGTTCATTGGGACCCAATGCTTCTACGACTAGCCGGAAATCAGGGTCATGATTGAGAGCGTTGATGATTGGTTTTGCTATATAGGAAGGCCCCACCGTGGCTCGCTCTAACAGTTGTAGTAGATCTTGGTATAGCCCATCATCAACGGATGTAAAAAACGAAATACCTTCCAGCGACCCTGCAAAGATAGACCATGCCAGGTCATTTTGTGGGCTCAGAGAAATGGCCCGCCTGTAATATGTAAAGGCTTCTGCCGGACGATCTAGTTCTTGCAGTATTCTGCCGAGATTTATAGTTGCATCGACATAAGTTGGTTTGATAGCAAGCGCTTTTTGGAAACTGGTAACGGCATCCACCGGTTTGCCAATATCTCGGAGCACCAGACCCAGATTGCTGTGCGCTTCAGCGTAGTTTGGGCTGATACTAAGGGCCTTTCGGTAGCTTGCCATGGCTTGATCAAGTTTATTAAGCTCCCGGAGCGTATTGCCCAGGTTATTGTGAACTTTCGCATAATTGGGTTTGATGGTAAGTGCTTGACCGTAACTGGTTATAGCCTCTTCCAGCCTATCAAGTTTTCGGAGGGTATTCCCTTGGTTGTAAAACGCTTCAGCGAAATCGGGTTTAACCGCCAGTGCTTTACGGTAGTTCGTCAGGGCATCATCTAGCTTGCCGAGGTCTTGGAAGGCAAGGCCGAGGTTGTTATGCGCGTCCGCTACATCTGGGTTAATGGCCAGGGCCTTGGTGATCAGTTCGACCGCTTTGTCGTTTTCCCCTACCTGGTGTGCGATCACCCCCAACAAATGTAGGGCGATCGGCTCGTTCGGATCGGTTTGTAATATCCGTTGATAGATAGTTTCCGCATCAGACAGGCGCCCTTTCGTGTGGTGCTGCAGGGCAAGATCTAGGGCTTGCTGGAGACTAGGAGTTTGTGCCTGTTTCGACATGCTTGATGTTTAACAGACTTATGGGAAACGCGCACCGTCACAGGAACAGCTGACTCTCAACCAGCGGGTCGGGGGTTCGAGCCCCCCATCGCCCTCCATTCTTCTCCGTTCTATGTTCTTACTGCGTAATACTGCAGTTTATCTTCTCAGAAGGTGTAGGGACATTCACATCACAGGTTATTGGCACAGTACATAGTGCGTTAACGACCGATTCTGTGCTGGCGGGTATGTAGCGTTTCTCTGTATCTACGCCAAACTCTCCCTTCCGATAACATCCCACAAAAATCTCTTTGGCAATTAGTTCCCAACGCTCTGCCAGTGCAGTGTGTCCACCGTCAGTTTTAATTTCAGATGAGACAAGTTTGCTCGACCAAACCTGTATGCATCCGGCCGGAGGATTCGCTTTTCCTGCTTCCACTGCGGCATGCCCAAGCATTCCGTCGATGGGTGGGTTGCAGCTCTCTTCTGAAAAGACAGATTCTCCGCCCATGAGAAGAGCAAACATGAATATAGTTCCTCCAAAAATCTTGTTCGCTTGCATGTCCTTTAGAACTCCGGCTTATTTCTCATTTTTGAATCGCATAGTGTGTCGTGACCTCACGAAAGGTTTCCGTCAAAAACGGAGATACAAACGTCAAGTTGAGCCATCGTAGAATTTCGTTCTTAGAAGGACCTTAACCTAAGTTAAATGCTGACCATCAATGATGTCGTTTCAGATAATTTCTCGTGAGCAGGTTGATCGTCCTGATCAGGGGGGTAGTTGCCCAGACCGAGGGTTGGGCTGGGTCTTTCTTAAATAGGGGACCACATGCCGTTGTCTTCTACTTTCATGATCGAGAGGTTGGTCCTTCAAAATTAACCCAAGTTATGGAAACGACCGTAGTCACTGGGTTACATCATTTGTTGTAATGGAGGGACCCCATTCATGACCAGCCGAGAGATGGTGCAGCTTGACCTAATATTAAGCTGGTTTGCTGTATTTACAGGGCGTCGACTTGGGTTACGAGCCTTACCAGTGGCTGATGAGGGGCATACGAGAAGCCGTTATCCAGTGATTTGTAAACACGTTGGGATGTTGATCCGCCACGTCCGCAGGTCGCGAAGGTGAAATTTCTCGGTGGGTTAGAGACTCGATTGCTAAAACATTGTCGGGGCCAAAATGTGTGCTGAATTTAACCTGCTGGAAACACGAGAGGTGGTGGTTGCTTGCTACATCAATGCGATCGGAAAGGGATTGGAGGAGGAACGCGCTTTAGAAATGGCAACTAAGCTGATGGAGGTTCGGCACCCGTATATGGCTCCCCGCGAAGTCGAGAACCATATCGTAGGCTGGGTGGACGAACTTAATGCCAGTCGCCTTTGCGAGAAGCCATCTTTCTCATCTTGCCTAGAGTGTGAAACTAAGAAAGAAAACTGTTTTCGGCGTGAGTCTAAAGAAACGAGCTAATTCGAAAGAAACTACTTGGCTTGATTTGTCTTCGAAATTGGAATTTCGTAGAATTTCACAAAATTCGTGCAATGGGTGTCACGCTGGCAAAGATGTCCTCGATTTCTAAAACTTGTGCTTCATGCAATATCGGCCACAAATCGATTTGTGAGCCATTGTGCCGGGACGATATGTCACAAGTTCTTTCCTATAGGAAGGAAGAGAGAAGTTATCCTGCGAAAGAAGATATTTTTTTACAGGGATCGCATAGAACGGAACTCATGACGATTTTGGAGGGGTGGGCTTTTAATTACGAGATGACAGAAAATGGGAACCGACAAATAACGAAATTTTTAATCCCAGGAAATTTTGTTGGATTCAGGCCCGATACCAATGTGCCGCTCAGTTTCTCGGTTCGAACTTTAACACCACTACGGGTATGTGTTTTTGATCACGACAAATTTTACGAGCTCCTTCAAAATCATACAGGTCTTGCGTTCAAGTTAATTTGGATGGTTTCTCGGGAAGAGGTGCGTTTACAAAAATTACTGACGATGGTATCGCGGCGTCCGGCGCTCGATCGAGTGGCACTCCTTTTGTTAGATATTATTTGCAGAACAGAAGGTTGTTCCCACATGGGCGCCAAGGATCGGGAGATGGATCTTCCGATTACCCAGGAACATATGGCGGATGCCCTTGGTTTGACGCCAATCCATGTAAATCGGATGCTCCAAAAGTTAAGAAAGGCGGGCATTATATCCTTGAAACGCGGCGTCCTGCGTATACTGGATCCACAACAGATTACGGATAATTGGGGATTTGAAGTTCAGTCTGCTTGTGGCTGACCTAGTTTCCCATTACTTAGGTTGCGGCCCGCGTGAAAGTAGAGTTTGATTTAATAGATTTTTCATCTAGTAGTACTTTAAATGATCAGAAAACTGCTTCTCATTGCTTCGTTGTTATTCGTTCAGACGCTCTCGGTTGCGCATAGCGTCGAGAGGCACGAGCATGATGGCATTGACTGTGTCATCTACACAAATTTTCAACAAGCGGAATGCTATATACTTGGCGATACGATTGGGCTTGAAAGACCAGAATATTCGCCATTTACTATCCTTCCAAACATCTACATTGGCAGTTTAGAGGGTTTTGAACTTCCCGATATTCGGGCTCCTCCGTATCTCTCCTGAGCCACACGTTCCTTATTAGTATTTCAATGCCGGCCCGGTTTTTACTGTGCTGAACGGAGTTCAGTGCTTTGCCGTGCCTGTAAATAAGCCGATTTGGGAGAGTATTGACGATGAAAGTAAATCTAGCGGCTTTTGCCGCCATTGCGACGCTAGGGTGTAATATTGCGACGCCTGAAGCAGCTGATGATGATGTCACAAGTATCCGTGACGAGATTAAACAGTTGTCGGAGAGCTATGAAGCGCGGATCGCTGAATTAGAAAGCAGGCTCGAGAAGATGGAAATGACAGAGGGTAGAGCTGTCAGTAGTGAGGCGGAGTCTGCTTCAAATGCGACTAGAAACAGGAGAATTTTTGACAACACTTTTAATCCTTCTATAGGGGTAATTCTTAATGGAAGGTACAGTGAGTTTTCAACGACAAGCTCAGAGTTTGGAGGGTTTGCCGTGGGCGAGGAGGGTGAACGTGGCCGTGAAGGACTGGCAATTGATGAATCTGAAATTAACTTTTCTGCCAGTGTGGACGACAAGTTCTACAGTAGCTTAACTGCTGCCATTGTCCGCGAAGATGGCGAGGATAAAATAGAATTGGAGGAAGCTTATGCGCAGACCATGCCCGGTTTTAGTCTTCCAAATGGGTTGAGCGCGAAAGCGGGGCGAGCCTTTTGGACACTTGGCTATTTGAATGAACATCATGCTCATGCTGATGATTTTGCAGATCGCCCATTGCCTTATCGTGTGTTTCTAAATAAAGCCTTTAATGATGATGGCGTCGAGTTTTCGTATGTCTTGCCGACCGATTTGTATGCAGAAGTTGGTGGCGGTGTATTTAGAGGGGACGATTTTCCACTGGGTAATGCGGACGGCGAAATATTCCGCCAATGGTCCTCGTATGTTCGTATTGGGGGCGATATTGGGTACGACCAAAGTTGGCGCCTCGGAGGTTACACACTCTCTGGTGAACCAACTGGAGGCCGTACCAGTAACGAGAGTACCGTAACCTTCACCGGAGACACAAAACTTTATGTGACTGATTTCCGTTATACATGGGCGCCTGGCGGCAACTCACGTCAGAGAGAAATTATCTTGCAAGGTGAATATTTCTGGCGAAATGAATCCGGTACGTATGAAGATACAAACGCCGCCACAGGTGCAGTCAATTTCGACGATTCTTCTAACGGGTGGTATGCCCAGGGAGTCTATAAAATTAACCCTCAATGGCGACTCGGTGCACGTTACTCGAGATTAGAAGCTCCTGATGTGCCTGTTGGCTTGGTTGGCAGTGCACTCGATTCGTCTGGGCATGACCCAGTCGCGTATTCTGCGATGGTCGATTGGACAAACAGTGAGTTTAGTCGTCTGCGTTTTCAATTTAACCGCGAAAAGCTTAGTAGTGGAGAAAGCGATAAACAAATCATTGCGCAATACGTTATGAGTTTTGGTGCTCATGGCGCTCATAAATATTAGTAAGGAAAATGATTAAATTTCTTGCTTTAGTTTTGGCGGGGTCACTTTGTGTGACCCCGCTTGTTGCGGAGGCAAAAATTAATGTCTTTGCTTGTGAGCCGGAATGGGCTGCGTTAGCGGAGGAACTTGGCGGAAAAAGGGTGCAGGTCTTTTCTGCTACTCATGCCGGGCAGAACCCTCACTATATCCGTGCTCGCCCCAGTCTGATTTCAAGGGCACGAAACGCAGATTTGTTTGTCTGTTCTGGCGGAGGTCTCGAACTAGGCTGGCTGCCGCTACTGCTGCAAAAAGCCAGGACGAATGTTCAGCCCGGTGCAGTAGGCTACGTAATGGCGTCAGAATATGTGCCGGTAATAGAAAAGCCGGTTTTGGTGGATAGAAGCATGGGGGATGTGCATCCGGAAGGTAACCCGCATGTGCACCTCAACCCACATAATGTTTTACTGATAGCTAAAGAGTTAGCTAATCGGATGAAAGCTATTGATGCGACAAACGCAGATTTTTTTCAAAATCGCATGGCAGATTTTGAAGTCCGGTGGCGGCAAGCCATCATGCGCTGGGAACAGGAAGCTAAACATCTAAAAGGGTCCTCGGTTGTGGTGCATCACAAAGCGTTTAGCTATCTGAACAATTGGCTGGGCTTAAATCAAATTGCATCGTTAGAGCCGAAACCAGGCATTCCTCCTAGTGCCCGGCACTTAGAGGGATTACTACAAGAGCTACGTTCTGACGTGGCTGACATAATCATACGTACGCCGTACGAGCCTGATGATGCCAGTGAATGGCTGTCCGAAAAAACTGGAACACCGGCTCTTGTGTTGCCCTACACAGTTGGGGGAGATGCAGAGGCACGTGACTTGTTTACCCTGTTTGATCGCTCCCTTGCTCTCCTAAAAGGAGCAGTGCGTGATCAGTAGTGAAATGGTCGGCATTGTGGCTCCGGCCTTGGCTGCTGGCCTGATGATTGCTTTGACACACGCACCTTTGGGAATCGAAGTGCTGAAACGCGGCATAATTTTTATCGACCTTGCTGTCGCACAGATCGCCGGACTTGGGCTTGTAACCGCGGCAGTCTTCCTAGACCAACCATCTTTTCTAATGACACAGGGAATAGCGTTAACTTGCGCAATATTGGCAGGGTTATTTTTCAGCAAAGTTGAAACTTCCATCCCTAAACAGCAAGAGGCAGTCATTGGTGTTAGCTTTGTTTTGGCAGCTTCATTAGCGATTTTATTCCTAGCGGGTCATCAGAATAGTGGACAAGAAATACAACACCTCCTTTCAGGTCAGATGCTATTTGTTACCTGGGGAAGCGTAGCTTTGCATGCGCCCGTTTACATATTGATATTGGTCATCTGGTTCACGAGACCCATGGTGCGAAATGGGATTAGTTTCTATATGGTTTTTGCATTTGCCATCACTTCATCGGTGCAAATGGTTGGTGTATATGTTGTTTTCGCCAGCCTCATCCTGCCAGCCTTCGCTGCGCTTAATACGAAACGCCCATATGTTACAGCGTGGGCAACCGGTGTACTGTCTGTATTTTGTGGAATAATCGCCGCTATCGTGTTGGACGCACCATCGGGTCCCGTAACCGTGGTATGTTACACGATTGCCGCAATACTAGTAGTAGCAGTTAAAAATATTAAAAATGTAGCCAAGATCCATTAATAGCCTGGCGCCGATTGATGCTATTCGTGCCAAATACTCTAATCAAAAGGGTCAATACCGAGCCCACAGCAAGAGATGGAGAGTGCAGCCGGATGGAGGCGCATGGGGACCATGTAGCGGTGAACAGGCGCAAGCGTACACGGCCCATTGCCCAGGGGCCCGGGCTCGTAATTCACTGGCCAGTTTGCATTAACGACGGGTCGGGCTGCTCCTATCAAAGGGGTAGTTGCTGAGATCGGGGCTTGGGTTGAGTTTTGCTTAGACGCAGGCGCTGGTTTTCTGATCCGCGAAATCGCGTTAGCGGTA
>CAZSYW010000115.1:0-7136 GCA_964611315.1 uncultured Rhodospirillaceae bacterium
CTACGAATTCCACATCGTAAACAGAACAGTTTTCAGCAGAGTTGCTAATGATTTTGCAATTGTTGACACCGTCGATGATCAAATGCCCGATACCTGTATTTTTAGCTATATTGAAAATGCCAACCCAGTCGTTAGCCGCCTCACTTGCACTAATTGGAGTACCGTCTGGCAAAACAAGACCTCCACCAGTACAAAAGAAGAAGCCCGTCTGTCCTCCCTCAGCGGTATTTCCAGAGAAGATTCCATTATTTCCAGAAGCAAAATAACCCGTCGCAAAATCCGTCACAACGTTATTTTTTGTTCTAGCATGAGCATCACCCAAGTTGGTTATACCAATACTGAGCGGAAAGACATACCCTTCAGAGAAAGGCCCCTCAGCTGTATTGTCCTGGATAAAAGCAAAATCCGAATCATCTACAATCACTGCCATCTGGTAGCCTTGAAAATCATTGTCTTTGATGTAGGCATAATCAGCATTGTATACTAGAATACCAACATTTCCTACACCAGACTCGGTACCTGGCACGAATTGGATATTGCTCACATGAACAAAGTTGCCGTTTTCAATTCTAATGGCAGGATTAACCTCAATCGGATACTCTAACATGCCAGGGTATTTACTTTCGATTACAGCCCCTTCTTCTCCAATAATTCTAACCGTAAAATTCACATTAACAGTCGTTTCTTCAACATGCAATCCACTTTTGACATTTACGATTCCGTTTGGTCCTGCTTCATCAATCGCCGCTTGAAGTCCATTAATGGAGCCTGCAGGAAGATCAACGACTTTGCGTTCGCCTGCAAAATTATCTTGAAAAACCAGGCGCTCAATTTCTGCCAATTGTTGTTCGGCAGTTTCGATGTACTCCGCTTCTGGTGAAGTGGCGCTTGTAGATGTAGCGTTGTCCTTTTCACAAGCTATGAATAAGACAGACAAGCCGCTCACAAAAACAACAAATAATGATCGCATCAAAATCTCCTCCTGCCAAAGGTCATAAGAATGGTCGCCAGCGCGGAGTGCGTCGGCGACAATGGGACCAGCATACTTCGCAAACTGCCTTTGCCGCACCACCTCCAAACCTCTATCGCATCCAAGCGGCGGGGTCGTGAGCGGCATATGGTGCGGGACTATTTCTGCTCAAGTAGAGTAGCATAGGGCGCCGAATCGAAGTAGTCGCGAAATTCGACAATTTTTCCATTTTCAACGGTAATTCTGTGCATCTCTGATACGCCGTCGCTGGGCAGACCGCCGCCAACCACGTTGGATTCGGCAAATACGGTATCTCCGCACTCCCAAAACTTTAAGTCTGAAAATGATAGCTCGGAAAAGTGTTCCGCCCAGGCGCTGAAGCAGTTTTCGATAACGTCATCGGGACCATTGAATGTACCGGAAATAGGCAAATTTCCAGAGATGGTAAATACGCAGTCGGAACTAACCAGATTTCGCCATGTTTCCATGTCCCCACTTTCAAAACTTGTATACATGACCTTGATCAATTCTAGGTTTGTCATTCTTAAAACCCTCCTGGCAATGGCTAGAAGATTGTGTCGCCTTCGCTTGATCCATCAGCCAAACTGATGGGCATTGGCTGTGGGCACTACACTATTTTCATAAGACCTACAACACAATTTTGTGCGTTGATAACGAGACCTGTGATTGGCACATGCTGTGGATTTACCTGCGGTAGGCTCGTGCAAAACTTATTACACCGATCGATAAATATTGTGCGTCGAGGTTCCTTCAACGGTGAGTTCGGCCCTTTGTTTGCCGAATTCCTGTATCTTTGGATGCTCTAACATTTTCGACATAAGATCCTCAAAATCAGCCAGCGAATCGTACTCGCTCATAACTTGGATCCGTTGTGTTGGACCCGATACCGCGGTCAGAATTTTCGCCTGAACCCCAAACTCATCATTAAATAACTTGGTCATGCTCTGGGCCCATTGTATGCCCTCAAAATATTTGTCCTCTTTTAGATCAAACGTGCGGATAGAGACGAACATGGCATCGCTCCTTATGGTCTGAGTCGGTCAATGTCTTATTAATAGACCAGCACCTGATTGGATATCTTAAACAACTTTGATTTTCTAAAATGAGACTACGATATGTAACTATATGTAGACCTCCTGCCATAGGTCCGGGCCACCCTTTGCGAGAACATTCCAGTGATCGTTGAATCAGTCCGTGAATGTCATGTCAGCCCAGGTACCGTCATGATCTCCAGACCCGAAAAGCTGCAATTGCCCACCAAACGGTTTTCTCCCGCCATCAGGATCTGTGTGCACAATCATTAACCCTACCGTGTCTCCGGGTTGCGGGGTTCTCATCCAGTCCGATCCGAACGGGATAAAGGCTTCGATCGCGTAGCCTTTATCATCGCCGTCATTGAGCTTCACTTGATATTGCCACCGCCCGTGCCCGGGCTCTTCGAGCCAACTTGGGCTCATGCGCCAGCCTCGTTGGCTCCCACGCCAAACTTCGGTTATCGTTGGAGCCGATGAATCTCCATGCCGCCACCAGGTACTATTGGGCGGATACGTGTCATCTGCAACAAACGAGAATACGTGATCCCCAACCGAAGGCATCCAACCATCACCATCGTGTGGCACGTCGATAAACCAGGAACACCCATCTTTCAGATACCAGCCCCACGGCGTATCTACTTCCGCTGTCACGTCATGCACATTGTCTGTTGCCTTAACCCCTAGATAGATGCCACTGTCGTCCCAGGCGATATAGTATTCACCCGTGATATCGGCGCGTGTGTTTGCCGTTCCTAGCGGCTCCTCGCCTGAATCAAAAATGTCCGTGGGCCATGGATTTTCAACGAACCAAGATTGTGCTTTCATTCGGTTGAGATCCCACAATCCACTCGACCATGCTTGGGACGCGAGATCCGACAGATCGCCATCAATGACTATAGGCTTTTTTAGCTTCGGCACCTCGATGGTGGTACCATCGTGGGCGCCCACAACTGAAGAGGAACCCAGAAGGCACATCACCGTAAATGAAGCCAGTGCTATGAAGTACCTTGCTCTTTTGCCGAATGGAAAAATTTTCAAACGAAACCTCCTGCCAAAGGTTGTATGAAGAGATCAAAAGTTTTAGGTCGTAATCTTCTTACTCTACCAAATACACCAACTACGCACAAGTCGAGTATACTGCAAACGTGCATATTGCGCGGGAACTAAGAATTGGCGAGATCATGGGCTCCGCTTTTGATGCCTGTGTGGAGGTCGAGAATCACCTGCCGAACCCTGTCTCCTTCTGCTGTTCGTAGTGCAAAACCCAACTGACAGCGATGTCGGCCGTGCCATGCGAGAGCGCAGCAGCAGCGAAGCAAAAATCCATCGTTTCGTTGAGGCTGCGGCTGTTAAGACTATTTGGTCAAGCATCTTTAGTCTCCAAGACGTATGGCCGAATCAGCACTTTTTTTGTGTGCATATCCATGGTTATCACATCAAGATTTTGGTCGCCATTATCAATATCGATCAGTTGTTTTATGATAATCTTATGCCCCTCACGCTGCCAAAGACCGACACCTTGGCCTTGCAGCATATGACCCTCATCTAGAAAGCCAATGCCGCCGCCGCGGCTATGCCCTCTATTTCCATCAAAAGCTTCAAGAAACCAAGAGCAAAATACATTGCCGTAACGTCCGGCAGGACCACAGGCCGTTATTTCGAGCGAATTTGGACTAGGATTTACGCTGGTGATCGTAAATTCTATGTCATCGCTCTGTCGTTGCTGTAATTGCATGTTGCAACCTCCTGCCAAAGGTTAGAAGAGGAGTCGCTTTCGCCGAATGCGTCAGCGACGATGAGGCCGATAGGGCGCTAAAACAGGCAGCCACATCTGAGACTGCCATGAGTGGCGAACCCGAAATTTGCATAATTCAAAAAAGTGGGTATAATCTACGACGAATCCTCCTTTCCTGACCGGTTTGGGGTGGTTCATTCGATCCTCCCAGGATCGACGCCGGAACCATGCTGCCACATGGTTCCGGTTTTTTTTTAGCAGTTATGTATAAGCTATTGCGGTCTGCGCCGCAACCTTTTTTGGCGGTCGCCACGAACTCCCGATAGTTGTCCATCACGAAAAGGGTCCGTCGCATCCAAGCGACGGGGGCGCGAGACTTGAAGCTAACGCGTGGTGCCATGTATAGGAGCTACAAATAGACGCCGCACCCAGTGGCGCGCCCGCAGTCCCTCTCTTTGTGGACGCTTTCGATCCGGCCTAAAAAACCTATATTTCACAGGTAATTCGATGGAATTGAATTACCTGTGACTCCGCAGAACAAGTAATCGATATTGCAAAGAGGCACTGACCCGGCGAACTCAAGACTTTGTCTCCGCGCCCTACTTGACCGTACATATGATGCCGAAGTTACGATGCATTAGATGTCCGATTGCGCATCTGGGACATGGGTATCGATAAAATTAATTTCCCGGCAAGGTACTACGACAAATGACCAGTTTCGAACAAGCCCAACCAACCAACCTCGGCGCTAATACGGCAATAGGCCTCACCACCGAGCAGAAGCAGAAGTATGCCCGCGACGGATGGGTGATCCTACCCGAACTCTTCACCGCTGACGAGTGCGACGGACTCATCCAGCATATGGACGCCGTACACGCGGGCGAAATCTCCGTCGTGGGATTTGTCCCGCCGGAGGAAAACGCCGACCACCTCAACGACGTAGACCAGTGCCATATCCACGACCCCGTCTGCCGCGACTTCATGCTGCACCCCAAGCTCCGCAGCCCTCTCAAGGACGCTCTGGGCGGAAACGAACCCGAGGGCATCAAAAGCCACTATTGGTGGAAGGGTAGCCAGTGGTCGCAGAACTGGCATTGCGATGGCACCCCGCTTTCGGGCTGCATTGGCGTATGGATTCCGCTCGTAGACGTAGATGAGGACATCGGTACGCTCGCGTTGCAGACAGGCGGCCATCTCCGGCGCAAAATCCACCACGACGACCTCCGGCCCGGAAAGTGGGCGGGCAATCGCACGCACTCAGGCGACCCGGAACTGGGTGCCAGGCTAAAGAAGGAGATCTTCGAGGAAAACCAAGCGGCAGGCGCGGAGGAGATACACATCGTGGCAAAGAGGGGGGCCGCTGTTATTTTCGACGGCCATCTGTGGCACCGCGGATTGATGGGACGCGACCCAAGTGTCTTTCGCCAGGTCTACGCATGCCACTACATCTCCAGCAAGTTCAAGGAGTGGCCGCACGTATTGTGGGAGCGCCTCGATTTCGACGGAATCCCACGCTGGTCCACCGGCGATGAGCCAACACCGGCCGCACGCCACAATGCCCGACTACCGCGACACCCAGCCATGGAATTCACTGGCTCGAGCAAGCACCCTTCGCTCTTGCCGACGCGCAAGGATGCTCCTCTGCAAATCCTCAGCGAGGAGCAGGCAGACGATTTGGATCACAAGGGGTTCACTGTAGTCGAGGAGGCCTTCAGCGCTACGGAAATTGGGCAGCTACGAGAGGAAATTGATCGACTCGAAGAGGAGAGTGTACTGCGCCTCAAAGCCCAGGGCAAGCAACCGTCGCGCAAGATCTCGAGTATTGATAAAATCACCTTTACGAGCGGACTGGCCCAGCAATCGGCACTTGCACGCTCATTCTGCGCCAGCCCGTTCTTCCAGCAGGTTTGCCACGATGTGCTCAACTGCGACGATGTACGGCTGTACCACGAGCAAGCGGTGTACAAAAAGCCCTGCCCCGGCCGGATCTTCCCCTATCATCAGGACAATGGCTATACGTTTATTGAACCCCTGCAATACCTGACCTGCTGGGTTGCGCTCAACGATGCAAGCGCGGAAAATGGCTGCCCGTGGTTTGTGCCGGGGCTCTTCCGGCGGGGACCTCTGCTACACGAATTTGATGAGCGCAACGGCGGCTGGACAATCAGCGGCTTGCGGTCCGACGATGCCGTCTGCGTACCGCTCAAGGCGGGTTCGGTGGCGATCTTCTGGAGCTTGACGCCGCATATGACAGGGCCTAATAACACCGAGAGCGTGCGCAAAGCCTATATTTGCCAGTACGCCCCAGATGGATATGATAACAGAATTTGGGACAAAGATGCCAACGGCGGGCGCGGCGGGCTTATGCAGACAGATGCCGCAGAGAAGGCTGTTGTGAATGAGGATCGGAACTTCTTGGTACTGAAAGACACGAAGGGCGTGCCCGCACCCTCTTTAGGCCCCGAATCCCAATAGATACTCGACCATACTCCTTGTATTTCATGGTGATCGTGCTAATATCCAATTCGCCCATCTGCCAAATATTTCGCTGGAAGCACGCAACTCCCATTATCGACAGGAAGGCTCCGTCGCAAACCGATTCACTGCTGCTCAATTACCCAATGATATTGGCCCTGTCCACTGCTTCAGCATCGAGTGGCTAGTATACGGTCATTGCATCAGGACCTAGGTAGATCTCGACGGGACATTTGCTCCACCCTTCGGATCGGGGCCGACAATATGCGAGTCGGGCCTATCGTCGGCAGTTGATCCACATCAGATTCGACGCTTGATGAGTCGCAAAGTTAACTGTTGGGATAACGCGCCGATGGAAAGTTTCATCGCGATTTCCATACCCGAGCTCAGGCCCGGCAGGCCATCTTCGAATACATCGAGATCTTTTATAATCGGCAGCGCACCCACTCAAGTACAGGGCTACAAAACGCCCATGCAGTACACCAGCAAGTTGAGCTATCAACCACTGTCCGTTAAAACCGGGCAAGTCCAAATAACCTAAGCAATGGCGGGCGGCGCGTAAGTCGCGGCTGCGATGGGTGCGCAGTGCGCAGAGTCGATTCTTGCTCGTTGACTAAGGGACTGCTCTCGGTTGGCTGAGGAGCGGATTGTGCGGTGGGTTAAAAGGGGCACATTTTAAGTTCGTACTCTGAGTAAAAAACTCATCAACCGAGGCTAAATTCCGATGAATGGTATCGAAACGATCGCCCACATACTCCGACAGGAGGGGGTCGAATGGATGGCTTGTTACCCGAACAATCCGCTGATCGAAGCGGTCGCAGCAGAGGGCATCCGGCCCATTGCTTTCCGCCACGAGCGCGGTGCAATAATGGCGGCCGACGGCTACAGCCGCGTCAGCGAC
>CAZSYW010000116.1:0-7117 GCA_964611315.1 uncultured Rhodospirillaceae bacterium
GACGGCCTTTGTTCGGCACCGTCCACGCGATCAAATTCGTCATTCTTGCCCCAGCAGTTCTCCGTCCACTCCGCAGCATTACCCAGCATATCGTATATGCCGAACGCATTGGCTCTGTACGAACCCACCGGCGCTAACTCATCGTAACCGTCACCATCTGCACACCCGCTGGAACCCTGAAGATTAGCGTGCTCACACACCGCACCTTCCAAGGTCTCCCAAACTTGGGCAATGCCTGTCCCACCAAGGGCAGCATGTTCCCATTCTGCCTCCGTGGGTAAGCGGTATCCAGAGCCCGTCTTTACCGTCAACCATGATGTATATTCTTTGCTCTCTTCCCAAGTTACCCCCACGACTGGATGCGTCCTCTTCCACTCCCTCCAACCAAACTCGGAGCCACCCTCAGACTCAGCGTGCGTGTCTAAAGCGCAGGCGCCAGCAGCAGCGCAGTTTTTCCATTCCGAAATTTTTATCTCATAAAGCGACATTGCAATCGCTCCGGTGGTAGCGATCTCGCCCTGCAAACTCTCGCCTGAGGTGTGTCCAATTTCATGAGATGCAGAATTTATTTCAAAGCCGCTGAGTGGAAGCACAACCATTTCCGGACACACCGAGCAATCCCGAAACCGATCCCCGACCGTGAATGAATCGGCTAAAACTACGCCAACGCCAGATCCCCCTCCCCACAGATCGTTGGGGACGAACACAAACAACAATAATGCTATGACCAGACTCATAGCTGTTCCGTTAATTAGCGGAGGATGCATCTGAATCAGACAAATACAACCCCCTGCTATTAAAACATTTCGGCACTTCCAAACATTTCCGCGTAATGGGTAAGTGCCCAGCCAATCATTTCATGCCCCATCTCTTGACTGCGATTCATATTGCGATCACGCCATGCGAAAGCGGCACCAGTATCTATCCAGTAATCCCTGAAACGTTCGTTGTCCATCGCAGTGCCTGCGCTTTGCGGTGGAAGATACTTGGAGCCAAAAAATATTGCCTCCATCGGCTCCGCACCGACCATGGAATAACAAGTGGTATCCGGGCTTTCCCACGGGATCTCTACACCCTCGATACGACCGGCAATCACTTTCGCTACATATCGTGCCTCAGCCTGGGCCGTACTTCCACTCTTTGAATAACCCGTCGAGCGAGAGTCACCGATCACGTACACTCTCTTGTCCTCGTGAATATGGTTTCGATGCATATCTATTCGAGCCTCTTTTTGGGGACTCGAATCCTGAAGCAGGCCAAGGTGCTCAATCAAACGAGCTGCACGAATCCGCGGATAGATCGCCGCGTCATCAAATTGATATTCGTCGAACTCATCACTAACGCTTGGCCTATCAAGGTCTACTTTCACCAGGCTAACCGAAGGAACATACTCTATGTAGTCCTTGTACAATTCATTAAATGCCGCGTGGAAGCCCTGGCCTTTGATCTTGATGTCATGATTATGATCCAGCAGGAGAACTTTAGCCGGTATTTTTTTTCGCTTAAACACCGACGCAATCATGCAGGCCCTCTCATACGGAGCCGGCAAGCAACGATAGTTCCCACTCGGCACAGTGAGCACAAACAGCCCTCTTTCAAAACTATCTATCTTCTGTTTTAAAGTTATGTGCTCAGAACCAGGCTTAAATGCCGCCGGATACCGCTTCATTAGCGCGTGTTCTTCATCCGGATCGTGAACCCCTATAGCTCCGTAGTCGTAGTCGATACCCGGCGAAAGGACCAGATAATCGTACTCCATGTGTCCCCGCTCGGTATAAACAATCCTTTTCTCCCGATCGACATCAAGCACAGTTGCCTGGAAAAATAGATAATTATTGTTTCTCGCCGCATCCACAAAACTGTGCGTAATAAAATCAAAATCAACTACATCAGCCAACCACAAATTACTGATCGGGCAGGACATGAACATTGACCGTCGCTCGATTACGACGACTTCCATTTCAGGAACTCTCAGTTTGAGGTGCTTGGCAATCGTAAGACCACCCCAGCCGCCACCAACAACGACCGCCCGAAGCCCTCTCTTGGGAGGAAGTTCTGCTTTGTTGTCGATTATAATCGTCGGTTTGCGGACCGGTATACTACCTCGCATGAGCCCAGTATTTGGGTCAACATCAGCAAGTAGACCTTTGCCCTTAAGCCCGGCAAGAGCCACCCCGGCCGTCGCACCAGCCGTTCCCATCAGGAATTTACGTCGTGATAGATTCTTTCGCACTTTTCTTATTTTCCCTTCAGATTTTGACGATCACGCATGAGCTTCTGACCAGTGAACTGCCGCGCGGTGGCAGAAGCTAGCAGAGCTAGTCCGCGCCGAGAAGCCCGCTATGTTAATTAATTAATCTTGAGATGAAAATGAAGTTTATATCTTCCTCTTAAACAATTTTTATAACTAACCGTAATGTTCCATTAACATATAGGGCAACAGGTACAGGAAATTAAGATATTTTACTAAAACCCTCAAATCCCTACGCCAGATTTCGGGAGAAACGATTCTCTCCTTTGGTACACCAGTTTGCAATCACGGGACGCCTGGGGGTCCAATTCTGGCGCGCCTCCCTGACTAGGCTGGACTGCAAACGCTGTATACTTAAACCTTTACTTTTGGTATCAGAGATTAGCATGCGAGAGCCACACTTAATCAGTGGCGACTGCTGGGCTTACGAAAACCCCTTGATCTTTCGCGCGAACGAAATTACCAAAAAGTCGACCTATCAAGTGTCATAAATGAGAACCGGAGACTGAGGGTGAGACCGAATGAGGAAACATTGGTATTGCAGTGAGACGCAACGCGTGGGCATGGACCGGCGAAAGATTATGATGGCTGCTGGTGCGGCCATCGTAACGATGAAATGGACGCCCGTACATTCCCAAACATCTGAACCTACGAGCCCGGATGACCCGCTAGCATTACCCGGCGAGTCACAAGATGCTGAACTCGCTATTAATCGTCAAAAAGCCGAAGAGATACTAGCCAACGTAGTCGGAGGCCGCCCTCTACGAGAGGGCTTGATTGAAGCCATTGCCCCCGACATTGCGGAAGACGGAAGCACGGTGCCAGTTTCATTCCGTGTAGACTGCTCAATGACCAATAACGATTACCCCAAGACCGTTCACGTTATCGGAATGGTGAATCCAACGCCTGAGATTGCCCGCTATCACTTCACAAATGCCTGCGGAGAAGCCGCAGTCGTGTTCCGATGCCGCATGCATGCGTCATCAAAACTCTCGTTCGTCGCGGACATGGCGGACGGAACCGTCGGCATGACCCAACGCTTCGTCACAGTTACGGCGGGTGGTTGCATTTAGGAGATAATATCTTGGCAAGAGAAAGTAACCGCAAGCGGCGCCGGCTAAAAGTCCCAGAAACAGCGCAAAAAGGGGAGATCATCGTCGTCAAATGCCTTGCGGAACATGCAATGCAGACAGGTCGACGCAGAAATCCGGATACAGGAGAGTTAATACCGCGTTTTCTGATTGACCGTTTGGAATGCCATTACAACGGAAAACTGGTATTTTTTGCCGATTGGTTCAACGGGGTTTCAGCTAATCCTTACTTGACTTTCAAATTGAGAGCTTCTCAGTCAGGGACCATAGCAATTACCTGGATTGAAACAGATGGTGTGAGCACCACGGCCTCCGCCGAAATAGAAGTTCTGGAAAGCTAGGGAATTGCCTGTAATCTTTCTAGCTTTGAGGCCTACTAAATTGTCCTGAACAAGAACTTGTGTGAAGGCACGGGGCATGCAGACCAAAGGGCTATCAATTACACTTGTCATCAGCCTCACACCAGCACGCATGAGTGGTACAAACAATGATACAGCCCTTGATGCAGACTGGGTTGCGGTAAGTGAGATTCTCTGCCAATCCAACGTCACCCTCGACCCGTTCTTCGATGGGCACCACGCAAGCGGGATCCATCATGCAAAAGGTAACTTCGTCAAACGCTTCAACGGGATAATTTGGTGGCGGCGTTGCACCTCCCATCGAAATTCCTCCGACAACAAAAATAGCTATCAGAGGTAGGTTACAGATAAGGCGCTTCATACTTCTCCATTTCCACTTCCCGGCCACTCTTTTAGAGCGCCAACAAATGTTCTACTGGCTTACTTTTCTTTCGTCCGTGGTGAATTTACCTAATTAAAGTAATGCATCATTAAAACTTTACAAACTATTATAATATAATATTTTATTATATTCTAGTTTAAAACATGTGACATCAACAGAAAAAATGTATGGCTGCGGCTTCCTCGCGATAATTTTAAAATCAGCCCTAACTTAATAGACGAATACATTACATTGTCTGCACGGCACCATCATCAGGTTTTAGTATTAAGGGAAGGAGTGGGTATCGGCAATGGACGCATATTTAGGGTAGCATTGTATTATGGTCCATCAACTCAGACAAAGCGCCTTGGTTATGTGCGGGTGCGTGGCGTTAATCACTTTAGTTGTCGTCCCAGCAACCGGGGAAACAGTTGATCGATTATTAGTCGAGAGCTCCGGGCTTACGCGTGAAAGTGCTATCGGATACACAGAGGAAACGGCTGTCACCATGGCTATCGAGCGGTATGTGCGGCCCGCGGCACTTGAATCCCATCGTCAGGAAATCAGATACCGGATCCTCGATCAGAGCCCTGGGTACATTAACTCGCTTAAAATCATCGGATCTTCCATCGATGATGATGGAATTTACCATATTAGAGCGGAAGCAGAAGTAAGTGTCGACAGGCTACTTACGTCTCTTAGAAATTTGAACGTAGAAGTCAAAATGTGGGCCCCTGGCCCAAACCAAGCAATTGAAGGGCGGAGAGGCACGGGCCGACGCACCGGACGTGACCGATTTAAGGAACCTATACCTGATTAGTCCTTTTTGGCCATAGAACACAAATCGTAGTGTTAAACGATACAATTTGTATCAAAGATATCCCAAGCGTCCCAAATATCCCTTTATTTCCAATACTCACAAAGAATTTCTCGACCAAATCAGCCAATTGATTTGCGGGAAAGACAGGTGTACGATGGATCCTACGACTGGGGGGCTTGCGCGAGTCCTTGGCCTTGTAGCTATTTGGCTTAAGGGTAGTTCGCTCAGCAGGAACTGTGTCCTCAGTCCTTAATTTAGGGGCGCATTATTGCCACTTTCTTGGTGGCAAGAAATAAGGGGTCAATGCATATCTGATGATGAGCCGAAAAAACCGTCTACATGAATCGGTTGGGGATTATCGCCAGGTGGAAAGTGCGTGCGCTTCGGAGGCGAACGAGGTTCGCGGGATATTCTCTTTATTGAGGGTAACCTGTATAGGCCCAGTTCAAAAAATGAAGCGCTTGCCCCAGCGTGGAATCACACTCGAAAGTAGATCGTAAAGGGAGGCCAGAGATATGATTACTCTGACTGTCAACGGTCAATCCCACACCGTGGATGTCGATCCGGATACGCCCTTACTATGGGTACTCCGCGACACTCTGGGGTTGACTGGTACTAAATACGGTTGCGGCATTAGTGAATGCGGCATTTGCAGCGTGCATATGAATGGCGAACTGGTGAATTCCTGCCAGAAGTCCATTGGTAAATGTTCCGGCGCCGAGATCACAACGATCGAAGGGCTTGGAGCGAATGGTCTGCATCCAATTCAACAGGCTTTCATCGATGAGAACGTAAGCCAGTGCGGTATTTGCATACCGGGCCAGCTCATGTCCATCTCGCATATGTTGGAATCCAATCCGGAGCCAACAGATCACGAAATCGACGTGGCCTTGAAGAAAAATTATTGTCGTTGCGGCGCGTATACTCGTATCCGCAAAGCAATCCATAGAGCCGCAAGCTCTGCTTAATGAAAAGGGAGGCAGAGATGACTGAAGTTACAAAAATTACACGGAGACAGTTTGTTGCCACGTCAACGGCCGCAGCTGGCGGTATTGTTTTTGGTTTGCCGTTCCCGAAGATGGGGCCAAAGTTTGCTCAGGCGGCATTCCATGACATCAACAATCCAGCAGTAAGTGGTGGCGCGGAAATCAATGCGTACGTCCACGTCGCTGCCGATAACACAATCACCTTCGGGTGTCCGGCAACTGAAATGGGTCAAGGATCTGGCACGAGTCTTTGGATGATGTTCGCCGAAGAATTCGAGTGCAAATTCGAAGATACCATTTTGGCGCAACCAACTGGACGTCCAGAGTACGTGCAGCCTCTGATCGGCCTTCAGCTGACCGGTGGTAGCACAGCAACGCCTGGTTTCTGGGGCGTGTTGCGGAAGGCCGGCGCGCAAGCGCGTCACATGATGCTCCAAGCAGCCGCCAACAAGTGGGGCGTGGACGCATCACAGTGTACGGCTAAAGACAGTATGGTCATGTGTGATGGCAAATCCGCGACATATGGTGAATTAGCGGAAGCTGCAGCATCGGAGACGCCACCGGAAGAGCCGACACTTAAGACACCGGCCGAGTGGCACACCATTGGCAAAACTGGCTTCAACCGTTTGGACAGCATGCTGAAAGTTACCGGAAGTGCAAAATACAGCTCTGACGTTACAGTCCCTGGCATGGTGAATGCGGCGATCCGGATGGTTCCTCCGGGCGGTAAGATTTTGAGTTATGACACAGCCGCAGCAAAGAAAGTCAAGGGTGTACAAGACGTGATCGTTGTTGGTGCAGAGGCGCCGGCGATTTTCCTTGATAACAATGTACCTGCTGTAATCGTAACCGCCGACACATGGTGGCAAGCGGAACAAGGTGCAAAAGCCGCTAACGTGCAATTCAGCCAGCCAGCAGAATTTGCTAACCTTGATTCGGACGCCATCTCCAAAACCTTACATGATGGTCTAACGGAAGAAGGTTCACAGGCTCGCGCCGATGGTGATTATGATGCAGCAATTGGTTCTGCCTCAGATACGTTCTCGGCAACCTACGAAGTCCCTTACATGAGTCATTCACCACTCGAGACGATGAATGCGGTAGCGGACTACAGGGGTGATTCCTTGGAATGCTGGATCTCAACTCAAGATCCTGGAGCTGGCTATATCGTAGCCGAGATGATCTCCGGGCTTCCACAGGATCAGATCTATATCCATCAGACCTATACTGGTGGTGGATTTGGCCGCCG
>CAZSYW010000117.1:0-6992 GCA_964611315.1 uncultured Rhodospirillaceae bacterium
CCGATGTCCATTTCGAGTTTATTTACGGACCTACCGTCGTAAACATGTACGCTATGGCAGCCCATCGCCACATGTACGAATTTGGGACTACCAGCGAACAGCTGGCGTGGATAAAAGTCGCCGCTTCCCATCACGCCCAACATAATAAACAGGCTATGTTACAAAACGTCGTCACAGTAGAGGAGGTCGTCGGTTCCCCGATGATTGCTGACCCTCTTCATCGCCTCGATTGCTGTGTCATTTCCGATGGAGGGGGAGCAATCGTAATTACAAACCCCGAAGTAGCAAAATCACTCCCACGAGACTGTATAAGTATTTTAGGTCATGGAGAAGCACCAAAAAGTACCAATAATGGTCAAATTAACCTGACATACACGGGCGCAGTTTGGTCCGGGCCTATCGCCTTTGAGGAGGCAGGTGTGAAACCATCTGATATCGACTACGCTTCAATTTACGACAGTTTTACCATCACTGTACTCGAAACAATAGAAGACCTCGGGTTTTGCGCAAAAGGGAAAGGCGGATCTTTCGTGGCAGATGGAAACCTGATTTCCGGGCAAGGCAGTCTTCCATTTAATACAGACGGCGGAGGACTATGTAATAACCATCCAATGAATCGCGGAGGCCTTACCAAAGTATTAGAGGCAGTTCGACAACTTCGCAACGAGGCGCACCCTGCCGTTCAAGTAAAAAACTGTCACCTTGCCCTTGCACATGGCACGGGTGGCTCAATTGGAACCCGAATGGGGAGTTCGACCGTCATACTCGGAAGGCCAGAGTCATGAACGTAAAAAACACGCTTCCATCCCCTCCTGAAAATGTTGAATTTGAAGAGTTTTGGAAAGGTGCCAACGAAGGGAATCTGATGCTACCTCGTTGCAAAGACACTCAACAATTCTTCTGGTACCCCAGGAAGATTAGCCCCTTCACGCTCAGTACTAACATCGAGTGGATACCCGCATCAGGTAAGGCAGTGATTTATACGTTTTCCATCATGCGTCGTGCCGATCCGCAATACGTTGTCGCCTATGTGACGCTGGCTGAAGGCATCACAATTATGACTAACATTGTAGAGTGCGATCCGGACACATTAAAAATCGGAGATCCTGTGACACTCCTGATGCACGAATCACAAAACGGCCAGAATGTCCCTGTTTTTAGACCTGCCGAATAGCAGAGTTGGCAGGCCGTATCGATTTTTAACCAAGGTGTTCGACTAACCCAACCTCACCGTTGCAAAGGGTGCAAACTATGATTATGCCAAACACATTTCGGGAAAAATTAAGTCGCGACGAGCCCACTGTCGGGACACATTTTTTGTCACCTGATCCCGATCTTCCTGAAATAATTGGCGATACCGGTTTATACGACTACGCAGAATTTTGCGCCGAGTATGCGGTGTTCGACATGGCCTTGCTGTACCATATGGCTCGCTCCGGCCAATGCGGCAATCTTCCCCTAATGATCAAACCGGACCAAAAAAGTGAATCATTCTGGGCTCAAGCTGCTCTTGGAGCAGGTTTTAAATCCGTGCTGTTCACTGACATCCGAACTACTGGCGACATCATTAGATGCCAACAAGCGATCCGGCCTGACACACCACAGGACGGCGGACACATGGGCGTGAAGCTGCGCCGACCGGCACTCACCGGCTATGCACCGGAAGGCTACGTCAGTGATTTAGAGTCCGTGGTGTTTCTAATTATGATTGAGAAGAATGTGGCAGTCGAAAATATAGACGAAATCCTTACTACTGCTCGAAATGCTGGAGTAGACATGACGCAATGGGGGCCTGCGGACTACGGGTTTTCGCGCGGCGAACCAGATTTAATGAATACGCCTGATATTAGAACACCTGAAGAACGAGTAATCCGTAAATGCCTTGAATACG
Organism: uncultured Rhodospirillaceae bacterium; assembly: GCA_964611315.1. GTDB lineage: Bacteria > Pseudomonadota > Alphaproteobacteria > UBA7887 > UBA7887. The sequence goes on from CAZSYW010000117.1 coordinate 1,892, forward strand.
GCATCCACCCCAGGATAGAAATCGGAGATAGTGAGAAAGCGAAACGCTACATTGACCTCGGTGTCAAACATTTCTGCATCGGGTGGGACAGGTTTATCTACAAAAGGAACCTGGTCGAGTTAGGCGAAAGCATGAAGAAAGTTCTTGATCAGTTATGACAAAACCTCCAACGAGCCTAAAGTGGATGCACACTTTTGTTACCATAGGCCTAACATTTCAGTTAGAATTTGAGGAGAAGTGGAATGGGAAATGCGAGTAAGACACTTTCACGAGTGAGCCGGCGTCAGTTTGTGTACGGCCTGGCAAGCCTTAGTTTGTTTATCCCACATCTTGCACTTGGTGCTATCAGACCGACAGCAAAGTCTGTTTTACTAGTAGTCGACGTGCAGAATTGCTTCCTTCCAGGTGGAACACTTGCGGTAAAAGACGGACATGAGATTATTCCACTCATCAATGAGCTTGGAAACAAATTCGAAAATGTAATACTAACGCAGGACTGGCATACTCCGAACCACGCTTCCTTCGCATCAAGTCATCCTGGTAAAAACGCCTTCGAAACCATAGAGCTATCTTATGGAAGTCAGGTCTTGTGGCCAGATCACTGTGTGCAAGGGTCTGACGATGCGAAACTCTCTGCAGGCTTAAATATACCCCACGCACAATTGATTATAAGAAAAGGATACCACAACGAAATCGATAGCTATTCGACGTTTGTTGCAGCCGATAAAAAAACAAAAACGGGTCTGACCGGGTATCTTCAGGAACGTGGGCTTACCGATATTTATGTGTGCGGCTTAGCAACCGACTTTTGTGTCAGCTGGTCTGCAATCGACGCAAGACGCGCTGGCTTGCAGGTCTGGGTCATCGAAGATGCGTGCCGAGGCATCGACCTGAACGGATCCCTTGATGCTGCCTGGCGCGCGATGGAAGAAGTTGGCGTAAAACGCATCACTTCTGGTGAATTCGCATAAATGTTGTTTCTCTAGTGGAGCCGACCTGCATTGGCTTATGAAGGTCCGCTGGGACAAGAAATGGTCCCACCCAATATTCCCCAAAGCATAGAACGCGTGTACCGTTTTTCCGCGCGTCAACGAAGCGACACAACCCCAGCTCGTTTCCCCTTTCAGTTATCTAGTGAGTAGAAGCTAGCCGACCCTTAACCATCTGCCCGGAATGCTCTCCGGTAGCACACCCATTTTCAAGTGTTACCTGGCCATTGACAACGGTGTATGCAATGCCTTCTGATTTTTGCACGAGCCTTGGCGCACCGCCTGGCAGGTCGTGGTGGACCTTTGGAAGTTGTGGCCGAATCCGACTTTCCTCAAAAAGGACCAGATCTGCGGCGTAATTTTCCCGTATCAAGCCACGACCGACTATGTCCCATGCTAACGCATTGTCGAGAGTCAACATTTTCACCGCATTTTCCAGTGTAAATGCTTGTTTTTGGCGCACCCAATAGTTCAACATGTGGGTCTGTAGAGATGAGCCCATTTCCTGGCACACATGGGCACCAGAATCCGAGAATGTAGCCAGTGTCCGAGGATGCTGGAGTATACCCAGCACATGCGCCGGCTCTTCGTTGACCAGCGGTTGAATAAACATCTGATTCTCGTTTTTTACCACTGAGTCTAAGATCACTTCGACCGGGTGCTGGCTCCGTGACCTGGCTAAACTTTCGACTGTAGGATCATTCCAATCAACCCCCTGCATAACATATAAATTGCCATAGTCCGGCTTACGGGGATCCGTCGTGGCAGCACCACCTCCTTGGAAAACCTTGTCGCGGGGTTTCATTAGAGTTTCATCAGAAATCAACAATTTTCTCACATCTGGATTGGAAAACTGGACCTTCTGTTCCTTAAGCGAAAGGCTCCGGACCTTCTTCCAATTAGGTAAATCATCAAAGGGCAAATACGATTTCGCGGAAAAGATTGCATTTATCGAACGGGTCGTTGCTTGCCCCCACATCCTCCCACCAGATTCAATGACCTCCTCAATATAATTAGTTTGATACTCCCAAGAAATGGGGTCATCCCCCTGCCCAGTGGAAAGAAGCCCAAACATAACGGGCCTCCCGCTTTGCAAAGTAATTTTACGCAACCGATCCAAAAAATCCTGTTGCGCCAAACCTGAGGACATATCGGGCCCGATTTGAAAAACCCCCGCATTTACTTCCGTCATAGAAGCAACCAGCCGATCAATCTCTTCCCATTCCGCGATTCGGCTGGGCACCGGTGTCCCGTCCGGGGTGACATGTGTTGTTGCACGGGACGTAGAGAAACCAATAGCACCCGCTGACAAAGCCTCTCGAATAGCGCGAGCCATACTCTCAAGGTCATCTTCATTAGCTGCCTCGGTTAAAGCTCTTTCCCCCATGGCATACATGCGTAATGCCGAGTGACCTATATACGCGCCATAATTCAACCCTTTCGGCAACCGTTCGACATTAGCTAGATATTCCGGAAACGTTTCCCAATTCCAGTCGATTCCCGCCATCATGACTTCGGCAGGAATATCTTCCACCGCCTCAAGACACCTGGCGAACCACTCTCTGTCACTCGGCGCGCAAGGTGCCAAAGCAAAACCACAATTTCCCATCAAAACAGTCGTCACGCCGTGCCAACAGGAACAACTCCCTGTCGAATCCCAAGAAACCTGAGCATCCATATGGGTGTGGCCATCGATAAACCCGGGCGCCACAACCAAACCATCTGCATTAATCGTACGCTCAGCTGTTTCCCGAATACGGCCTATCTCACTTATAAGACCATCCTTTACACCAATATCCGCCCCGTAACGCACTGCGCCAGATCCATCCACTACAGTCCCGTTTTTCACTAAAAGATCCAAACCCATGGCACCCTCTTCAGAACTCTATGCATTTGCATTTTAACGTCTCAAAAACACCAAAGCCACTCTAGTCACATACAACGTTACAGCCCCTAGAAAAAATAACTTAGTAGGTAGTGGAACAATCAACACATCCAACACTATTTCTTGTCAAAACCCACTTCCGGAAATACGTAAGTCTCACACGACAATGCCAGATGACGAATTTGTTTGGCGCCCCGCTTTCTTGCGTTCATGTTGCTTTAAAAGTTTTTTCCGAATACGGATCGATTTCGGTGTCACTTCGATCAACTCATCATCATTGATAAACTCAAGCGCGTGCTCAAGTGTCATCTCGATTGGCGGTGTTAGTATAATATTTTCATCAGTTCCGGCGGCCCGTATATTGGTTAACTGCTTGCCCTTCGTTGGATTGACTACTAAATCATTTGACCTTGTATGCTGTCCCACAACCATACCTTCATAAATTTCCCTGCCTGGCGTGACAAAAAGACGCCCGCGTTCCTGCAGGTTGAAGAGGGCATAGGCGAGCGACTTTCCACCCGCCATGGAAACCAATACCCCACTGGTCCGGCGACCGAGGGGAACATCGACCTTAGTACCGTAATGATCAAATGCATGGTAAAGCAGCCCTGTACCTGAAGTTGCGGTTAGAAACTCTGACCTAAACCCAATTAAGCCACGCGTGGGTATTAAGTACTCCAGTTGTGTTCGACCCCTTCCGTCCGACCCTACATTCCGCAACTCAGCCCGACGTTCACCCAGTTTTTCCATAACGGCGCCCTGGTGTTCCGCCTCAATGTCTACGACCAAACTTTGCCAGGGTTCGCGCACCTCGCCATCCACCTCCTTGAGAATTACCTCCGGCCGTGATATCGCAAGCTCGTACCCTTCCCGTCGCATGGTTTCAATGAGGATGCCGAGGTGCAATTCCCCTCGCCCAGACACTTTGAATTTATCCGGGTCACTCGTTGGTTCCACGCGTAGAGCTACATTATGAATAAGCTCCCTTGAAAGCCGCTCCCCTAAATTTCGGCTCGTCACAAATTGGCCATCGTGACCAGCGAACGGCGAATCATTTACTTGAAATGTCATGCTGATAGTGGGTTCATCAACGACAAGTTCAGGAAGCGCTTCGACTTTGTCCGGAGAACAGATCGTGTCCGATATGTTAAGCTTTTCAAACCCGGTAAACGCTACAATTTGTCCTGCAACAGCCTCCTCCCTCTCAACACGCTCCAGTCCATGGAATCCAAAGATCTGTAAAATCCGTTCCGATCGCGTCTCGCCCTGAGGCCCGACCAATGTAACCCGAGAATTCTGCTCGATCCTGCCTCGCTGCACACGCCCAATCCCGATGACACCCACGTAACTCGAATAAGTGAGCGCGCTGACTTGTAGCTGAAACGGACCAACCTCATCGACGTCCGGAGGCGGCACGTGATTTTTAATTGCGTCAAAAAGTGCCGTCATGTCCGCTTTTCTCTGGTCAGACTCCAACGATGCCCAACCTTCAACAGCTGAGCTATACACAACCGGAAAATCCAATTGTTCGTCACTGGCACCCAGTCGATCGAACAGATCAAATGTCTGATCCAAAACCCAATTGGGTCGAGCACTAGGTCGGTCTATTTTGTTAATTACAACAATGGGTCGAAGTCCTAATGCGAGCGCTTTGCCTGTCACAAACCGCGTCTGGGGCATAGGACCTTCCACCGCATCGACAAGCAACAATACCGAATCAACCATCGATAGAATTCGTTCTACTTCTCCCCCGAAGTCTGCGTGGCCCGGTGTATCTACAATATTGACGTAGAGGTCATTCCATCGAAGTCCTGTGTTCTTAGACAGGATAGTAATACCCCTTTCCCGTACCAGTTCGTTATTATCCATCACCCGGGCCTTTGTTCGGTCCGCGCGACCGAGTGTCCCAGACTGGTTCAACAGCGCATCAACAAGTGTGGTCTTGCCATGATCCACGTGGGCAATGATAGCGATATTACGAAGTCCGAAAGCGTGGTCGGTCATCTTCAACCCGGGTTAGAACTTTAAGAAAAAGGGAACCGACAACAATCGATCGTGAACGCCTCACAGTTGCAAACTGGCCGGCCATAACTACGCCAGCAGCATGTACTGGAGATGTTCTTAGAAAGGTTTGCATCCGTTAAACATTAAGAATAGTCATAGCAAGAAACCGAGACCGTAGATAGATGGAATTGACTCTTTGAAAACTCTTTCGTCCTGGCTCAGA
>CAZSYW010000118.1:0-6920 GCA_964611315.1 uncultured Rhodospirillaceae bacterium
AATTTCCTTGGGATCGCCTTCCGAAAGAAGAGGTCGATTGGCACGACGCACCACCCTCCGGTGAAGAGTTGCGAGATCCGCCTTTAGCCATATAGACAAAGCCTTTTTTCGAATCAGGCACCGACTTTTGACATCGATAAAAGCGCCACCTCCTGTCGCCAGAACATGTGCGGGGCGATCCAGCAAATCCTTGATGATTCGCCGTTCCCGCCTACGGAACTCTTTCTCACCTTCAAGTTCAAAAATATTTGAAATCGTTTTTCCGGAGCTTTTCTCAATTTCGGCATCGGCATCCACAAAACTGAGACCCAAGCGAATTGCGAGCCGATGGCCGATAGCGCTCTTACCAGCACCCATTAAGCCAACTAAGGCTATCGTCCTATCAGTTTCCACTTGACCGGTGGACTTCATGCGACCCGAGACCTTATGCTCTAGCATACAAAATTCTACAGCTCGTTGAATCGAAAGCTCTGAGCCGATAAATTGCCAGTGAACGAAAATTGAAAGATACCACATCAGCGACCGCCTGTGACCGTTTACTGCAGACGGCGCGTGATTCTGGAGCCCATAATGCGCGTCTTATACCGCCTGTTCGGTATCGCACTTATACTTTCCCTGACTGGGGGTGCGATATTTCTCCTTACCTGGGACATTCCGCCGCCGTCTGCGCCGATCAAGAAAGTGATCCCGAATGAACGCTTCCCTAGTTAATAGTCTTCGCATAGTAGCCGTAGTTGCCTTCGCAACGGCAGCCGGCGAGCCAACACTATCGCAGGAAGATACAGTTCCGGCGCCTGCGGCAACGGAAGACGCAACACCGGATGGCTACAACCAAATAAATGCAAGGAAGGTTGATAAGAGCATTTCTATCGACGCATTGGACGAAATCAACATCGAGTCGATAGGGATACTCGATGAGAGTAACGGCGGTTTCGGCGAAGGTATGTGGCGTGATAGTGAGTTGGCGCTGGTCGAGGTACTTTTATCCCAACTCCCTACAAGCGTCCCATCAATCGCCACTCACGAACTTATGAAAACGCTACTATTGTCATCTGCAATTGCCCCGATCAAAAAAGATCAAGAGACATCCAAATTCCTAGAAATCCGCCTGGACGCTCTTGTAAAACTCGGAGATTTTGAATCTTTTCTCGAATTCTTAACAGCGATTCCAGAGCGTGCCAAAACAACGAAAATCAAACAGTTAAATTCCAATGTAATGCTGTTGATGGGCGACATTGACGCCGGTTGCAAATTAATCCTCAACCAAGTTCGCGAAGTAAATAGCCTTTATTGGCAAAAAGCCTTGTTCGTTTGCCAGTTGCTAAACGGTGAGACGGCAGCAGCGGCCCTTAGCCTCAGCCTACTTCGAGAACAACTAAACGAAAACGACGCAGATTTCCTTCAACTTAGTAGCGTCTCACTTGGAGAAGCACCCGAATTAACCGTGCCTTTGGCTCCAACTGCATTAAATTTTGCCCTGCTACTCGGTACCGGGCTGAGAATTCCTGAGAGCTGGCTGACTGACGCTGGCCCTGACATCCAGAGAGCTATAGCCGGAGCCGAAACTCTACCACTTGCGACTCGCCTCTCTGCCGCTGAGCAAGCGGCCTCTATGGGTGCTTTCAAGGCCTCCGAAGTTGGAGCACTCTATCGAAGTATCGTGTTTACTGAAGAGGAACTTGGCGACGCGATAACCATCGCTGAGGACAAAGGAGGCGCATGGGGCCGCGCACTATTACATCAAGCTAGCCGCCAGCAACAAACACCCAGTGAACGTTCTTCATTTTGGGTTCCCCTGTGGCAAGATTCCTTGGATAGAAAGAGCGCCATGCTGTCGGCACTTGTAAACGAAGAGGCATTGCTCACTTTACCAGTTAACAACCAAATCACGCATGCCGCACCGCAAATTGTCCGGGGACTATTAGCAATTGGCAACGCCGACGCTCTTCTCGATTGGGTAAACTTCCTTGGAGAAAGTGCCGAGATGGACAGCGAATTCGAGCTGGCACTTACCTCACTGGTGCCGCTGATAACCATAGCCAATTTGGATAGTCAGCAAAGTTGGCACCCCCAAATGGCGGAACGATGGTGGGACGCTCTTCCGGATAACCTGGATCCATCAACACGCGTAGAGAAGGGGAACCGTCTATTTATAACGCTCGAAGCGCTCGGCCATGACGTCGGCCCAAAGGGGTGGCGTCTACTTTTGGACGGCCCCAACTTAGTCACCGCTCGAATACCAAGCGTGGGGATACGATATAGTATGCAGCATGCTGCCCGTTCGGGACAAATCGGAAACACCGTCTTGTTAGCCCTTTTGGCGCTGGGAGAGGGTGGGCCGGCAGCCGCTACGCCGCTGGCCCTAGGCTCCATAATTCGAAGCTTACGGCACGTCGGACTTGAACGTCATGCTCGCGCCCTTGCTCTGGAAGCAATGATTGAAGACGGAATGTGATGCCGGTGCGTGACGCCCAGCTAATTGAAGCGTATCTAGAAATGATGTTGGCAGAACGCGGCGCGGCAGCCAATACGCTTGCTGCCTATAGCAGTGATATGGAGGCGTTCTCGGCCTACCTCGAAACAACCGATAGCTTACTGATAGATGCGACGGCTGAGCACGTCCGCGCCTATATAACGCGGATCGCAAAAACTGGAAGGGGGCGCAGCACTCAAGCTCGGCATTTGTCGACTTTGAGACAATTTTATCGTTTTCTACAATCCGAAGATCAACGCACAGACCACCCCTGTGCGACAGTCCAGTTGCCACAACGCGACCACACCTTGCCTAAGATATTGACTGAGGGGGAAGTGGATGGCCTTATAGAGGAAGCGCGCCTGACACCGGGCCCGGAAGGCCTACGTTTGCTCACTTTAGTCGAGCTTTTGTACGCTACTGGCCTCCGAATATCCGAGCTAGTATCCCTTCCACTAAATTCCCTGAACTCGAGTTCACGACTTTTGATCGTACGTGGAAAGGGTGGTCGAGAGCGAATGGTGCCAGTCGGAGAGCCAGCAGCGAGAGCACTGGACCATTACCTCCGTGTGCGATTTAAGTTCTGCGGCAAGGCCGCTACTTCAAAATGGCTGTTCCCGTCTCATGGCGCCACCGGCCATCTCACGAGACGCAGGGTGGGCCAACTGCTTAAGATGTTAGCCACCAGAGCAGGTATCAACCCACGAAAGGTGTCCCCCCACGTTCTCCGCCACGCTTTTGCCAGTCACCTGCTCGCACACGGCGCGGATTTACGGAGCGTTCAATCGATGCTGGGTCACGCAGACATTTCAAGCACACAAATCTACACGCATGTCCTGGAAAATAGACTTTCAAAGCTGGTCCGCGACCATCATCCTCTTAGTTAAAATTACACTACAATACTGCACTGAATATGATTTTCTCAGTGCGCAGGCCGGGGACCCATGATACAGTGAGTGGCATGAATACGTTTCTTGACTTCGAGAAACCAATTGCGGAACTCGAGGGAAAAATTAAGGAGCTGCATCATCTAAGCGGCTCCGATCAACTCAACATAGTCGACGAAGTTATGAGACTGCAGTCGAAAGCGGAGCGCCTGCTCAAACAGACGTACGCTGAGTTGACGCCGTGGCAAAAAACCCAGGTCGCAAGGCACCCGGAAAGACCGCATTCCAGCGATTACATAAATGAGCTTATCGAGGACTTCACACCGCTCGCTGGCGATCGTTGTTTTGGCGAAGATCCGGCTATTTTAGGCGGTATTGGTCGTTTCAAGGGGCATTCGGTGGTGATTATCGGCCACGAAAAGGGCGCAGACACAACCAACCGTGTCGCCCACAATTTTGGTATGGCCCGGCCTGAAGGTTATCGGAAAGCGATACGCCTAATGTCCCTGGCCGATCGCTTTGGGCTGCCCTTGATCACTTTAATAGACACCCCTGGCGCCTACCCCGGTGTCGGAGCCGAAGAGCGGGGCCAAGCTGAGGCGATAGCTCGTTCAACAGAGGCATGCCTCAAACTGCGCGCGCCCCTCATTAGTGTAGTCATCGGAGAAGGGGGATCAGGCGGCGCAATAGCGTTAGCCAGCGCCAATCACGTAATAATGCTCGAAAATGCGATCTACTCTGTAATTTCGCCGGAGGGCTGTGCCTCGATTCTCTGGCGGAGTGCAGACAAAGCCGTGGACGCCGCAGAGGCCCTAAATCTAACTGCCCAAGACTTACACAAATTAAAGGTGATTGACGAAATTATAGAGGAACCAGTTGGGGGCGCGCACCGAGCGCCTAACGATGTGATCAAATCCGTCGGCCAAACCCTAGAGTCCAATTTACAACAACTTATTGATGTTCCAGGTGGTGAACTCCGAGCGCGCCGAAGACAAAAATACCTCGATATTGGAACGAGCAACGTACTTTGAAGTTAAGACCGCGCCAAGTTGATCGGCCTCACCAGATTAGCTTTGCGACGGGCCAGAAGTTCGTTGGCAAAATCGGGGCATCCTCTCTGGATTTTTAGTGGCCGGCCTAAACAACGAGTTCTCAAGTAAAGTGCACGTACTTGTAATCGAAAGGGAGACCGTTGATGCCACGCGACGGGGGGGAAATCCAACCAGCAATATTTCCAGGCTCAACTACGGGTTGCATAAGACTAGAAACGAAGTCTTTGTCCCGTGCATCCGGCAACCATTCGCCATGTTGTTCCGCCCACTTTTCTGCACTGAGTGGCATACCCTCAGGGCTCACATGATGACCGGCGAAAACACCTATACGACGATTAAACGCAATGTGGGGGAGAGATAACCGCTGTGCAATTGAGTGCTCCTCCAGCACCCGATTCCAGCGAGCTAGTCCCCGGACACAATCGCGGATAAAATCCTGACGCAAACGCTCGTTCAGCCCGTTAATCGCCGGGATCTCCACTACAGCCGGGAGTTCGTCAAGCCAGTCCGGCACTGTTTGGAAAGCGTCGGTTAAAAGATGATCGTCGTTAATTTTTCTTTCATTGTATCGCCCTTTAAGGCCAGCACTATAATAGGTCGCTGCATTCGTCGATCTTTCTCCGCCGAAAAGATCAAGCGAAACTGAATAATGAAAATTTATGTAACGCTGGATAGTGTCAAGATCAATCCCTCCAAATGGTCGAACGTCCGAGGTATCATGATCTTGCATTAACTCCGCTGTCCTCTGTATCACACGTTTAACCCCGCTCTCACCAACAAACATGTGGTGAGCCTCTTCGGTGAGCATAAACTTGCAGGTACGTGCCAATGGATCAAAGGCAGACTCCGCAAGAGAGGCGAGCTGATATTTACCGTCTCGGTCAGTAAAGTAAGTGAACATAAAGAACGCGAGCCAGTCCGGCGTCAACTCGTTGAAAGCCCCAAGAATTCGGGGCCTATCGGGATCCCCTGCATGGCGTTCCAATATCATATCTGCCTCATCCCTACCGTCTCGGCCAAAATAAGCGTGCAAGAGGTACACCATAGCCCACAAATGTCGGCCTTCCTCTACGTTTACCTGAAAGAGATTACGTAAATCATAGATCGACGGCGCAGTCCGACCTAACAGACGTTGCTGCTCCACAGAGGCCGGTTCAGTATCTCCCTGGGTGACTATTAGCCGCCGCAGATCTGCCCTATGTTCACCCGGCACATCATTCCAGACGGGCAGCCCCTTATTTTCGCCAAATCCAATTTGACGAGCACCTTGGGGAGCGCTCAAAAAAATTCCCCAACGGTAGTCTGGCATTTTTACATGCGCATAGTGCGCCCAACCTCCTGGTTCTATACTGACCGCAGTGCGCAAATAAACATCCGCGCCCTGAAAACCTTTCGGTCCAAGTTCCTGCCACCAATCCAGGAATCCTGGTTGCCAGGATTCTAACGCACGCCGCAAACGCCGATCTTCGCCGATCGCAACGTTGTTCGGAATTTTCTCTCCATAATTGATCGTCATGGGAATACTATACTCTTGTCTTTTCAAACTGAGCACGCCGGCCTGTGCCATATAACTTTAGAGAACCTTCTGCCCCAGTCGCATTTGGTCTTTGAAAAATCCAATTCTGCCACGCTGACAACCTTCCAAAGATTTTCGTTTCCATTGTCTCAGGTCCGGCGAACCGCAGATTTGCCTCAAGACCAGTCAAAGCGTCACCAGAGAAACTGGATCGTTCCTCTATGGCCAGGCGCAACTCATCAGCCCAATCAATTTCGTCAGGAGTTTCTGTAACCAGCCCAAGGGCGTTAGCGGCCTGAGGGTTCAATGGCTGGTCCAGAGCCTTGCCCAATTCCTCTAGTCTAGAAGGATCGCCAAGAAATCGGGTCTGCAGGCGACTCAAGCCGTTCGCCATCGGCAAGCTCCCGAAATTCATTGCCGATAGAGAAATTAGAGGCGGGTCATCGTTGTCTAGCATGTAAATTCTGTCACAAGCCAAAGCGAGTTCAAATAATGTGCCTGAATAACCATCCCCTGCCTCAAGTAGGGCTAAAAGACTCCGGGATGTAACGTCTATGCGCTTTAAAACCCTAGCCCAATAAAGCCTAATCTCCCGCACCAACCAGTAGTCAGCATTTTTTGTGCTGAAATCATCATGTGCCCGAATGAGGGCACCATCCCCAGCTATTCTGATCACCCAATTTCCTATATCAGTGCGATTAGTTCTTAAATGGAGAATCGCATCATCCAGGGCCCGTGCAAGCGCCAACTGCCAGTACTCAGCCCCCAACTCGTGCAGCTTTTCGAGACTGACGGGGGGAGGCACATCAGGGCCATGCACCATGAAGTTTGCAACAGAAGCATCACCGTCTATGTCGACTTCCAGGTACGGGGACTCTAGCCTCTTCGTTGATATCCGCCGATCCATGGGAGACAAGCTGATTCCCTGCACATCGCTCTGAGAATGTGCTCCCTTAGAAAGAAGTATTGCTCTATCTCGGGCCTTCTCACTA
>CAZSYW010000119.1:0-6902 GCA_964611315.1 uncultured Rhodospirillaceae bacterium
AGGTGGCACAAAAAAATGTACGCACCTTATAGACCAGCTCGGCTTTGATGAAGCAATAGATTATAAGATGAGAGGCTCTCCGATGGTCTGAAACGTGCCTGCCCGAACGGAATTGACATCTATTTTGACAATGTCGGCGGCGACACACTAAATGCTGCCTTGACAAGAATTAATGTTGGGGCCCGTGTAGTCATTTGTGGGGCCATTTCACAGTACAACGCGACAGAAGCGCCCGTTGGACCTCCTGCTTACATCAACTTACTTGGACGGCGCAGCCGAATGGAGGGTTTTATTTATTTTGATTACCGAGATAAATGGCCTGCGATGCAAAAAGAACTAGCCGGGTGGCGCTCTTCCGGGGAAATAAAAACAGAGCACGACATTGCTAAAGGCGATGTCGACATATTTCCGGAAACCCTGTTACGACTTTTCCGAGGCGATAATTTTGGCAAACTAATGATCGAACTTCCTTCCCCAGCAGAAGCAACGTCATAGTTTTTTAAAAATCGCAAGCGATTTAGATGAGAACTTACTTTAATATTTTTGAAGGTGACCACTATGGCACGTCTTTATAACTGCGACAAATGTCCTGCCTATTGCTGTTCATATGGGCTTATTGTCGTCACAGAGCCAGACATTAAAAGGCTGGCACGTCACTTCTGTATTGATCGTGACACTGCGGTGAAACGATTTACCAAACAGGGCGGAACACCTAATGAACGTGTCCTCCGTCACCAGTCAGATGAACATTTTGTCACCGTTTGCCGTTTCCTAGATCCAGAAACACGGAGTTGCACTGTATATAACGCCCGACCCAAAATCTGCCGTGAATTCCCGGGTGAAGGTCGGTGTGGATACTATGACTTTCTTAACTTTGAAAGACGCGCTCAAAATGATCCGGATTGGATTGCGACGACAAACTGATACAGGGAAAAAACACCGTCGCCTACATCTCAAAAAACTCAGAGGCTTTTACAACAAGGTTTCATCTGCGGCCCCTCTTACCGACTTATCATCAAATACCTATACAACACAAAAGAGAAAGTCTCGATTCATAGCGTAGCGGTTATGCTCGCTATCCAACTTAAATCAGTTAAGCATTTTAGCGGAGAAATGGGAGATGACATTACAGATTATCGGGATCCCTCAATCCAATTTTGTACGAGCTGTGCGCATGGTTGCTGAAGAAAAAGGCGTGGAGTATGAACTCACTGACACAGCACCACATGCGCAAGACATTAAAGTGATCAGTCCAACTGGCAAAGTGCCGGGAATGCGTCACGCAGGATTCAATTTATCTGAATCGCAAGCTATTGCCCGCTACATAGATACCAATTTCGATGGCCCTCCATTAATCCCCGTGAACCCTCAAGAAGCGGCTAAAGTAAATCAATGGGTCTCCATTATTGCGACGGAGGTCGACCAACTTTTGATGAGAAACTATGTGGTAGAATATGTTTTCCATAAAGACGAAAAAGGTAACGTTGTCCGCACCAAGATTGACAGGGCATTGCGTCGTTTCCCGGCCATGTTCAAAATGATTGAAAATGCAGTCTCTGGCGATTATTGCGGCACTGGCTCTTTCAGCATGGCTGACTGCTTCATTACCCCAATCCTAAATGCCACAAATATGTTTCCAGAGGGACAACAGGCTATCGCGAACAGCGCTCCTATTAAAAATTATTTCTTAAGAATGTGCGAGCGCCAAAGCTTTAAAAACACAGGCCAATAGAAAATGAGTACCAAAGTAATCGAAACAGGCACCAATCAGTTGATATGTGAGGTGCGCGACCGTGTTGCAATTATTACGCTCAACCGCCCCGAGGCTCGAAATGCTCTTGGCAACATAATCACGCCCGCCCTTCGTCAAATGATTCGGGACAGAGGTGAAGACCCTGATGTTGGTGCACTGGTTTTAACAGGTTCAGGAACAGCATTTTGCGCAGGCGGCGACGTTAAAGGGATGGCAGCTAGTTCGACAGAAAAGGAAACGACCAACGAACAAAAAATCACTCGTCTCAAAGAAGGCCAAAGGACTCTCACCGGAAGGCTACGGAATCTCCGAAAGCCGACCATCGCCGCCATGCCAGGACCCGCGGCCGGAGCTGGACTTGCGATTGCTCTTGCCTGTGATATCCGAATTGCCGCCGATTCTGCTTTTATAAGCACCGGATACGCGAACGTCGGTCTTTCCGGAGACTACGGCATTGCCTGGATGCTCACTCAGCTTGTCGGAACCGCCCGGGCACGGGAATTGATGTTTACGGCGGACCGATTAGAAGCAAAAGAGTGCGAACGAATTGGCCTTGTAAATCGCGTCACGCCGGACGCCACATTGCATGAAGAAGCGTTCGCATTAGCGAAGCGCCTTGCTAACGGGCCCAGGGTGGCGCTTGAACACATGAAAAATAATTTGGATGACGCGATGGCCCAACCTTTCCTTACCGCACTTGACCGTGAGGCAGAGCGCTTGATCGCTAGCGCCCAAACCGGAGATCATAAAGAAGCGGTGACGGCTTTTATTGAAAAACGTAATCCAAGATTTACCGGCGTTTAACACTGAGGAAGTTGGCAACGCCCTGGACACCATATAATTCTCCCCACACACTCCGTTGCCCTCAGGTCGAACGTTTCACTTCATGTGTAAATAACGAATAGGTCGGCACCATGGACATTCTTGAAGATATTCGAATCCTTAGTTTCAATCATTTCCTTCTGGGTCCCATGGGAACGCAGGTTTTGGCCGATCTCGGGGCAGATGTAATTTGCATTGAGCCAGTTAGGGGTGCTTTTCAGAGACATTGGGGCGGAGCCAACCGGAAAATCGACGGTGAAACCATGCTTCACCTGTGTGGAAATCGAAACAAGCGGAGTCTAGCCGTTGATATGAAATCGACGGAGGGGTCTGAGGTAATTGAAAAACTTATCTCGACCGCAGACGTATTGAGTGAAAATTTTCGACCCGGTGTCATGGATAAATTAGGGTTCGGTTACGACGCGGTTCGTCGCATAAATCCAAAGTTAATCTATGCCGCTGCTTCTGGCTACGGACAGGACGGGCCTTACTCTGAACGACCGGGCCAAGACCTTCTTATTCAATCTCTTTCAGGCCTTGCAAACATCACAGGAAGCGAAAACCAACCACCCACGCCTGTGGGCGTTTCTGCGGCGGATCATCACGGCGCTCAGATCCTTGCCATGTCAATTTTAGCAGCCCTATTTCGCAGGGAACGCACCGGGAAGGGAGGCCGGGTGGACGTGGATCTCTTATCAGCAGCCTTAGATTTGCAAAATGAATCATTAGTTTGCTATGCAAATGGACCCGAGCAAAGTCAAAGACCTCCACCGAACATTGGGGGATGGTATTTTCCGGCACCTTACGGAATTTATACCGTGCAGGACGGGCATGTCGCCATTTCCCTTGGCTCACTTGAATCTCTTGCCAAAGCTATTTCTCTCCCCGCTCTTAACCAATTCAATTCCGATGAAGTATTTGAGAAGAAGAAGGAGATCGCTGCATTAATTCAGTCGGCTGTGAAACACTTGAGCACAGCTGAACTAGAATCAATACTTGAAAAGGAAAAATTGTGGTATGCCCGTGTCAACGACTACAAGGCTGTTCTCGACGACCCTCAAGTTCAACACAATGGTTCTTTCTTACACGTCAACAGCGCATCTCAAACACCCATAACGCTCCTTGCACACCCGGCCAAATACGATGGGGAACGACCTGGAATGCGTCTGCCACCTCAGCCTCTAGGCAGTCAAACCATGGAAATTCTTAAAGAACTTGGTTATTCCGAGGAGCAAGTCAAAAAACTCACGAAAACTGGGGTGCTCCATGTAGCATAAAATCAGCCCAGCACCAGTTCTGCAAATGCAGCAATGTCCTTGGTGGTCTTGGGCCAAACAAGCAGGCCGGTAACGGCACTATCTTCCCAGGCAGCAAGGCGCTGTCGAATTACCTCCTTGGGCCCTACCAAGCTTATTTCATCAACCAATTCGTCTGGAACAGCAGCAATTGCATCAGATTTTTTGCCGTCAAGGTACAGGTCCTGTATGCGTGTCGCAGCATCCTCAAATCCCATGCGTGACACAAGCTTGTTGTGAAAGTTTCGATCTCGTGACCCCATACCGCCGACGTAAAGCGCTATGTTTTGTTTTACTTCCAGGCGACCCGCCTCAAGGTCATCGGTGACATGAATATTTACGGGACAGAGTATTTCAAAATCTTTCGGTCGATCGGCGATGGAGTCTCTGTAAACCTCTTCTCGAAATGGAGAATAGAAAAGCGGATACCACCCGTCGCAAACCTCCGAGGCTAACGCCACATTTTTTGGTCCTTCTGCTCCAAGAAAAATAGGGACGTTCGGGCGGAACGGATGAGTTATAGGCTTAAGAGGTTTCCCAAGCCCCCAGGAACCGGGAGCATCCGTTGGATATGGAATGGGATAATGGGGCCCGCTGTTCGTAACCGGTCCCTCACGTGCCATAACCTGGCGGATAATTGAAATGTATTCACGCGTGCGCGCCAACGGCTTCGAAAAAGGACGACCATACCAACCCTCCACTACTTGCGGCCCTGACACTCCCAAACCAAGAATCAGGCGCCCTTTGGAAAGATGATCCAAGGTCAGCGCATGCATCGCAGCTGACGTCGGGGTTCTCGCGGAGATTTGAATTATTGCGGTCCCGAGTTTTATAGAAGCCGTGTGCCCACCAATCCACGCTAACGGCGTGAACGCATCCGAACCGTATGCCTCTGCCGTAAAGAAACCCCAATATCCTAGAGACTCCGCTCTCTTGGCGACACCAACCAAATCCTCGGGGGGATTTGTGCCCCAGTAACCCGCCATCAAACCAAGTTTTAGCGCCATATTAATTTACCCCAAAATATATTTTGCCCTAATGGAGCTCGCCAAGTCTACATTTTAAGGTTCAGAAGGGACCTTTTCAAAAAATTAAAGTCTACCATATTATTCACTCCAACTCCGACTCGAACATTATTGGTGAATTTTTCGGCGCTGACTCTCTGGACAGCAACACCAGTTTATGCTGAAAACTTGATCCATTGGAATGGCATAGGAGCGTGAAAGGTCCCATGGGAAAACTGAACGATAAGGTCGTAGTGATCACTGGTGCAACCAGTGGCATAGGACGGTGCACGGCAGAACTTTTTATAGAAGAAGGAGCTCACGTTGTTGTGTCAGGCCGCAGGCAAACCGAGGGTAAAACCCTAGCAAAATCGCTTGGTAGTAGAGCTCTTTATGTAGAGGCCGACGTTTCCGAAGATGAGCAGGTCGGCGAACTAATCCAGACCTCTATGAACAAATTTGGACACATTGACTGTTTGTTCAACAACGCAGGAATACCAGGAAAGGCTGTTAGTGTAGAGGATGTTGAAAAGGACCAAATCAATGCCGAGCTGGCGGTCCTTGTTAACGGCGTACTGTACGGCATGAAACACGTGGCCCCAATTATGAAACAACAGGGTGGAGGAAGTATTATCAACACGGGAAGTATTGCCGGACAACGGGCGGGTTACGCACTTTCATTGGTGTACAGCCTTGCAAAATCAGCAGTAATTCATGCGAGCAAATGTGCTGCGATGGAACTAGCTGAATATAAAATACGGGTAAACAGCTTGTCGCCCGGTGCAATCGTAACAGGGATTTTTGGGAAAGCGTTCGGCATAGACGATGAGAAGGCCGACGCAGACGGAGCAATAGAGGGCCTATTCGAGCGATTTACTGGCGCTCAACCCTACCCCCGTGCGGGTATTACCGACGACATCGCGAAGGCCGCACTTTTCTTAGCAAGCGATGACTCTGAGTTTGTCACAGGCACAGACATTTTAGTTGATGGTGGAATGATTGCTGGTCGATCACGGGCTGACACGATGGCTCGATGGGAAGGGATGGGGCAAATCCTGAAAGAAACCTAATAGCGGTTAATATCTGCGATCACTTCAACTCAATTTCTCTGCATAAACCTCAAATTTGTCGGCGTCGAAAGCAAGAGGCTGAACGACCCCTCCAACGCCATTGAGAGCATTTAAAATCGGTTCGACCTTTATTAGATTTTCCCAGACGCGAGATATCGTTGGAAATTCACCAGCGAGATCAATTTCAGCCAACAACGCGTTGCGAATTTGCGGAACCAAAAAACAATCCGCCAAACTGACTTCATCGCCAACAGAAAATTTCCCGGCACATCGAAGCAGGATTTTTTCCAAGGCGCCAAACTCACGCCTAACAAAATGGACGCGGAGGGGGTGCTTCAACGGCGGCGCTTTAATCATTCCCCAATCACCCATGGCTTGAATGATAAACGGAATATTTTGATAAGGTTGGATGTCTGCAGCAACAATCCATGCAATTCGTTGGGCTTCGGCGCGCATCCATGGATCCGTCGGCAACATCGCTTTGCCAGCTCCTGCAGGCAGGGTATCTTCAATATAGTCAATGATAGGACCAGACTGGGTCATTATACGCCCATCTGGCAACAGCAATATTGGAACACGCCCCTCGGGGTTGAATACCAGCAAATCGTTCGTCCCAAGCCGTTTCGTCTCGGGATCGTCCTTAGGCAGCGCAAACACCAGTATGCCACGATCATCTGTAGTAAGTTCCGTGGTCGTTAACTGGACATGAGAGGGTGGCACACCCCGACAACGCAGATACAGAATGACCCGTAGGGATGCACTGCTGGCTGGATGATAAAAAAGCCGAAGCGATCTTTCAGAATCCGCTACGACCCCAGTCTCACCCCCAACTTTTTTTTCTGACATCATTATACAATTTCAAATCTATAAGGAGTTATAACGCGTGGCAAATTAGTCAGCTTAGCAGCATCTGCCAATCAATTTCTTGGAACCGACCGCTCAACACGCTTAAACATTC
>CAZSYW010000120.1:0-6883 GCA_964611315.1 uncultured Rhodospirillaceae bacterium
GGATGTTTCAATCGCGAGAGACCTTTCGTCGGCAACAGATGACCGTAACTCGGTCGCTCGTTGAGTTGAATGGGTTGCTAATGTCGCTACGGTGCTCTCAGATAATCCCTTCTGTTGATCAGGCGGTGTGTTGGGCCTCATGGAGTTAAGGCTGGCGCACACTGGGTGAGTCGGCAAGGGATTTGTTTGTGAACTGTTTCCGGAGAAAGCCCCCGTCTGTGGCACTCCTGTTGGGCCCGCCGGAACTGTGCTGTTTCGTGAATTAGCCTCATCTACCGACAGTTCTTGAGCACCAATTCCTGTCGCAACCACGGAGACGCGGACATGACCGGATAGTTCCTCATCAAAGGTGGAACCAAAAATGATGTTTGCATCATCATCCACCTGCTCACGTATATGATTGCAGGCTTCGTCTACCTCGTAGAGTGTCATGTCAGGACCGCCGGTAATATTAATCAGTACGCCTCTCGCCCCTAAAAGCGATACATCATCGAGTAACGGATTGTTGATGGCCCCTTCAGCCGCATCGAGAGCCCGGCGCTCCCCTTCAGCCTCACCTGTCCCCATCATTGCCTTACCCATCTCGTTCATCACAGAACGTACATCCTGAAAGTCGAGATTGATCAGACCGGGCATAACCATCAAGTCTGTCACTCCACGGACACCGGAGTAGAGAACATCATCCGCCATTTTGAAGGCATCGGCAAACGTGGTGTTCTCATTCGCCACCCTGAAAAGGTTCTGATTTGGGATCATGATTAAGGTATCAACACACTCCTGAAGTTCAGTGATTCCTGTTTCTGCCAGGCGCATGCGTTTTGCACCTTCAAACTGGAACGGTTTGGTGACAACACCCACAGTTAAAATTCCCTGTTCACGTGCCAGACGCGCGATTACTGGCGCCGCCCCAGTCCCGGTCCCACCACCCATGCCGGCAGTGATAAACAGCATGTTCGCGCCATCCAAATGGTGAGCGATTGTATCCGTCACCTCTTCTGCCGCGGCCCGACCAACATCCGGACGCATGCCGGCTCCTAGCCCCTGCGTGAGTGTAGTGCCGAGCTGAATACGCCGTTCCGTAAGGGAATTTGACAGCGCCTGCGCGTCGGTGTTTGCAACAACGAAATCGACACCTTCAAGATGAGCGGTGATCATGTTGTTTACCGCATTGCAGCCCGCACCTCCGACACCAACAACCGTAAGCTTTGGTTTAAGCTCATGGGTCACTGGAACACTGAGATTGATCGTCATCCTACTCTCCAAACAATGTTGTTTCGTTGCACTTTACTTCTCGGAACATCAACTCACCTCAGCGCTTCTGTTAGCCGACTTTCGCGATCAGCTTTCAAGGGTAGCGCATCTAGTGAAACAATCTGCGAAGGCAAAATCGGACTCAGAAACGACAAATACTTAGTGGACAACTGGGCAAGTCTTTGGGGACGGTTAAGGTAGGCCCATTCGGCCTCGAGCACGTGGATTGCCTCTTGCTCCATCCGCACTGAATCTCGGATGTCAGTAAGATCCTGTTTAAGTGTATGGATTCGATATTTTATTTGATATAGGCCAAGGCTCGCCGCAGCGAGCAAAAGCACCAAGACTGTTGTCGTCTGGCGACTCAAACTATTACCGACATCGGCCAGGATTCCGCCGATGTTCTTTCAACAGCCCGCAAACGTGCCGAACGAGACCGCGGATTCATTGAGATTTCGCGAGGTTTTGGCCGAACCGGGCGGGCCGTAAGCAAACGAAATGTGGGGCTTCTAACGGTGCTTGGCGGAGGTTGATGTCGACTCGGATTGCCGCCCCGACCAACCCGTTCACGGAAAAATGTTTTGACTATCCTGTCCTCCAACGAATGAAAAGAGACCACAACCAGTCTCCCTCCTGCAGTCAGAATCCGTTCTGCAGCAGCCAGACCCGATGCTAACTCGCGCAATTCATCGTTAATGTGGACCCGGAGCGCTTGAAAAGTGCGTGTCGCAGGGTCAATACCATCAGCAGATTTTTTGACCACATTACGTACAATCGACGCCAATTCACGGGTCCGTGAGATAGTCCCTTTTTTCCGGGCCGCGACTATGGCCTTTGCCACGGAGGTGGCGCGATTCTCCTCCCCATACTTACGGATCACACGGGCTAGTTCCAACTCGCTCGCTTGGTTGACAAAACTCATCGCATCTGGCCCAACTTTTCCCATTCGCATGTCAAGGGGGCCGTCATCGCGAAACGAAAACCCCCTAGAAGCGGTGTCGAGTTGAATCGAGGAGACACCTAGATCAAGCACAATACCCCCGTTAATTCTGTCGATGTCCCGTCCCGCAAGGTGGCGTTCCATGGAACCAAAATTTCCACAAATAAACTCAAAGTGGTTCCCCTGGCCCCCATCTATCTGCGCCGCAAACCGTCTGGAGTCGGGGTCGCGGTCTATTCCCACTACATCGCAAATTGCAGCCGCCCTTAACGCCCGTGTGTAGCCACCACATCCAAACGTGGCGTCTACAAAGGTTGCTCCGTCACGAGGCTTCAATAGAGTTATGACCTCATCCAACAAAACCGGCACGTGACCAATGCGATGGGAGGGAATCACGTCGGTCACGTGCCGTTCTCCATAGTGTCGGGCTCTGGCCCCGACACTCGGGGGCGCTGACGCAGCGCCAAGCGGTCCGCAGGAGCGCGTTCCCTGGCTTGTCTCTGGAATTGATCGTGGTCTAACGGTTCCCAGATTTGGAACGTCTTGCCCTTGCCGACGAAAGCGGATTGCTCGTCGATTCCGGCGTGCGTCCGCAAAGGTTCAGGCAGCACGATGCGGCCGTCACCATCAACGGCGAGCGTATGACTGGATGCAAAAATTAAGTCCGCGAGATTGTCCTGCTGGTCCGAGAAAAGATCTAGGCCGTGGACCTTCTCGCTCAGTGAATCCATGAAGGACACTGTTCGGCACTCTATGCCGCGATGGACAAATGAAGGAAAAGCAAAGAAATTGGGCGATTCGCCAAGTAAAACACGAAAATCGGCCGGCACCGACACTCGGCCCTTCCGGTCGACCTTGTTGACGTGAGTGCCAACAAAGATAGTCACGCGCCTCCCCTATTCGGCATACATTGCCTTTTACCGAAGCCGTTCCCCAGTATTACTCAATAGACGGCACAAAGTTAGTTCCGGGATTTTATGGGATATCATGGGATATCATGGGTGTCAATAGTATGCAATTTTGAAATTCTCGACTCCTCAAGAACTCATGACGAAAAATTTTGACCTTTTTCTTATAGAATTCGAATGAATGTCAATTTTGACGCGAAATCATTGAGTCTCCACATGGTGTAAGAGTTTTTAGTTAATTGTTCTCTATTTGTTCTATGTCTTTACTACGGATTTGCAAGATCTCTGAAAGTGGAGTCAGCGCCGTGCCACAGCGTTCCCCGTCGAAGTCCAAGCTAATAGGCTTGCACAACAATTAGGAGATTTTATGGCGCCAGATAGCCTGTAAGCCGGGTTCTGTCCCTGCCAAGGCAGGGGATGACCATTCATCTGGGACACTCGTTACCGAGTGCCTCGCGCGACCGACCCGAGCAGCAGCCTCGGAAACTCGACCTGGGCCGTCACAGTTGGCCCGAGCCACTCCTACTTGGTCTTGCTCCTGGTGGGGTTTACCATGCCACCACCGTTACCGGTGGCGCGGTGCGCTCTTACCGCACCCTTTCACCCTTACCCGCACGCAGATGCATGCCGGCGGTCTACTCTCTGCGGCACTTTCCCTAGGGTCGCCCCCGCCGGGCGTTACCCGGCACCATGTTCCCGTGGAGCCCGGACTTTCCTCCCCCGCCCACAAAAATGGGCGAAGGCAGCCATCCGGCTATCTGACGCTGCGATACAGTTTGAACGTTATCCTGCGAAGGTCAAGAGACCAAACTAGGTCATACTGTTATGATAGTGAGATATTTCAGAGTCTAACAAAAGGACGGATTATGAAGACCGATGGGGATCCAAAAGTTGTCAGCCCAAGCACCATTCGGAATGCCAGCCGCCTTGGGCAATTCAGCGGTCCGACCAGCGGCCTTGCATTGGGAAAAGCGCAAGCAAACCTGGTAATTCTACCGCTTGAGGCTGCTTTTGAATTCTTGGTTTTCTGCCAACGAAATCCCAAACCCTGCCCGGTCATAGACGTCACGGACCCCGGTGACCCAGAACCCAAGCGGACCGCCAAGGGTGCTGATATACGAACCGATCTGCCTCGATACCGTGTCTACAAAAAGGGTAAACTGGTGGACGAGCCCACCGACGTTTTAAATTATTGGCGTGACGATTTGGTGGCATTTCTCATCGGATGCTCCTTCACGTTTGAGCATGCCATGCTATCTGCCGGCCTCCCCCTCAGGCACCACACCGAAAGCAGGAATGTGCCGATGTACATAACAAACATACAGTGCACGCCTTCTGGTCGCTTTTCAGGGCCGATGGTAGTCTCGATGCGCCCCATGCCAGCCAAAAAAGCTGTTCAGGCGGTGGAAGTTACAGCTCGCTACCCACGAGCACACGGCGCACCAATCCATTGGGGTGATCCGGCGCTGATTGGCATCAAGAATCTTGGAAAACCCAACTTCGGTGCACCCATACCGCTAACCAATCAGGACGTTCCTATGTTTTGGGCCTGCGGAGTCACACCGCAAACAATCATGATGAAAAGCAAGCCACCCTTAGCGATTACGCACTCTCCTGGGCACATGTTTGTGACAGACCTGAGAGATGAAGACTTAATGTCCTAGTCCTCGCAACATAAAGTTTAGTTTCGTAAAAGGGCCACCGATCACAACCAAGAATTTCACCAGAAAGAGACCAACTACTTCAGTATCTTCGCTCTCAATTCTTCACTTTTACCCTCGAGCTCTAACCATCTATTCTCGGATTTCGTCAGCGCTGACCGTTTTTTTTCAAGATCCACCGTTGCTGCTTCAAAGCCGATCCTATCCTTGCGGTAAAAATCAGCATCCGCGAGAAGTGCCTCCAGCATTCCAATTTTCTTGTTTAACTCTTCTATCTCTTTGGGCAGGCTTTCAAGTTCCCGCTGCTCTTTATAACCGAGGCTCGTGCGAACCTGGGCGGAACGTTTGGGTGGACGCACACTGCGCCTCGTTATGGCACTTACCGGGTTTGGTTTAACACGGAGGTAATCGTTATAGCCGCCAACGTACTCAATCCCAGCCCCTTGTCCATCCAGGACTATGGAACTGGTCGCAATTCGGTCGATAAAATCCCTGTCGTGGCTCACCAAAAGTACCGTGCCATCATATTCTCCCAGCGCTTCCTGGAGAAGATCAAGGGTTTCAACATCGAGGTCATTTGTCGGTTCATCAAGGGCAAGCAAATTGCCCGGATTTACAAACAACCGAGCTAACAGCAGTCGATTTTGCTCACCGCCGGACAAGCTTGAAACCGGACTTTGAGCTTGATGCTCCTCAAACAGAAAGTTCCGCAAATAACCAATAACATGTTGTGAGCGACCCCGCGTCTCGATTGTTTGACCACCGTTTGGGCAAAGGGTTTGCCACGGTGTTTGATTGGGATCGAGAACTTCGCGCCTTTGGTCAAAATAAACTACCTCAAGCCGCGAGCCCATTTCCACTCGACCCGCATCCGGGTACAAATCCCCAATTAGCATCCGTAAAAGTGTTGTCTTACCAACCCCGTTTCGACCAATAATGGCGATTCTATCACCACGCATGATGCGACTCGAAAAACCTTTCACAAGAATCCTATCTCCAAACCGTTTGCTTATGTTGTGGGCCTCTATGGCAGCGCGACCACTCATCGGCGAAGAACCCATTCCGAGAGAAAACCCCTTTCTCGTTTTGACTTTATTCTTCCGCTCAGCTCGCAACGCTTGCAGCTTGCGTAGCCTTCCTTGATTCCGCTTCCTGCGGGCAGTAATCCCGTGACGCAACCAATGCTCTTCTGCAAAAATCTTTTGGTCTCTTTTGTGCCTTGATTCAGCCTCAGACACCTCTATTTCTTCGGACCATGGCTCGAACTGGCCGAATCCCGCGTCAAGATGCCTAAGTAACCCGTCACGCAACCAAGCGACTCTGTGTGAAAATTTCCGCAGCAGGGCACGATCATGGCTAACTAATACCGTCGCACCCGAAAACCCTTTCAGGAAACTCTCCAGCCATTCGATAGTCTCTAGATCCAAATGGTTGGTTGGTTCATCTAACAGCAGTAATTCCGGCTCAAGGACCAGTGCTCTGGCAAGAGCCACTCGGCGCGCCTCACCCCCCGACAAGGTTGTAGTTGCGCGTTCCGGTTCAAGCCGAAGTTGCTCCAACATTGCAAAAATCCGGTGTTGAACTCTGTTGGCCGCACTCACCTCACCGGAAACGAAATTCAGAATTGTTTGGTCGAGAGATCCAACATCAACCTCCTGGTCTAATAATGCAATGCGAAGTCCGGGGCGAATTACTCGTGAACCCGCATCCGCCTCAATCTTTCCAGCAATTAGTTTTAAAAGGGTCGATTTGCCGCTGGCGTTCCGCCCAACTATGCAAAGCCTGTCCTTGGTCTGGATATGAAGATCTAGATCAGAGAACAAGTGACGCGCGCCAAACTTCAGCGAGACCGAACCCAAAGTAATTAGTGGAGGTGTCATTTAAGCTTGCGTGGCATTACAGGTTGAAGGATGAACTCCAACTGGAATTGGACTTCATAGTTGCAAAGAAAGGATTCACTCATCGTGAAGCGATCACACAAAAGTCTTTAGCTCCTTGCCCGCATTTTACGAACCTGGTCAAAAGCCGAGTTAACTAGGGCCAATTTTTGATTCGCCTGATCAATGAATTCTGTCGGCATGCCCTCGGCAATCAAACGATCGGGGTGATGTTGAAGCACCAAC
>CAZSYW010000121.1:0-6875 GCA_964611315.1 uncultured Rhodospirillaceae bacterium
CTATAGCTCCTTCAAGTATGTAAATCAGATCCGCAACGGATTTACTATCACAAAGGACGGCCTCATCGATACCAATCCGGTCGCCGCGATTCAAATCTGGAGTGACTACGTTCGTCATATAGAATCGCGTTGCACGAAAGCGCTTCCACGGCGATAACTCGAGAAACTGATTGGTAAATCAAACCCGACAGCACTAGCCATTCGTTCGATGGCCACTGCAAGTGCCAGCCGCCTTTCCTCTTCCATACTTTCCAAACTTGGTTCATCCAGTTCGACTACCAGGCCCTCACGACGAACGCGGCAGCGCACTGTATCTGAAGCTATTTGATTGGTCACATGCCGCTCAACAGCATCAATCAGTTCTAATGCTTTCGGCTCAATTGGTATTCCAGTCTCTACCCTACTGGATAAACACGGAGCTGCAGGCAATTCAGATAGGTCAGGGTACCCCAAAGCCAAGGCCAGAGCACGAACTGCACTTTTATCCATCTCCACTTCAACATACGGATGTCGTACAGCATGACTATCGGCAGCTATCAAACCGGGCCTATAATCTAGGAGATCATCTAGATTGGTTCCCGACAAAAGAACACGATCCACGCGTGATGCAAGCGTCCCATACAGATTCTTCTTGCAGTGGAAACATCGATTGAATGGGTTCGCCATATAGGCAGGATCGTCAAACTCCCCAGTATCCACCACCTCGTAAAACCAACCTTCACGTTTTGCTATTTCTTGTAGCCGGGCACTCGCTGCTGGAGGCACTGCGGGCGAGACCGAGTGAAAAACCTGACAGGCCCGTCCCAATCGCCTGTGGCCAATGATAGCCAACGTCGTGCTGTCAACGCCCCCACTAGCCGCCACTGCGACACTCTCCGCGGCATCAAACCAAGCGTTCAGTCTCTCAATTGACGTCACAACAAACTCTTGTCATTTGTTTCACCCACCAGCTTCTTCCTCGGCTTTTGACCTTGCTACACGCCGTGCCTCACGGCCTCCGGTAATTCCAGCAATATCATCGTTCTCTGCCTTGGCAGAATATCTACCGTCGGGCAATTCCACCAACTTAACCCGAATCGGTCCATTAGCGCTATCCACAGTGACTGTTTCACGCTTGAGCACCCGGCGGGCCTCAAACCTCCACCGTAGGCCAATAGTTGTAGTCTCTGATAGACAAATATCTACCACATCGTCCAAAAGCGCCGGAACGACCAAAATCTGGATATGAGCCCCCATTCGGCCCTTCTTTCCAGAGACCGGCCACTGCACGACCTCAATTACTCCGCCCGAAATCCGTACCACATCAAGGGCATGAGCTAAATCTTCAGGACTTTGATCGTCGATTCCAAACTCAATTACGCCCACTTCCTCGGTCAACGTCTGTCTTTGCAAATTTTCGAAAACAAGTGCTCGTAAAATATTACTCTTTCCCACCAGCTTGCGGGTGCCGAATCCGATCCCGGTGGCAAGCAATTGTCGTCGATCAGAGTTCCTCTGCGCGTCTCCTACCAAGTGCCGCAGGATAGCCGCTCCAGTCGGCGTTACCCGTTCACCATCCAAACCATCTTCGAAAAACTCAAAGCCCTCGAGCAGCGACGTCACAGCGGGCGCTGGAAGTGGCAATGCGCCGTGCGCTGTGTTAACCAGTCCTCCTCCCTGTGGGACCGTCCCACAAGACCATGTAGCATCTAGTGCCTCTATGAAATACGCCGCACCGACAACATCTATTATGGAGTCCCATGCGCCAACTTCATGAAAATTTACTTCTTCCAAAGACACTCCGTGGACAGCGGATTCAGCTTCACCCAAAAGCGTAAAGATGTCGATAGCACGTGATGCAACGGGAGCCGAAATTTTACTTGCCCGAATGCGATCGCATATTAGGGGAAATGGCGTGTGTGCTGATCTATCGGGTCCCTCGGACGTCGTGAATTTAATGCCATTCAATACGCCATCACCGTAGGTCTCAAAACCGTACGAAACGTGTGATGGTGGAGCGAGTGCCTTTAAAGCTGTTAATAAATCCTCAACCAACTCGGGACGGGCGTCAGCCAATGCAGCAAGAAACATGTCACCGGCAATACCACCTACTAAATCAAGATGAACATGACAAGCCATGCCGATACCGTCCGGAATTATTGGGCTGAAGCCTCAGGTTGTTAACTCAGCCAGTGCAGCGTCAATCACAGTAACATCGGCACCAGCCCGACAGGCATTCTCCGAAAGATAGCGTCGCCAAAGGCGACCTTTCGGCTGCCCGTAAAAAAGACCCATGATGTGCCGTGTAATACAGGACAAATGAACACCTTTCTGAAGCAAATCAGCAATATAAGGTTTGAGCGCACCAACAACTTGATTTCGGCTACGAGGAAAAGACGGGTCGTAAAAAAACTGCCTATCCACCTCAGCTAATAAGTAGGGATTCTTGTACGCGGCACGTCCAATCATTACTCCGTCAACGTAATCAAGATGACGTGCAGCGGAGTCAAGACAAAGTACACCACCGTTAAGTACTACTTCTAGCTCCGGAAAATCATTTTTGATCCGGTACACAAATTCGTATTTGAGTGGTGGAATCGTTCTATTCTGCTTAGGGCTTATTCCAGAAAGAAAAGCCTTTCGCGCGTGGATAATAAAAGTCTGACACCCGCCCTCTGCAACCGTACTTACAAAGCGAGAAAGGCTCTCATATGAATCCTGATCATCAATACCAATTCGAGTTTTAACTGTTACTGGGATTGATACAGAATCCGATATTGCCCTTACACAGTCTGCTACCAGGGAGGGATGGGCCATCAGGCAAGCCCCAAATCGGGCCGCACTCACTCTCTCACTTGGGCATCCTACGTTGAGATTAATTTCGTCATAACCAAGCTCTGCACCTCGAGCCGAAGCCTCAGCCAATGCCACCGGATCGCTACCCCCGAGTTGCAACGCAATGGGGTGTTCCTCCGGATTAAACCCGCAGACCCTTTCCCGATCGCCATGAAGGACAGCGTCGGAAGTAACCATTTCGGTGTACAGAAAAACGCGACGAGAAATCAGCCGCAAGAAATAACGCTCATGACGATCTGTTCGATCCATCATCGGCGCCACACAAATACGATGGTTGACCATAGGCTGTCACATCCGTAGGTACCCAGATTTCCCTGCTTTTAGCGGAGAAGCCTACATACGGCAAAAACTCTCCTTCATTGTCAAGGTGAAAACCATTGACAAACATGTGCCTAGGGAACTGTTTGCGACGGGCAACCCACTAACCGGCCAAAGGGGCCAAACAGGACAAAAAGCAGAGGCATCTGAGAAACCACGTCACACATAAATTAAGGGCGAGCGCCAAGCGCTCGCCCAGAATTGAGGTACTTCTAACTTGTTAGTTACATTGCGCTCCGCCGCTGGAAGAGCCACAGGATGATGCCAATCGCAATCAAGCCAACAAGGCCACCATCACCCAGTTGCTGGATTATCGCAATCAAATTGCCGACTATATCTCCAGTGATAAAGCCGACCATACGGCCGAACAAGATTTGAAGTAGTATGCCAATTGCCACCAAGAGCAACCCGACTTCGATAATCTGCCCAAGCCATTGTTTGACTGTATTTAACATTGACGCTTCCTTTCCATCTCCACCAGGGCTATCCAGCTAAACATTACCCGATTCCTGACGGTAGACTCCGTAGATCCGCGGTATCTTAACGCTTTTTCACACTTCACCCTATAATTAGTGGGTAGCGGTGTTGATCGCACAACATCTTGTTCCAGATGTCAAGCCGCTATTTTCCGCCGCTCGATTCTATACTAGGGAGCACACGCGCCTTTAACTCACCATTTCATCGCCATCGCCAGCACTTTGGGCTACTCTCGGCTTCTTGCCTTCATCAATGTTAACTAACTCAAAACCAAGTTTATTGCCCTCCACGACGACTTTTACGTGGCCACCTTTAACCAAGCGGCCAAATAATAACTCATCTGCTAGCGGCTTTTTAATATGCTCCTGGATAACCCTAGCCAGCGGACGTGCGCCATATGCCTGGTCATACCCTTTGCTTGCCAGCCATTCGCTGGCCCCCTCGCTGAGTTCAATGGACACAGCACGATCAGCAAGTTGTGCCTCCAGCTGAGCCACAAACTTGTCAACCACCTGAGCAATAACTTCCGGAGGCAAGCTACCGAAACTGACAACCGCGTCCAACCGGTTCCTGAATTCAGGGGAAAATGCCCTCTTAATAGCCTCTTCATCATCCCCATCACGCACTTCACGACCAAAACCAATAGCGGGTTTAGCCAGCTCACTAGCACCAGCATTTGTAGTCATTATTAAGATTACATTCCGGAAATCGACTTCTTTGCCCGTATGGTCAGTTAGTTTTCCGTGATCCATGACTTGCAGCAGAATGTTGAAGAGATCCGGATGTGCCTTCTCAATCTCGTCCAACAATAAGACTGCGTGCGGATTCTGGTCGATCGCATCCGTCAACAATCCGCCCTGATCAAACCCAACGTAGCCCGGCGGTGCCCCAATTAGACGCGATACTGTGTGGCGCTCCATATATTCCGACATATCAAAACGAATAAGCTCGATGCCCATAGAATGGGCAAGCTGCCGAGCCATCTCCGTTTTCCCGACCCCAGTGGGGCCAGAAAACAAATAGTTTCCGATGGGTTTTTCGGGCTCACGAAGCCCAGCCCTGGACAATTTTATGGCACCGGCAAGTGCTTCAATAGCCGTTTCTTGGCCAAACACTACCAACTTAAGGTCTCGCTCAAGTTTCTCGAGCATGGACTTATCGTCGTTTGATACCCTTTTCGGGGGAATGCGGGCCATCTTCGAAATTACCGCCTCAACATCCCTCACACCTATGGTCTTCTTACGCTTGTTCTCAGAAAGTAGAGCCTGAGCAGCACCCACTTCATCAATCACGTCTATAGCCTTGTCGGGCAATTTGCGATCCCCGATGTAACGAGCCGATAGTTCGACTGCCGCCTTAAGCGCGTCTTTGGTGTAACGCAGCCCATGATACTCTTCATAGTAAGGCTTCAGACCATGCAGAATCTTAATTGCGTCGGGGACTGTTGGCTCATTAACATCAATTTTTTGGAAACGACGCGCAAGCGCACGATCTTTTTCAAAGTAACCCCTATATTCTTTGTAGGTGGTCGAACCAATGCAACGCAAAGATCCATTTTGAAGTGCAGGCTTGAGCATATTGGAAGCGTCCATTGCGCCTCCCGAGGTTGCCCCAGCACCAATGATCGTATGAATTTCGTCTATAAACAAAATACCACCGTCATGTTCTTCCAGCTCTGACAGCACCGCTTTGACTCTTTCTTCAAAATCCCCGCGATACCGTGTTCCCGCCAAGAGTGCGCCCATATCAAGTGCGAAAATAGTCGCCTCGCTCAGCACATCAGGCACCTCTTCCTTCACAATTTTCCTTGCTAACCCCTCAGCAATCGCCGTTTTACCAACACCAGGATC
Organism: uncultured Rhodospirillaceae bacterium; assembly: GCA_964611315.1. Taxonomy (GTDB): domain Bacteria; phylum Pseudomonadota; class Alphaproteobacteria; order UBA7887; family UBA7887. Next base: position 5,481 of record CAZSYW010000121.1, read on the forward strand.
ACCAACATAAAGCGGATTGTTCTTGGAACGACGGCACAACACCTGGATAGTTCTCTCAACCTCACTGATTCGCCCAATGAGCGGGTCAACCTTTCCATCACGTGCCTTTTCATTTAAATCGACGCAGTAGGCTTCTAGTGCCGTCTGTGCTTGCTTACCTGATTTATCATCGTCCCCTGCCTTCTCGGCATCACTGGAAACGCCTGAACCGTCAGAGCCCGGGACCTTGGATATCCCGTGACTTATGTAACTGACCGCGTCTAGACGGGTCATCTCCTGTTCTTCAAGAAAATACACGGCATGCGATTCACGTTCCGAAAAAATGGCCACTACAGTGTTGGCCCCCGTAACCTCCTCACGGCCCGACATCTGCACGTGATGCACCGCACGTTGGATAACGCGTTGAAACCCAGCCGTTGCCTTTGCTTCTCTTTCATCACCGCCAATCACTAAATCGTTCAGTTCTTCATCAATGAACTTCTCCAAAGCATGGTGCAGTCTTTCAAGATCAACACCACACGCACGCATCAACTCGGCCGCGTCTTCGTCGTCTGTCAACGCTAACAACAAATGCTCCAAGGTCGCAAATTCGTGATTTTTCGAGTTAGCAAGAGCTAGCGAATGGTGAAGACTCTGTTCGAGAGATTTTGAAAGCATTTACAACCTTTTCCAGCGGGATAATCCCGTCTAATTAGCCGTTAGTCTTTCTCCAAGGTGCACTGCAGCGGGTGTTCGTTTTTACGTGCAAAATCCATTACCTGTGTAACCTTTGTTTCAGCCACCTCATACGAGTAAACTCCGCAGACGCCCACCCCACGCTGGTGAACGTGTAACATGATTCGGGTAGCTTCTTCGCTGCGCTTATTGAAAAATTGTTCCAACACATAAACCACAAATTCCATCGGAGTGTAATCATCATTCAACAACAAAACCTTATACATGGACGGCTTTTTGGTCTTAGGTTTCGTACGAGTGACGACGCCTATATCGGAGTCGTCTTCGTTGTCTTCATTTCTGTGAGGATTGTTGGTCATAGTCGAATAACTCATAGCCAATTTTTGAAGTCTTAGAGGCTGGGCCCCTCACCCAAACCAAAAGAAATATTCAGGTCACACCACGATTATAGAAAAATTTAAATCGCTTGTTAACGATTTGATAGATCTAAGGTATGCAACCCCGATCGACAAGACCCGCCTCAACTTTTCAAACTCTTTGCAGATAAACTGCTTGGTCGCAGTCATCTATCCTCCGTTCTCAAACGTCTTTACAGCTAGGCCCACCTTGCATATAGATAAAGTCGTGATTTACAAGCTTCTTTTATGTGATGTCGTAAGGGTTGTATGTCCCAAAAAATCCGGCCCTAGCGTGATTGCGGTGGCATTGAAGACAAAATGT
>CAZSYW010000122.1:0-6826 GCA_964611315.1 uncultured Rhodospirillaceae bacterium
GGATAATTATAAAGAACCCCTTTAGGCGGTTCGGCATTCGTCCAGTAATCGTTACTCCGGTAGTGGGACGTGACAACAGGAATATCAAAGCCCTGAGATGCCAAGACCATCTTGTCTACTACATCCTTTCGAGCGACATATCTCAATAACTCCTTGGCAGCTAAAATGTTTTGCGAAAAATCCCATATGCCCCAAAACATAGGATTTACACATCGGAATCTGCCCCTTGGACCTCTAGGATTGTCGTGATGCCACAATTGCTCGGCGACCACTGGATTGTCGCGTTTTGCCACTGCCCATGCACTTGGTGGATTACATGTGCTCGACCCTCTTCCAGAAATTATCCAGCGGTTGTTTGAGGCATTGTCCCAGGCATAAACACTATCTGGCATGAACTGTGTCAAACGTGAGAGATACTCAAGTACCGTCCGCACTTCATCGGAGTCCACCGAGATTTCACCATCCTCATTAATTATGGAGGCGCCATATGCCGCAAATACAGCCGCTAACCAATTATTTGAATCGGTGCCGCCTCCCGAAAGAGATGCGCCGAATGGGTGTCCAGCTATGTGAAGCTTTTCAGCTGCGGTAAGAAAGAGCTCGTAATCCCACGAATCAACTAGTGCTAAGTTCCGGTTGCTATTACCTGGGAAAAATTTTTGTAAATCTATATCAGCGTACCGTTTGAATAAATCAAGCCGAGATAACGAGGCAAAATTTATCGAATTGGTCGGCGCTGGAGATCCAAGCCATGCGCCATCAAGGTATGCCGAGTCTGTTGCAGATTCGGCTAACGGACCATGTTCCTCAATGATATCTGCAACCACGTCATTAAGTGGCTCCAGTCGGTTGCGAAACATAGAGGGCATCCAACTACTCATCGCATACACATCGTGGCCGATTTTTGCTCGAGCCTCTGCCTGTGCAGTCAACAATAATTTGTTACCGATGACAGTGATGAAATCAACGGCTACCTCTACACCATTGTCGTCACCCCATTGCTTGCAAATTTCTCTCAGTACGTCGTTTGCCCCCGGAATCCAATGGTCCACCATCCCCAGCGTCAATTTTCCAGCTGAGGACGCACTTTTTATGTAGGGAAACCCCGTAAATACAGAGGTGCTTGCAGCCGCCGTCGTTTTTAGGAGTTGTCGTCGGGATACGTTTCTGATTCCCATCTGATAATTTTTCCTTCACCTAAGCGAAAACTTAGTTGGAACAGAATACAAAGCAAACACCAACCATACAAACTCAACCTAAGCACCGACCAGAGAACCGCCCAGCCACTCCCCCCGAGCCGACCAATCGCTATTGCAAACCAGCGGCGATGTGAGAAAGGCCAAAGCCCTCTTCAAAACGGGCACGGGGGTCCCGACCCAGTGAACTGCCAGTCGCACTTTTTTGAAGTTCCTTGAGGCCATCCTTTGTTAACTGGGTTATCCCAGCGAGGCAGCAAACTTTTGGTAACATAGAAATTGTATATTACGCTGAAATTGCCATAGTTTTTTAATATTTGCTGCATGTCGATGGAGCACCTCTTCTAGGAGACAACATCAGATGGCCACTTCCCGCTCGCGGGATGTCGGCTCATCAGCAGATTTGACGCCTGCAAATGGCTGAATCGCGCAGACGACAGAAAAATTTGATCGTAGCGCTACATTCCGCCCGACAGCCTACTCAGCAGCTACAAGCTGGGCCATTCCGCCGCTTATTTTCAGGCCTTTTCTGTCTGCCGTTACCTGGACTATGTCACCGTCCGCAATTATACCCTCCAGTATCTTCGTCGCCAGTGGGTTCTGGAGTTCGCGCTGGATCACACGTTTCAGGGGACGGGCACCATACGCCGGATCATAGCCCGCATTAGCCAGCCACGATGTCGCCGCATCATCAAGTTCGAGGCTCACCTTGCGATCGCCCAGCAAAGCACACAGGTGTGCCAGCTGAATTTCGACGATACCGGACATCTGTTGCCGCGTCAGGCGGTGGAACAGAAGAACCTCATCCAAGCGATTGAGGAACTCGGGCCTAAAAGCCGCGCGTACCCTCTCCATCACCAGCTCACGCACCGCGTCGGTAGCCTCACCATCAGGCTGGTTCGACAGATGCTCGCTACCGAGATTTGAGGTCATGACAATCAGCGTATTCTTGAAATCCACGGTACGCCCATGCCCGTCGGTAAGACGGCCATCATCGAGGACCTGCAGGAGCACGTTGAAGACATCGGGGTGTGCCTTCTCGACCTCGTCAAACAGTATGACCTGGTACGGCCGGCGGCGAACAGCCTCGGTCAGTGCTCCTCCCTCCTCGTAGCCGACATAGCCCGGCGGAGCGCCAATCAGACGGGCGACTGCATGCTTTTCCATATATTCCGACATATCCATGCGAACCATCGCCTGCTCGTCATCAAACAAGAACACGGCGAGCGCCTTCGTGAGCTCGGTCTTTCCCACCCCCGTTGGCCCGAGGAACAGAAACGAACCGATCGGCCGGTTTGGATCTTGAAGACCAGTGCGGGCGCGCCGCACGGCATTCGAAATCGCGTTGATCGCTTCACCCTGTCCAATAACACGAGAACCCAGGACGGATTCCATCGTTAGCAGCCTTTCCCGTTCGCCTTCGAGCATCTTCTCCAAGGGAACGCCAGTCCACCGGGACACAACCCCCGCGACGTGAGTGTCCGTTACCTCCTCCTCCAGCATACGACCCACAGGCGTCTCATCCGTTTCAACGAGAGCGCGTTGCAGCTCAGGAATCCGGCTATAGGCCAGCTCGCCAGCTCGCTCGAGATCACCCTGACGCTGCGCCTGCTCCAGTTCGAGGCGCGCCACGTCAAGCTGCTCTTTAATTTTCTGGGTCCCAGCGAGCTTCTCCTTCTCCGCCTGCCAAACGGATGTCAGATCGGCCGACTTCGCCTCGAGCTCACTCAGTTCCACCTCGAGCATCTTAAGGCGATCGGCCGACGCGCTGTCGCTCTCCTTCTTCAGCGCCCCGCGCTCAATCTTGATCTGAATGATCCTCCGGTCCAGTTCATCAATCTCTTCCGGCTTAGAGTCGACCTCCATGCGCAGCCGTGACGAGGCTTCATCAACCAGGTCGATCGCCTTGTCGGGTAGGAACCGGTCAGAGATATAACGGTTAGATAAGGTGGCAGCCGAAACCAGAGCAGAATCCGTGATCCGGACACCATGGTGGAGTTCGTACTTCTCCTTCAAACCGCGAAGAATCGAGATCGTATCCTCGACTGTAGGCTCCGAGATTAAGACCGGCTGGAAACGGCGCGCTAGAGCGGCGTCCTTCTCCACATGCTTCCGGTATTCATCCAGAGTTGTCGCACCCACACAGTGGAGTTCGCCGCGCGCCAACGCCGGCTTCAGCATATTCGACGCATCCATAGAACCTTCTGCCGCGCCAGCACCGACGATAGAGTGCATCTCATCGATAAATAAAATAATCTCCCCCGCCTCCGCGCTCACTTCCTCCAGCACGGCTTTCAACCGCTCCTCGAACTCGCCACGAAACTTTGCCCCGGCGATCAGCGCACCCATGTCCAGTGACAACAGGCGCTTGTCGCGTAGGCTTTCCGGCACGTCTCCGTTTACAATACGCTGTGCGAGTCCCTCAGCGATAGCGGTCTTACCGACACCAGGCTCACCTATCAATACAGGATTGTTCTTGGTCCGGCGCGACAAGACCTGCATCGCACGCCGGATTTCCTCGTCGCGGCCGATCACGGGATCGATCTTGCCTTCACGAACCGCCTCGGTTAGATCGCGGCTGTATTTCGCAAGTGCCTCATAAGCATTCTCAGCAGTTACGCTGTCCGCCGTTCGACCTTTTCGGATGGTGTTGATCGCCTCGTTCAACCTCTGCGGCGTTACACCGGCATCAGTTAGAAGCTGCGCCGCACCCGTACCGGCGGCGAAAGAGACGGCAAGCAGGAGACGTTCCACCGTGACAAAGCTGTCGCCAGCCTTAGTAGCGAGATCCTGCGCCGAACTCAAAATTCGGCTCATCTCATGGGACAGGTAGAGCTGCCCCGCACCATCACCCTCAACCTTTGGAAGTTTGTTAAGTTCTCGTGCTACGGCGTGCTCGGCCCCGGCTGGGTCGCCGCCCGCTAAACGGATCAGGTTGACGCACAACCCCTCCTCGTCGTCAAGCAGAGCCTTCAGAAGATGTTCTGGCACGAGTTTCTGATGGCCCCTGCCCTGGGCTAGATCCTGGGCTACCTGGATGAAACCACGCGCACGTTCAGTAAAATTCTCAAAATTCATTTACCACTCCTTGCATGCCCCTTCAAAAGAAGCGGACAGTTTTGACAGACCCGTCATTCGGCATCCGCCACAAGCGGAGGTTTTTCACCCGCCATTCGCATGCACAAGTGTAGCAACCCCTCCAATAAGATATGGTGTGGTTTTGCCATAAAACAAGGTTTTCCCCGGCTCATTCAGACAGCACGCTATTCAATCCCACACTCCCAATACGTCTTCCTAAACTCGACAGCGATGTCTTGACCTACCTCTGTGGACTACTTTGCCTTGTATGACTCAAGGATAGTTTTCAGGACAGTTGGCGATATTTCTCGTGGCCTCTCCGACTTCACCATGCCACGCATGGTCCCTGTACCCCCGCACTTTGAATGACAGACGATCAGTGAGGCTGCCATCTATATGAGCCTGGAGCCAACCGGCAAACCGGCGGCGATGTGCTTCGCGCAGGGTATCTAAAATCTGTTGCGGATGAGGTTAAACTTCGTAACAATTCCATCCCAGTCACTGGAAAGGAGCAATAATCGATGCGCGTCGAGAAGCTTTTCATCATCCTCTTAATTTTTGGCAGTCTCCCGGCAATGGCGGCCGATACAACAACATGGAATTTCAATGTTTGGGGCGGAAAACGCGCGTTCACTACTGGAATTGAGACAATCAAAGAAATTTTGGAGACTGAGGGAAATGGATCCTTCGAGCTTAGAATTAACTATGGTGATGCGTTAGGACCTCCAAAGAAAAGTCCTGAAAGTGTCCGCGTGAATGCCTTCGAAGCAGCACAATTCTGTGTTGGATACTATCCCAACAAATTTCCCCTTCTATCCGTATTGGAACTGCCCTTCCTGTTGCCCACCCAACTACGTCAACGAGCAAACATTGAAATGGAGATATTAGCTCACCCGCTAATTGTGGAGGAATTAGAAAAACGTTGGAACATGAAATTCTTCGGCCCTTCCTTTTTACCGGGATATGAGTTTATTGGAAACAAGCGCATTGAGACAGTCCAAGACCTAAAGGGTGTCAAAATACGCATCTCAGGTCTCAACGCCAAAGCGCTGCAATTATTCGGAGCCGTTCCGACAATGGTCACGGCGCCTGAAGGCTACACCGCTCTCGATCGTGGGACAATTGACAGCTTTGGATTTCCTTATACATATGGGTTTGGTTCGTTCAAACTCTACGAGGTTTCCAAATACGTTACTGACGGGTTCAATATGAGCGGATTTATGTGCTTCCAAGGAGTCAATATTAATGCGTGGGACGCGGCACCCGAGCCTGTGAGGCAAGCTCTGCCCAGAGCACAAACTGAAGCTATCGAAGCAATGATCAAGGCATACCAAGCTGCCGACGAATATTGGATCCCGATTTTTCGTGAACATTTGGAAATTGTACAGATTGCACCAGCAGAAAGAGCCAAATTACAAGAGGGATCCAATAAAATATGGAATGAATGGGCGGACCAACAAACAGAAAAAGGCCGACCTGGCCACGAGATTCTAGAATTCGTAAAAGCCACTGTCGCTAGATATATGAAATAGTTTTAACTTACCCGGGACCCCACCCCAAATGACAGAGTTAATTGGCATAGTACTGGTAACGGCTGCATCTGTGACTATTCTTGCACTGATTGGGCAACACATAGAACAGATCCTGCGGCAAACCGAATTGCTATTAACTTACCTGTCTGCGGTGATTATTCTTTTGTTGATGGTATATGTGCTCCTGGAAGTGCTGATGCGCTATGCCTTCAATTCGCCATTACCAGGTCATTTAGAAGGGGCTGAACTATTGCTCCCTATGATTGTGTTCTTTGCGATATCCTATACTCAGGCAAGAAATGGCCATGTAGGAATGAGTTTAGTGGTCGAGGCTTTGTCCATCAGGCTTCAACGGTTCATTAACATTTTTACTCTTGGCCTCTCCATACTCACCTGCGCAGTCTTAGCGTATTTTGGGGCGAAACAAGCGTATTTCGCGTACGAGATAAACGATGTGACGATGACCCCACCTTATTGGCCGATCTGGCCATCTGCGTCTATCGTGCCTCTCGGTTATGGATTACTAGCGCTGAGAATGTCCCTTCAGATTTTGCAGCATATTGCTCCTAAACGCTTTCCGGAGCCGCCACCAGAAGATTTTGAACAACCGTCAGCTTTTCGATGAGGCCTAAAAATAATTGATCCTATCATATCCCTAGCATGGTGATACATTGGAACCAGTTGACCTAGGGATTCTTGCACTGTTTTTCTTATTGGCGGCGCTGCTATCAGGTATGCGCATCGCCTTTGCTACAGCCTTCTGCGGATTCGTAGGCCTTTGGGTGCTTCGAGGATTTACCCCGGCAGCAACACTTTCCTCCATGATCCCACATGGGCACCTCGCCGTGTATCCACTCCTTGTTTTGCCACTTTTTATCATGATGGGCTATTTCTCCTATTACGCTGGCATTACAAGAGATTTGTACTGGGCAGCTCGGCAATGGTTGGGCCACCTTCCCGGCGGATTGGCAATCGCAACCATTTTTGGATCTGCGGGCTTTGCTGCCGCCTGCGGAGCAT
>CAZSYW010000123.1:0-1065 GCA_964611315.1 uncultured Rhodospirillaceae bacterium
AGGTTCCGGAATTTAGAAGACCCCGCGACATTGGTCCTCTCGCCTATGTTGATAAATCGTGGCGTCATGGAGCCACCTCGACTGTCTCAAGCCCAGATAGTCGCAAACCTTGATGCAAAATGGGGGGTTCACGAGGTGGGAAACCCTCCACCGCGTCTGAGATTGATTGAATATGATCCGGAGTGGTCCCACAACAACCGCCCACAAAATTTACAAGACCATCTTCTGCCCAGCCCTGCAATTGCTTGGCTGTTTCCTCCGGGGGTTCATCATATTCACCAAATTCGTTGGGTAAGCCGGCATTAGGGTGCGCGCTAACCATGCAATCGGACACTGCCGATAACTCTGCCAAAAATGGTCTTAATTGAGAAGCACCAAAGGAACAATTAAGGCCAATACTGATCGGACGTCCATGACGAACAGAGCACCAAAACGCCTCTATAGTCTGGCCAGTAAGGGTACGACCCGAACGATCTGTGATAGTGCCTGACACCATTACAGGCAATCGGAAACCACGCTCGTCAAACAGCTCCTCAAATGCGAACAGCGCCGCTTTGGCGTTTAAAGTGTCAAACACAGTCTCGAGTAGCAGCAGATCTACGCCACCATCAACTAACGCAGATGCAGCCTCTCTGTATGTGACCCGCACCTCGTCGAAGGAGACCGCTCGATAACCAGGGTCCGAAACATCTGGTGATATCGATGCAGTCCGATTAGTCGGACCAAGCGCGCCAGCCACAAATCGTTGCCGTTCCGGTGTCGACGCCTCGTCTGCCGCCTCTCGCGCAAGACGAGCCCCCTCTAAATTAACCTCCCGGACAATCCTTTCCAATTTATAATCGGACATAGAGATTGAATTCGCATTGAAGGTATTCGTAGTTAATATGTCGGCGCCGGCCTCCAAATAGGACGCGTGAATTTCTTTGATTATAGAACCTTGGGTAATGTTAAGAAGATCATTTGCGCCCTTAAGATCGGACGGAAAATCCGCAAAGCGTTTGCCACGATAGTCAGAGTTACTTAACTGGTAACTCTGGATCATGGTCCCCATAGCCCCATCCATGA
>CAZSYW010000123.1:1165-3075 GCA_964611315.1 uncultured Rhodospirillaceae bacterium
CCCGTCAAATCGATGTGCGAACCAGTCGGGCACGGATGCGCCGCACATAGAACTGAAACGGACGACTTGCTGGAAGTTGGTCACTGGTAGGATACCGGGCACTATTGGCGCGTCAATACCGGCACCACGAACACTATCGAGAAAACTTAAAAAACGGTCGTTATCAAAAAAGAACTGCGTAATAAAGCGCGTCGCACCGGCATCTAATTTTCGTTTCAAATGATCTAATTCACTTTGCACGCCACGTGATTCTGGATGAGTTTCTGGGTAGGCCCCAACACTGATTTCAAAATCAGCGATTTTCTTAAGCCCAAATATCAACTCCACAGAACCATCATAACCTCCAGGGTGCGGCTTGAACTGTGCTTCGCCCTCGGGCGGATCGCCGCGCAGAGCAACTATATGTTGGACACCTGCTTCATGGTATGCGCGGATAACTGAATCAAGCTCCTCAACACTTGCACCCACACACGTTAAATGAGCGGCAGGCTCAAGGTTGGTCTGGCTGCGGATGCGGCTAACAATGTCGTGCGTGCGCTCCCGGGTACTCCCGCCTGCGCCATAGGTCACCGATACAAAGCGTGGTTTTAAAGGCGCCAAACGATCGATGGAACGCCAGAGACCGTTCAGCATCTTCTCCGTTTTGGGAGGGAAAAATTCGAAAGACACCGCGGGTGTTTCTTTCTCCCTGCATCCTACCTCAAGAAGATTCCTCATGCCTGGAGACCTCCCGGAAGGGACGGATCTGCTCTATCACAAGTGCCCGAAGGACGGTGAACGCCCCAGAGTACAACCGTCAGCTCTTCCCCTTCCAGACGCACCGACGTATCGCACTTTAGGCCCGCACCCTGAAGCCATCGGTGCATTTCGGAATCAGTAAACCCGAGACGTCGATGTGCATGCTCCTTACGCAAAAATTCGAGATCATGCTGATCAAAATCCACCACTGCCATTCGCCCACCAGGCCGCAGCACCCTCCCAGCTTCTGTTAAGACAGTCGCGGGATCGTCCGAGTAATGCAACACCATGTGAATTGACACCGCGTCAAAGGATTTGTTGGCAAAAGGCATTTTGTACATGTCGCCATGACGCACTTGGCAGTTACTTGCTCCTGGCCGTTGCAAATTAACGCGAGCTATTGCCAGCATGGCGCGTGACAAATCGATACCAACTCCTCGCTCGATATGGTCTGCCATCAGATTCAAAATGCGCCCGGTACCGGTGCCGATATCGAGAAAGTCGTTCACGCGCATATCCGAAAATAAGTCCTTAAGCGCTAGCTCCACTTCGCATTCAGGGACATAAAGTTTGCGCAGTTCATCCCAACGCGGCGCATTTTCCGCAAATATCCGCTGCGCTTCGGCAGCCCGTGCCCGCTTAACCGCACCAAGCCGCTCGCGGTCCAACGTCAGCGATCCGTCATTGTCAGGAAGAAGCGTCAGCAATGTTTGTACTAACTCTCGGCCGCCACCTTCGGATCTCATGCGATAAAAAGCCCAGGTCCCTTCCTGTCGCCTTTCCAATAATTCCGTATCACACAGTTGCCTCAGGTGGTGCGAGACTCGTGGTTGGCTCTGCCCCAAGATCTCTGTTAGTTCCGTAACGGTCAATTCATTCTGAGCGCAAAGCGCAAGTACCCGAAGTCGCGTTGGCTCAGCGGCGGCCCTCAGTCCCTGTAGAACAAAATCTAACAAACTCAAACCTCTGCTGTGTTATAAAAATATATATCCCTATATAAACATGTTATTATATTACATACCATAACTTTAAAGGGTACTATTTGTGAATCTCCTTTCTACAGATGGAACCGGTCAGCTTGGCTCTAGGTCATGTCACCCAAAGGGCAATGCCGGTCTTAGGGTCTGCTCCCCAATTCGACATTTGGTATGAACGCATACCGACACGGCCAG
>CAZSYW010000123.1:3175-6742 GCA_964611315.1 uncultured Rhodospirillaceae bacterium
GTGTCGTACGCATCGGCAGTTGCCAAAAAGCTAGAAGTGCTGCGAACAAAGAAGGATTCGAGTGCTTGTCGAGAAGTAACGTGATACTGAGCCCTTGGCTGTCTGGTTATAGGATCCGTTTGTTTTTAGCCGGATGCTGCGTAGCTTTGCTTGGGGCATGCGCAACTCCGCCTTCTGGTGACCCGGAAGCTTACGCCGAATGGGAAGCAACGAATGATCCTTTTGAACCCTTAAACCGTGGAATATTTGGTGCTAACCTCGCGATAGATCGCGCGTTGATTCGGCCATTAGCTGAAGGCTACCGGTGGGTGTTTCCTGATTTTATGCGTAACGCCATTAAAAACGTCATAGGTAATCTCGGAGAACCACTTAATTTTGCAAACGCAGTTCTCCAGGGCCGCTTTGACCGTGCGGGCACCGCGGCGGGCCGGCTCCTAGTGAATTCGACTGCAGGTGTCGCCGGCCTAATCGATGTGGCAGATACAATAGGTCTGAAACCCATTGACGAAGATTTTGGCCAGACACTGGCGGTCTGGGGTAGTGGGGACGGAGCATATTTGGTCCTACCATTGTTAGGGCCGTCCTCAGTCCGAGATGGGCTAGGCCAAGGTGTAGATTTTTTTGCGAATCCCTTATACCACGCCCTAGACAATGCAGGGCTTGAGTGGATTGGGTGGACCATGGTCGCGGTCAACGGCATCGACCAACGCTCGCGTCATATTGAAATGCTGGACGAAATAGAGCGTAGTTCTGTCGATTTTTACGCTGCGATTCGTAGTCTTTATCGGCAACGCCGCGAGGATCTGATTAAAAACGGCGACGTGTCCGATGTTGACCCATTCTTCGGGCATACCGAAGATTTTCTGGACGACAGCGAACTATCCTATGTGAATTAACTGATGTTGGTCAGGCGTCTTTGTATGACCTTGGCTCTTGTTTCGGCCGCCGTAATTTTACTGGGCCTGCCGGCATTGATGGCTTCCCAGGAAACATCCCCCCCAGAGCAGTTTATTGGCGAACTGATCGACAAAGCGATTAAGGTTCTTGAGTTGCCTGTTGAGGCGAGGTCAGAACGAGAAGAAGGGTTTCGGGCACTGTTGAACCAAAATTTCGACATGCCGGCAATCGTCCGAATAGTCTTAGGACGGCACTGGCGGACAGCCACGCCTGGACAAAAATCCAAATTCTCGCACGTGTTTAGAACACATTTAATCCAAGTCTACACCTCCCAACTCGGCGTTTATGGAGGCGAGATCGTCGAGATAGAAAAATCCGCACGGCTGTCAAAAAAAGACACCGTGATCTACACCTTGGTGCTTCGGAACGAAGATGTTCCCCTCCGGCTAGATTGGCGTGTCCGAGAAACTGACCGTGGCTTAAAAGTGATTGATGTCGCTGCTGAGGGCGTAAGCATGTTGACGACCAAACGTTCCGAGTTTACGTCCCTTGTAGCTCGAGAAGGGGTAGACGCTCTGATTGGAAGGCTTGAGGACATGAATATTAAGAATCAGGACGCAGCTGAATCTTGACACTCCGACAAGCAACGGCTTCCGAAACAGGGCCCACATACCCCTGTCTTTGAACCTTATGAAAAAACCTCTGATTTACCAATTTTGGTGTTCCCAGGGCCATTTTCAGTCCATATTTTGTAAAATGCGGGCAAAACAAGACTTATCCACAAGATGACGCTCCCAAGTTTAGATCGCATAATCATGGATTGGCAGCAATGGCTTTTGGCCGAACGACGGATGTCTAAAAACACCTCTGCTGCATACGCGCACGATGTTGAGAGTTTTCTGTCCTTCGTAACCACACATTTGGGGCAGCCCCCCAATCTCACCGACCTAATGTCTCTCAGTATTCGCGATTTCAGAGCCTGGCTTGCGGCATTAAGTCGACGAGGTTTGTCTCCGCGTTCTCGAGCTCGTGCTTTGTCTGCCGTGCGTGGGCTATACCGTTACCTAGACAACGTCAAACTTGGACAAAACAGTGCACTTACAATACTGCGAACCCCAAAAAGCAACAGATTGGTACCACGCCCTTTAAGCCCAAAAGACGCGAAAGAAGCGATAGCAGCAGCTGGAAAACCAGACAAAGGACGTGCCCCATGGATCTCTCTCCGGGACCAAGCGTTATTCATACTACTTTACGGCACCGGCCTCAGAATCAGCGAGGCTCTCGCTTTAACTGGCAAAGATTTTTCCGGGAAACCTGAAACCCTGACAGTGACGGGAAAGGGCCGCAAACAACGATTGGTCCCACTTCTGCCGCGTGTGTTAGAGGCAATAGAAGCTTATCGGGATGTGTGCCCATATATGATCGGCTCCGACGATGCATTTTTTCTCGGCACCCGCGGGAAACGTCTTAATGCTGGTCTTGCACAGCGAGTTATGCGGAGATTGAGATTCGAACTCGACTTACAAGACAACGTCACCCCACATGCGCTACGCCATAGTTTTGCGACCCATCTCTTATCAGGTGGAGGCGATCTACGGGTGATCCAAGAATTGCTTGGACACTCAAGCCTTGCTACGACGCAACGCTATACTGAGGTCGACGGGGCGCAACTACAGAATGTCTACGTAGACGCCCACCCACGAGCGAAAGAGTGAACTCTGTAGCAGAATTTACATGGGATACAAAAACTGAAAGGGAGCTGGTTTTATCCAGATACGTAATCAGCGCAGCAGGTTGCGCGCGTACCACCCCATATAATCTACGTATAAGTGATTTAAAACATCGTCCCTGATCATAGCCAATCAAATTCTTACAACCAACACAATCACGCATTTACCGACTCAAGTTCAAAGGTTTGTATTTAGTCTGGCTTATGAAAAATAGATTGTGGGCATCAACAATCATTCCCCCAAGACACGAACCATTGTAGAGCCTATGTCCGCTGGGGATTCTGCAACCACAACATTTGCATTTTTGAGTGCTTCTATTTTTTCAACGGCACCACCGGTTCCACCAGAAACGATCGCTCCTGCATGCCCCATGCGGCGACCCGGAGGTGCACTAATACCAGCGATAAAGCCAACCACGGGCTTAACGTTACCTGATCGAATTAAAAATTCTCCCGCCTCCTCCTCAGCCGTACCGCCAATCTCACCAATCATAATGACACCTTCCGTCTCCGGATCGCGCAAAAACAACTCCATGCAGTCCACAAAATTGGTGCCGTTAACCGGATCGCCGCCGATGCCAATACATGTACTCTGCCCGAGTCCCACCGCCGTAGTTTGCGCCACAGCCTCATAGGTCAGTGTGCCGGAACGCGAAACAATACCTATTTTTCCAGCGGAATGAATATGCCCCGGCATTATCCCGATTTTGGACTGACCAGGTGTAATGACACCAGGACAATTTGGGCCAATCAACCGACTCTTGGACCCGTAAAGCGCCCTCTTGACTCCGACCATATCCGCAACAGGAATACCCTCCGTGATACAAACCACCAATTCAATCTTCGCATCAATTGCCTCCAAAATCGCATCAGCTGCATAAGCCGGCGGAACATAAATCACAGTGGCATTTGCCGCCGTCTTTGCGACAGCTTCATGTACT
>CAZSYW010000124.1:0-6663 GCA_964611315.1 uncultured Rhodospirillaceae bacterium
CAGACAGACATCGAGGCCACTATTTCTGGCCTCCTTGCGCGCCCATTTCGTTCGGAAATGGGCTTCACATCAGGAGCCTTGGACGGCTCCTGAAACAACGCCTTCTCAGATTTAACCATCCAATTATTCGATAAAATTTGCTTGGGTGCCCAGAGCCCGTTAACCCTGCCCCTTAAAGAACGGACCACTGGAGGCACACTCACTGTCAGATGGCGGCCCAGCTTCACCACCCAAACGTGGGAACACAGAGATGACAACAGGTCCGCACTATATTGGTCAGATGTATCATCCCACCTTGAAGGAGAGAATTTGCCGACCGAGTTTCACGACACACGCTTATAGGGTAACAAAGGCCCGCTTTTCGATAGGACAGGGGTTTCCTGAATTGCCGCTAGAAGTCAGTCACGCAACAACTCGTTTACTGAGGTTTTCGCACGCGTTTTCTCGTCAACACGTTTTACTATCACAGCACAATAAAGAGACGGCCCAGGCTCACCGTTCTCCAGCCGCCTACCCGGCATGGAACCCGGCACGACCACTGAGTAAGCAGGCACCCGCCCAATAAAGACCTCCCCACTGTTGCGATCCACTATTCGGGTGGAGGCCCCGATATATACCCCCATAGACAAGACCGCTCCGTTTTCGACTATTACGCCTTCGGCCACCTCACTGCGAGCGCCAACAAAGCAGTTATCCTCTATAATGACGGGCTCCGCCTGCAACGGCTCAAGCACACCACCAATACCAACACCGCCGGATATGTGACAGTTCTTACCAATCTGCGCACACGATCCAACCGTTGCCCAAGTGTCAATCATCGTGCCTTCATCGACATATGCACCGAGATTCACGAAACTAGGCATCAATACCACGCCCGGTGCAATGTACGCTGAATGGCGCACTATGCTCCCAGGGACTGCCCTGAACCCAGCCTGTGCAAATGCTGAAGAATCCCAGCCAGAGTATTTAGATGGCACCTTGTCATACCAGCATGCACCATCCGGACCACCCACCATGGTCCGGGTGTCATTCAAGCGGAAGGATAGTAAGACAGCTTTTTTTAACCATTGGTGCACGAACCACCCTGTTTCAAGTGGTTCTGCGACCCTATAGTGGCCGGCGTCAAGCCCGTTTAATGCCGTTTCCACAGCGTCACGAACGGCTCCCCTGGTATCAGACGTGATGGAGTCACGTTCCTCCCAAGCTTTTTCCACTGATTCCTGCACATTGTTACTAGTCATCCGCGTTTCTTTCAGCTTTGGCAATTTCGCCGGGTAAGGATCTCAAGATCTTGGTAATAACACCTAAGATTAGTCAATATTTGAACTCCGTGGAACTGGCCTACTTCATCAACCACCGTTCCACCTCATACAGCAACGAGGCAAGCTAACCATTCTACAAGATTGTTGGTCACATGATCGATATAATGAACCTCAAAATTTCTCGCCGACTCATCATTTCGAACCCAAACCGTGGTTGCACCGAGCGCGGAGGCTGGTTCAAGGTTAGCTGGTATGTCATCGACCATGATTAGGGACCTCGGCATTAACCCAAAACGTGAAATGACCGAGTGGTAAGCCGCACGGTCAGGCTTCGGCTTATACTCGCTAGCCTTTATGTCCTGGATCCCCTCGAAATACTTGCCTATGCCTAGCCTTGTCATAACCCGATCCGCATGCGCAGCGGAGCCATTGGTGAAAACAATTTTACGACCCGGAAGCTGCGACAGCGCAGTGGCAAGCGAGGGAGCCGCCCCAATGACGGTAAGATCGATGTCGTGGACATATTCTAGGTACGCGTCCGGATCAACATCATGTTTGAGCATCAATCCATTCAACGTGGTCCCATGGTCTCGGTAATAGCGTTTTTGTAAATCACGCGCATGTCGCCGACTAATTCCCAATAATTTTGAGATATAGGCGCCCATGCGCTGATCAATCTGATCGAACAAATTAGAAGCGGCGGGGTATAGTGTGTTGTCGAGATCGAAGAGCCACGCCTCTGCATCAATTAATCCTTTTTGGGGCAACTCTTTCGAACGTGACTCATATCCATTCATCCTCTCACTGTCCCAACTTCAAAATGATTTCCAAGTGGTTATTTTTCGAGGTCCGACAAACAGGAGACACTTGCTAAATTTCGCCCGCGTCAAACAAGCGATGCGAATTTCCTATATGAGATAGAGCGCCCTGGGCTTTATACTTACTCCACTCAGGCTGTTCCAGGTGTGACCTCATCATTGGTGATCATGGTACCAACACCGTGTGCGGTAAATATTTCCAGCAAAAGCACATGGGCTACTCTGCCGTCAAGGATATGTGCCGCCTCCGTTAAACCCTTTACCGTAGCGAGGCAAGTCTCCACCTTCGGAATCATGCCGCCGTCGATTGTACCGTCTGCCAGCATCGATTGCGCCTGATCGGAGTTGAGTCGAGGGACCAACTCCCCTGATTGGTCAAGCAGGCCGACCACGTCTGTCATTACTATCAACTTAGCCGCCCCTAAGGCTAAAGCAATAGCACCGGCAACGGTATCTGCATTGATATTATAGGTCTCACCGCCATCGCCGAGGCCTATCGGGGCAATCACAGGAATAATCTCGGCCTGTGCAAACTTTTCAAGTATGGCTGGATTAACCGTCTGCGGATCCCCCACAAAGCCAAGGTCCAATACTTTCTCTATCTGAGAATCCGGATCACGACGGCTCCGTTGAAGCGGCTTTGCGCGGATTAAATCAGCATCCTTTCCGGACAACCCCACCGCGCAACCCCCAGCCCGATTGATCGCAGACACCACCTGCATGCTTATTGAACCTGCCAGCACCATTTCAACGATTTCCACAGTAGCCGAGTCCGTTACCCTGAGACCATCAACAAATGAGCTTTGGATCTTTAAGCGTTCCAGCATACGGCCAATTTGAGGACCGCCGCCATGCACGATTACTGGGTTGATCCCCAATTGTTTTAGTAACACAACGTCACTCGCAAACAGGTCAGCAAGCTTGGCATTCCCCATTGCGTGACCGCCAAATTTGATCACGAATGTTTTGCCTTTAAACCGGCGCATGTACGGCAAGGCCTCGGACAACGTCGCAGCGATTCGAAGTTGCTCTGCTGTGGTATGATCAGTGTTTTTAGCCATATCAGTTTCGATTACAGCACATTTCGCGGACGCGGCATTGCTTAAACTAACTCCGTCAGAGAGACCCGCA
This sequence comes from uncultured Rhodospirillaceae bacterium, assembly GCA_964611315.1. Classification (GTDB taxonomy): domain Bacteria; phylum Pseudomonadota; class Alphaproteobacteria; order UBA7887; family UBA7887. The sequence continues at coordinate 3,212 of CAZSYW010000124.1, forward strand.
AATCATCTATACCCGTACCGTTACGTGCGCTAGTTGCAAACACGGTAGGGTACGCTGCTGGACGCTTGGCAATGCTTGCTGCGACCCTCTTTGTTGGTGCGCCGAGATCAAGGCCGTCAAGTTTGTCAATCTTGGTCAGCACTATCAAGTAGGATACCGCACTTTCATCGAGCAATGACATCACTTCAAAATCAGTTTCCTTTGGCCCGTGGCGGGCGTCAATTAGCAGACACACCCGTCTCAGATTTGCACGTTGCCGCAAATAATAACGAACCAAATTTGTCCAAGCTGCGATATCCGATTTTGAAGCGCGAGCGTAGCCGTACCCGGGAAGATCAACAAGCACTAACCGTCCCCCAAGATCAAAAAAATTGATTTGACGAGTACGCCCGGGGGCCGTAGAGGATCGAGCCAAGGCCTTTTGCCCCACCAAGGCGTTCACCAAGCTTGACTTTCCAACATTTGACCGACCGGCGAAAGCGACCTCATCTCCCTTTGGGGATGGTATCTGTTCCGGACGTGCTGCACCTTGGACAAATTCGCATTTTTGTGCAAACAGCTTCCGCGCAGCAGCGACCTGAAGTGTGCCCGCTTTGCAGGCTCCCGTCACGTTACGCCTTCACGCCCATTCGGCGCATGATGACCCACTGTTGCAAGATCGATAGAACATTATTCCAAGTCCAAAAGATAACTAACCCAGCCGCAAACCTCGCAAACAAAAACGTGAAAACAATTGGCAGGAGCGTCATAATTCGTGCCTGCACCGGATCTGGCGGTGTGGGATTGAGCTTCATCTGCAACCACATTGTGAGCCCCATTGCCAAGGGCCAAAAGCCAATGACTAAAAATTCGGGCGGAGCGTATGGCAGCAACCCGAACAAATTGAATATGCTTGTTGGATCCGGCGCAGAAAGGTCACGGATCCAACCATAAAACGGGGCGTGCCGCATCTCGATCGTTACGAACAACACCTTATAAAGTGCGAAAAAGACCGGAATCTGAATCAGGATTGGCAAGCAGCCTGCCAAGGGATTTGCTCCTTCCTTCTTGTATAGGGCCATCATTTCCTGATTGAGACGTACTTTATCATCACCCAGCTGCTCACGTAGTTTCATCATCTCTGGCTGTAGTTTTTTGAGCTTGCTCATTGCCGCATATGACTTATTAGCCAGAGGGAAAAACACCAACTTGATGATCACGGTTACCGACAAGATGGCGAGCCCTATGTTGCCAAGGTACCCCGTTAGGTAGTGGATAAGATAAAAAAGTGGCTTTGTTAAAAAATAAAACCATCCAAAATCGACGGCCAAATCGAAGCGGGCGATACCGAGGTCGCTTTCATATTGGTCGAGTAGCGTCACCACCTTTGCACCTGCAAACAAATGGTTTGTAACTTCTATGCGTCCCGACGGTGCAAGTGACTTCTCTGCTAATATATAATCGCCTTGAAATTTTTCCCGGTTATTTGTGTTCGTGTAGAAGAAACGACCCGTCATAGGAATATCTTGATCGGGTATCAGAGCCGCCAGCCAGTATTTGTCAGTGATCCCTATCCAACCACCAGTGCTCTCAGTGGTCTCTGCCCTTTTATCACGAAGATCGTCATAACTCAGTTCTTGGAGGGTATCGTCAAATACGCCGAGAGGGCCTTCGTGGAGAATAAAAAATCCTAATGTTTTCGGTTCATCGGTTCGGCTAATAAGTCCGTAAGGGTACAAAACTAGTGACCGATTACCATCATTGATGACGCGATCGGTCACCGTGAACATGTACTGTTCATCGATCCTAATCTCCCGCTCAAACCTTAGCCCCTCTTCATTTTGCCAGCTTAATTTAACTGGCTTGGCGGGAGTAAGTTTATTGTGGTCCGCGACCCAAACTGTTTCACTATCTGGCAAGTTGACTTCAACCCCCTGGTCGGCAACCCAGCCAAACTCAGCATGATACGGATGCGACCTTTCCGACGGGGAGAACATTACTATCCGGGGGCTATCGGATTCGATATCCTCTCGATATTTATTAAGGACAACGTCATCAATGCGTCCTCCTTTAAGCGCGATAGAGCCAGAAATAGCGGCCCCCTCTGCGTCAGGGTTTATTAAAACGCGCGGGCTCTGCTCAGGCACGACCGCACGCTCAACCCCAATGTCGCTGGAAACTGAAGGGTCTACCCGATCATTAAGGGGCGTCTGGGCACGCTCCCGTGTGGGCGCTCTCGGGGTCACTGTTTCTATGGAGGCACTTTCCTCGCCCGGCGGCATCGTTTCAGGACCAAAAGCGAGTTGAAATCCAAACAAAATCGCAACCGATACGACTATTGCCAGCAAGAGATTTCGTTGTTCGTTCATGTAATTATCCTGGTGTGCCTCGGGAGGAAGACTGACGGGTTATGTCATCTGGCACGGGATCAAAACCACAACCGCCCCAAGGTTGGCACCTGACAACCCTTTTAACGCTCAGCCACCCGCCCCGGATTGCGCCATATCGCCTAAGTGCCTCAAGGGTATAAACTGAACAGCTTGGCGCAAATCGACATGATGGCGGCAACCATGGCGAAATGACTGCGCGGTAGGTGTGCACCAAACCACGCAGACCGACCGCAAAAGGACTCATCGGAATTAAACCCTCTGTTAACGATTATCAGACACGCGCCGACGGAGATCGAGTGCATCCAGAGCGCGCTCCAGCTCTAACTTAAGCTGACCAAATGAGGCAGCCAATATCTCACGGCGTGCGATCAACACATAATCCTGATCCGGTCGAGCATGTAGCTTTATGACCTGTTCGGCCAACGAATACAATCGCCGACGTGCCCGGTTGCGTTGCACCGCACCACCAACCCGACGGCTCGCTGTCAAACCGACCCTTGGCTCAGAACTCGTTGCGGCATCCAAGGGTCGTGGAGCCACTTGAATCATGAGATGGCGCATCCCTTTCTTGCGACCACTTTTGCTAAGACGAATGAAATCTTTTCGTTTTTTGAGCCGTGACATGGGCCCGGCCGTTCACTCAAGCCGACAGGCGCTTGCGCCCTTTTGCCCGTCTCCTGGCCAGAATCCTTCGGCCAGCGACAGACGACATACGTGCGCGAAACCCGTGCCTGCGCTTCCGGACTAAAACGCTAGGTTGGTAAGTACGTTTCACTTAACTGCCCCCGATGGCGAAGATTGGAACATAGGATGGGGCGGTGTATACGGGCTCAACACAGTGAAGTCAATTCGCCTACCGACCACAGTTTCGTTTCTCTCCAGGTCACGAGGGAAACGCCCCTCGTCGTGGAACCCCGAGTTTGTTGCTGCGTGACCCTCAGATACTTGCTACCACTTCGCCAAGGGCCGCTATGCTTTTTAATAGATGAAACAGAACAACCTATTTTAATGAAAAAACATAAAAATCCAGCCGACTCGGACGGAAACGGTTCAAGCGTCCCACTAACGTCAGGACAAGACCAA
>CAZSYW010000125.1:0-6656 GCA_964611315.1 uncultured Rhodospirillaceae bacterium
GAAAAGAATGTCGGGGATTCATGCACAGGTGATAGATAATCATTTCGCCGAAACCTATAGCTCCAGCGGCCAACAAACGCTGTGCCTTGCGGTTGAAATCAAGGATGATTGCGGGGGTAACGGCGGTCGGTGGTGTCATCTGCATTATACGCCCGAGTATGGCACCGCCGGCCAAGAGTTTCAGGCGTTTCGGATGCGAGGCGACAGAATGCCGCATCTGTTCATAGGCTTCTTCGGGGGAATGCTGGACAGACGGCACTACGACAATAAGGGCGGTCTTGATATGTTTCCGTTTCATGCGCCTTACCAGAGCACCGGCGGCTTGGGTCAAGTTCTCGTCCACATCTATTGGGCCAACGGGGCGCCCCCGCCGACCCATGGTAACGTCAAGGCCCAATGGGTGCAGGTGCATATGGACATCGACGAACCGGGCATGGGCGGCATCATGGCTTGTCGACTGGCAGGCCGATAGCAACAGGGTAGCCAACAAGCAAATTGGCCAATTGAAAGGTCTAATAGTCGGCATTGCCGTTCTCATGAATATCAAACCATAGCAAACCAACAAAAAAATTGTCAGCAACTTTCAAAGTGGAAAGCAGGCAAATAGGTTTACTGGATGCAGAAATCAAAGAAACTTCAAATTCAAATTTAGGGAATTTGGACGCCTCGGCTTAACCATCAACCACCGACACAAAACTCCTTGCAGAAAATTTATAAAATCTTCGGCCGGCCTTGAGTACTCCATACGCCATGCTCGACAAACCCTTGCCATGCACCGTTGTACGCCGCGGTACCATAATCAGGTATCGGCTTCATTATAAGTGTAATCTTGAAGGGCACTTTCGTCGCTTCGGTCTCGATCATATTAATCATATTGCCTTAAATGCTGTCGACGTGCAGGCAATGGTCGTCATTCTGATCTAGTTCACGGTGGGGAGCGTCCTAGTGGTTGATATAGAACTGGTGGGTCCGCCCTTCGGTTTGGTCATCTTTGCCATCCGTTCAACCCTGGTTGAGTAGAAAATCAACCTCAACAAAATTTTCATCGGCGCACTGCCGTTTGCGGGCATAATGCTGACGGTGCCGCGCTACTGATTATTTGACCTTGGCTCGCCGTGGCATTGTTAGAATCCAGATCGGATAGAACGTAGACATACTATGGATTGTAACGTAAAGAGGTCGAATTCTATCCCCACGACACAGCTTTCAATTAACAGTGCCTAAAACTCTGCGGCAAAGTGATGCATAGAGTAGGAGCTAGACAACCGCCGTCTTCGTGTCGGCCACCTGAAGCCCACAGGACTCAACCGCCGTTTTGATGGCCGCCTTTTCTTCGTCCGTCAGATTTAACAGAGGACGCCGAACAAAGCCCCCCACTTGACCAATAAGATCCTGCCAATATTTCTGCTGGGCTTGTGGTTTGTCCGCCGGTCGGGTTCCTTTGAGCGCCTCACGGACAGAATTTAAGCTATCGCGGACTTTCCGCGCTTCTTTTTCATTTCCATCCATCGCAAGCGAGGTATATTCATTCATCCGCCGATCGAATTTGGTTTGCATTAAGTAGGGTGGGGAAGAGCACAAATAGACTTGCCAGCCCAGTTCCAGAATATTTTCCAGCCAAAAATCCTCTGATGAAGTGCTGACTATCAACTCGCCGCGGGTCATATCCGTAAGCCGAGAATAACGTTCACGGTCGACGCTATATTTGATAGCGACAACATTTTCGATTTGGGCATATTGGGCACATGCTTCTGGTTCGAGAGTATAGTTGTAGTCCGGCTGATGCCAAAGCGCGATACCAATATCAAGCTTACTTGAAATATAAGTATAATATTCCCGTAAAACGTTATCTACATTCTGGTGAAAATAGAGTGGTGGTGCATGGACGACAATCCAATCCGCCCCAATGTCCTGTGCGTGCTGGCCAAGGGCGAGAACAGTGTCCAAATTCTCGTCGGAGCAGGACATTACCGTTCGGCATATGCTACCGGTTTCATCGACAAATATTTCAAATTGTCGCTTGCGCTCATCCAGTGACATGGAAAAATATTCGCCCTGTTTTCCGTTTACGAACAGGCCAGCAATTTCTAAATCGTCCACCCAATGTCGGATATTGCGGCGCAGGCCCATTTCATCCGTCGCGCCTTTTTCGGTAAATGGCGTTAAACAGGCGGCAAAAATACCTCGAAAATATTCCTGTGCATATTCTTTTGCTTCTGATCTGGCGTAGTCCACTGCATCTGCCTTTTCGTCCTTGTTTAAGGGCTTAAACATTCTGGAGCTTAGAGCCTAAACAATCAAATAGACAATTAATTAGTCATTAAATATGGACTGCATGCTTTTATGTATCTCTAACTATTGATGAATAGATGTATTTAAGACCACACCTGTGAGGTGTGGCGAAGTCTAACACTTGATCGCAGTCCTGTTGGGTTAAGCCCCATTGGAGTAATCCCCTGAAAGGCGTCAAGGTTATTTTAAGCGATTTGGCTCGATGGAAGGGCCCTGCCCTCAACTAGATGAAGCGCCTCTTGGTTGCCGTTACGCCCCGCCAAAGAGCGGTTCGCGCTACTGAGCCTACCCGGAAGAAGTGGCCCACCGAAGATGTTAATGGACCAGAGAATCAATGATGTCTAACAAAATTACACTAAACCTTTCAAAGTGGTTCGGTTTTTCTCTGTCATCCGGTAACAAGGTAGATTTGTTACTGCTTTTGTTTATTCCCGCATCTAGATTGGTAAAGAATATTTCCGATCCGTCGCAGAAACACTAGTTTATGACTAGAAGCATCATGCCAAGAGGAAAACACTTTCAAAAATGTACACTTTAATCTTATGGTAAACGCTCACATCGGGCCAGATGCACAGTGAACAATTATGGGCATTAGAATGAAACGTAATGCACTCAAAGTGGTCGATTCCCCTTCGATCGAGGAACTCGTCAGCCGAGCTCAAGCGCTCGCTCCCGGTATCGCCGCCCGCGCGACGGCTGCCGAAGCAAATTGCTGCCTGCCAACGGAGACTGTCCAAGAATTGAGGGATGCGGAGCTGTTCCAAGTCCTGCAGCCGTCTCGATTTGGCGGGTTCGCTATGGATTTCGAATGCTTGGTCCGTCTCACCATTGAACTTGCCAAAGCCTGTGGATCAACCGGCTGGGTTTATTCCGTCGGCGCCTTCCATTCCTGGAACGTTGGCCTATTCGGCCTGGAAGCGCAGGAAGAAGTTTGGAGTGCGGACCCCCATGCGCTTGCGGCTTCCTCCTACGTGCCAACTGGGTCGGTCAGCGCGGCCGAAGGCGGTGTTCGGCTAAACGGACGCTGGCCCTTCGCAAGCGGTTGCGATCACTTTAAATGGATCATTCTTGGCGCAAAGGAGAATGATGGAGGGAATATTCATTTTTACCTAGTTCCTAAGACAGACTTCGAGATTCATAGGGATTGGTGTGTTTCCGGATTAGCAGCTACAGGCAGTAACACAGTTGTTTTGAACGACGTGTACGTACCGGAACACCGGAGGATATCGTTTGACGAAGCTAAAGAGGGGATGGCGCCGGGCGCACAAATCCACGGCGACATGTTTCGCCTGCCCTTTTTTGCGGTTTCCAGCTATTGCCTGGTCGCACCGGCGCTCGGAATGGCCTGGGGGGCACTGCAATCCTACATTGACGAGATTCGGGACAGCGAGGTCCGGTCCTTGACAGGGGGGACCTCGAAGCTCGCGTCGTATGACGCGGTGCAGACTAGGGTCGCGCAGGCGTCGGGTCTTATCGACGCCGCTACAGAGTTGATCCTTCGGGATTGTCGAGATGTCACAAAGTCAACGCTCACCGGCCGGCAGATCAGTGTGGAACAACGCACCCGCAACAAGCGCGACCAAGCGCTAGCGGTTCGCTTTGCCAAGGACGCAGTTCAGATGATCATCGAAGGCACCGGCGCGAAGGGCCTCTACAAGGATCAGCCCATACAGCGCGCTTGGCGGGACTTGCAAGCAGCAGGCTCGCACATCACTCTCAGCTGGGATATCTTAATGCCGGCTCATGGCCGGGTGATGCTGGGCCTTGAGCCTGGTATCCTAATCTGATCACGCGTACGATATTGCGATCAGCAACTCAGGTGTCTATTGCTAGCCCCGGATTTGATTGCTTCGTAGTTACCTAGCCCCTAATTTCCGCGGCGTAGCGCTGGCTTTGTATCCTAGGTCCACAGTTGGACCGTACCCAAAAATCCCAGAAAAATACTTATCGGTGAGGCCATTTGGTTCCTTGCGGGTGATCTCTTTGTGGGCACGCTCCTCTTTAATCGATTCTGTTTATGCGTTTGCTGTACGTAGACTAATTTCATCATGGACCGGTCATCAAACAAGCAGGAATCCCACGAGGGTCCATTAAATGTCCGCCTTGACTTATGTCGACGCGGACACCTCGCTATAGATTTTGCGGAACGGATTGATCAGGGATTACCGTTCTGGGTCCGATACCCGGACAAAAATTTTATTGAACATGGGTTCCATCTAACTCAAAAAGCCAATTAGCTGATAGTAGGCCCCAAATTATTGGTGGATCGACTGCTACTCTCCGCTGAATACGCAGATAAAGCTGAAGCGAGACTTAATCCAGTGGCCCTAACTTCGTGATAAGCACGGCCCGGTGCTAACCATGACGGCGGAATCCCGCCGGCGCGTATTTAGATGAGAAGGGTGTAATAGTATAAGTTATTTGTGGTGATTACTTTAGCGATCGACAAAATGCATTGCGGTCGCAATTATGGGCCAATTCTGCTCAACCGCTTGTCAAAAAATTCGTTTAATTCTTCTGCCGTGTTACTGTGAGGGTAGTCCTCATCGGGGATCGGTTTTCCTAAGAAATCGCAGAGGGGCGCCCAGCCACTTCCAAGCTCGTAGACGAGCAAGCGATCCGATGAAAAGGCAGATTGGACGGCGTTGTTGTGCTCCTCATACACTGTAACAGCATGATCCGGATCGTCCTCGCGACCGCCGAAGGCCCCCTGCCTGATCATCGCCGAGCCGACCGATTTAGGATCGGTCTGTTTCTTAAGTATCGGAAAGATCGATTTTTCCATGCTAGCGTACCAACTTTCCGAACTCCGCACCGTCATAATCAACGGTGCCTCCGGGTAGTGGGCTGTTAACTCCCGCCAATAAAAAACGGTAGGAAAATCAACCGCCGAGTTATATCCGTCGTAGAGTGTCTCCCACGGAATATTTTCTCCGGCTACAACACGGCGCCAGAGCGCCTCCTGATCGGGATCGGATAACACAACCTTCATGTGGTGGCACGGACCATAGCCTAGAATCTCTAGCGCGTTTTTCAGCGATTCCGTGCCAGTGCGCATAAATCCCACACCCATTACCGATAAGACCATATCTCTTCTCCCTATAGCGAATACTTACAATATACCCCGGTAAACTCGATGCAATGACCAGCAGACAGTGTCTGTTAATAGTTGAGGCTACTATGAACCGAAAATGGGCAACTATACACTTCTCAAATTAAACCGTGGTCAGGACAACTCAAATTTATATTTATACTTGATTCTTGTAACGCATCTTTAGATGGTCAGTAGTTAGAACAGCCGTCGCAGACTTTCGGGCAACGGCTTAAGTTGGCTATAATTTGAACATCATTTACAGTAACACAATTGAAGCGGATCATCCGGAGGGCAAAGTATTGAACCAAGCATCTTTGCATACTGTAACCGATGAGCAGCGGGTTGCTTACGAACGTGATGGAGTCGTATGTATCCGGGGGCAATTCGACCAGGAGTGGATTGACCGAATGCGTACGGCATGTGAGCGGGACATGGCAGAAGCCAAGGGCCGCATGGCTGAGATACTGGATGAGGGCGGCTCAGGACGATTCTACTTCAAAGTCTTCATGTGGCAGGACGACGACGATTTCCGAGACTATGTGTTCAATTCACCTGCCCCACAGATCGCTGCCGACGTGATGGGTCTCGATGAGGTGCGTTTCTTTTATGACCAGCTATGGATCAAAACACCTGGTACGTCAGCGCCAACGAATTGGCATCAGGACCTTCCATTTTGGCCGCTCCGTGGCAACCATATCGCTTCAGTCTGGCTAGCCTTAACACCCGTCACCCGTGAGACCAGTGGCATCGTTTATATCGCCGGCTCGCACAAGTGGGGAAAGTTCTATCGGGCGATTGCCCCTAATGGGGATGCGCGGTTTGCGGATCCCGATCACGAGGAATGCCCAGCGTACCATGATGAGTTTGGTAATCCTGACTACTCGTTCCTAAGTTGGGACATGGCACCAGGCGACGTTTTGATCCACCATCCGCTGACGGTTCATGGCGCCGGTGGTAATAAGTCCCAATCTCAGGGCAGGATTGGCCTTTCGTGCCGTTACATGGGTGGCGATGCCATTTGGGACCCGCGTGAACACGTAATGCCCTTCGCCGGAACCGAGGATTTGAAATCGGGAGAATTCCCGGCAGACGATAAGGTTTTTCCCGTGGCCTGGAAACGGGCAGGATAAATTTTTAAATGTTGGCTTGCTGAAGATGAAGTCGGTGATTTGAAATTACATGCGTAATTCGGTCTACTTTACCCCCAAAAGGGGACAACCAGCTGTATTTCCTAGAAAACCCGCTTATGGACTAAAGTGAACATTGGGTG
>CAZSYW010000126.1:0-6629 GCA_964611315.1 uncultured Rhodospirillaceae bacterium
TCTTGTCAAACTCGTCTTCCTCAATCTCAAGGAATGGCTTGATGGCCCTGAAAATTGCGTTGTTGACCAAAATGTCGATCCCGTCAAACCGGCGAATGGTTTCTGATATTGCTTCATCCATTTCCGATAAAAGGGAAACATCGCATTTTAAGGCTAGCACGTCGGCTCCAAGTTCTCTGCAATCTGCCTCTACCCTTTGGAGACCATCCTCATCGATATCAAGCAGGCAAAGCTTTGCCCCTCGCTTAGCAAACAGCTTAGCTGTCGCTGCACCGATACCAGCGGCAGGTCCGGTTATAATAATGACTTTTCCATCGAGACCCATTTTTTCCTCCAATTGTTAATTCCAGAAGAATTGAATTGCTCCAGCACATGTTATTTCTTCTAACTCGTAGTCATGTCTTCTTGGAGAACCTTATTTACGCCCGGCATAACTTCGGTAGCCATCAATTCCATAGACCTTCGAGCCAATTTCTTATCGACCCAATCATGGCCTACATACATCAAGGTACCAAACGGCCCAATAATATTTCTCAGTTCCAGTATCTGCTCAACAACATCATCAACCGAACCAACAATGACTTGTGTATCAAGACACTGGCGCACTGAAACTTCTTCATCGGGTTGATCTACATAGGTCTTAAAAAATGAGATACCCCGAGGAAGAAAGCGGCGGAGCTTTTTCAAAATGTTATCAAAATAAAAACCGTAGGGGCCACTCTCACTACGGGCGTAGTCTTGAGCAGTTTCCGCATTGTCAGCGACAAATATGCTCTTCGCGACAGACCACTGTGATGGGTCCTCTGAAAATCCACCGTTCCGTTGTCCCTCAAGGAAACTTGCCAAATGCGATGCCACTAAGTGGGCCTGGACGTAATTCGATGATATACCCCGCCAACCGCGCTCCGCGGCGGCGGTTACACCATTTGAATATGGCGCTAGTGCGGTGAATATAATTGGTGGGTGCGGTTTTTGTAGTGGCTTTGGAATTACACCTTGGCCAAGATCGAGGTCAATCATACGATTTGTGGAGGTTTCATAATAGTTACCCTTAATATTATAGGGGGCCTCGCTATTCCAGATCTCTATGATTTGATCAATGGCTTCTACCATCTTTTCATTCTTATTAAGATCAAGATTACCAAACACTTCTGTGTCCGAGGGCAATCCACCTGGACCAATTCCAAACAAGAACCTACCTTCTAAAAGATGGTCTATCATTGCAACATGAGAAGCAATATGAACAGGGTGATAGCTCGGAAGATTTATTACTCCGGATCCTAATTTGATGTGTTTTGTACGGTCAATCAAAGTGGCAAGAAAAACCAGACAGTTAGTAATTGGCTCAGCCAAATCAGTCATGTGTTCGCCTACAAAGGCTTCGCAATAACCCAACTGATCGGCAAGAACGATTGCCTCCTGGTCTTCGCGCAGTACTTCAAAGTAATCCCTACTTATCGGATGCACTGGTTGGGTAAAAAAACCAAGCCGCATCTTTTTTACCTTTCACTAAACAAACCTAATTGATTGGAAATAACATATAGTCATGCACGCAGAGGTCTAAAAATGTAATCAAATATAGAATTTAAACTACCCAAACTACTGGGGAGCAGGGCTCCTTGGCGAGCAAAATATCTGGCTGTTGCGGCTCGGATGCCGCCTGCCGGTCTAGTAATGAAGACGACTTTGCCATTGAGATTCAAATTTTTCTCCCATATTCCCTCGGTGATTGTTTCTCTCGAAAAATTTGTCTTTATGTGTGAGCTCTCACACTCCCAAGTAGCGAGACTTGATATCTTCCCTCTCCGTAAGCTCCTGGGGTGAGGAGGAGTGGACAATCTCCCCCTTGCTCATGACGTGGACATGGTCGGCCATCTTTAATGCAAACGGCATATTTTGCTCCACAAGCAGTATGGAAAGGCCTTCTTCTTTAAGATGCGTTATAATATCTCCCACGGCGCGCACAAGGAGGGGTGCCAATCCCTCGGTCGGCTCGTCCATGAGGAGTAGTTGAGGATATGTCATTAGGGCCCGGGCAACGGCCAGCATCTGCTGCTCTCCTCCGCTGAGCTTGTTTCCCCGATGATTAGAACGTTTGGCTAGAACCGGAAAGAGTTCGTATATTCTCTCCAAGTTCCACTTGCTCCCGTCACCCCCTTTGGAAGCCCCGAGGGTAAGGTTCTCCTCCACAGAGAGAGAGGGGAACACCCTACGCCCCTGAGGTACTATTCCCATACCCATTTCCACAATGTCGTAGGTAGGCTTCTGGGTGATATCCACATCCTTGAAAAATATACCTTTGCTTTCTCTAGGCTGGGTAAAACCGATGATAGAACGGACGAGGGTGGTCTTCCCCACCCCATTTCTTCCGAGCAAGGCTATAACTGACCCTTGAGGCACCTCAAGAGAGACGCCCCGAAGCACATAGCTATCACCATAGTAGGTGTGGATGTCTTCGACCCTAAGCATGACCCTTCCTCAATCGACTCCCAGGTAGATCTCCTGGACGCTCTGGTTTGCACGGACCTCCTCCTTGGTTCCCTCTGCCAGAAGTTCACCATAATGAAGGACCGCGATGCGGTCCGCAATCTCAAAGGCCACATCCATATCGTGCTCAATGATGAGCATAGTGATCTTCTTGTCCAGCTTTTGCAGCATAGACGCCATCATGGTGGATTCAGCGGGAGAAAGGCCAGCCGTGGGCTCGTCCAGTAATATGAGTTTGGGGTCGCTCGCCAGTGCCATCACGACTTCGACCTGACGCTGTTCACCATGAGAGAGATTTGCGACCTGTGCATCCCACCTATCCTCAAGAGCTGCCTGTTCCAAAAGTCCTCGTGCCTTTGCATAGACATCCCCAAACGAAGTCAGAAAGCGATGCATGGTGAGCTTCATTCCCTTGATGCCTTGCACCGCAAGGACAACATTTTCCAGCACAGTTAAATCGGGGAATAGGCTCGTAATTTGACAGGTACGCCCCATGCCGAGGTAGATGCGACGGTGGGTGGGCCAGCGAGTAACATCCCGCTGGAAGAGCAAGATCTGGCCTTGAGTAGGCGGGAAGACCCCGGTGATGAGCTCAAAAAGTGTAGTCTTCCCGGCACCATTAGGCCCGATTATCGCCAAGCGATCCCCTGGGTACGCAATCAAGTCCAAGTTACTCAGGGCATGCAACCCACCAAAGTTCTTGGAGAGACCCTTAAGAACCAAGCAAGGGTCTCCCCGTTCTTCGCTCCCACCCACCGCCATCTGAACTCCTTTATTCTACTCCGGGTTACCCGAAATTGATGTCCTACTTGCAGTAATTGCAGGGTGGAAAGTTTCGGCTATAAACCGGGTTTTTCAAGAACTCCTTAGGATCGAACGTCCAAAACTGACTAACGTTCGGGTAAGTTGCAACTACCGTGTTCCAGAGCTCGCCATTAATCCTCTCGACCTTTCGGATATAAATGTTGTGAACTGGGTTCAGGTACTTGTCCATCTTGACTGGGCCGCGGACGGCATCAATCTCAATTTTCTGGAACTCTTGTCTGAAACGGTCAATATTGCTTAAATCCCCCTTAACTCGCTTCAACGCCTCATGGATCCACTTGGCAGTAGTGTAGTTGCTCTCCGTGAAATAAGAAGGAACCTTCTTATGCAGCTTCCGGAACTTCTTGACGAAAGCCTTGTTCTTGGGGGTATCGAGAGCCGCACTGTACTGCAGAGGTGTGACTACACCCAAAGCCTCATCACCCATATTTGGGAGGACAGTCTCATCAGCCGTGACCCCACCCCCAAGGATAGCCATTTTAAGCCCGGACGCCTTGAACTGCTTCAAAAACGGTCCTGGCATGGCAGCAATCATAAGGGCGTAGATCGCATCTGCATCCTTTTTGACAAGCGGTAGGTAGGGACCAAAATCTGTGGTCATCACGGGTACCCAGATCTTCTGGATAATCTTTCCGCCGGCATCCTCAAACCCTCTGTGAAAGCCTGCAATATTCTCATGGCCAAAGGCATAGTCTGCGCCGATCATAACAACTTTCCGGTGTCCCTGCTCATAGGCCCATTTTCCAAAAGGATGGCCGGGTTGGCTGCCAGCCCATCCGGTCCGAAGGACCCACTTGGATAGCTTACGTTGGGTCAGGTCATCACTTGCGGGGATGCTAGCGATGTAGAGCTTCTTCTCCCTATTGGCGAGGGCACCAAGGGCATAGCCCGTTGACCCCATCACTCCACCCACGATCATGTGAACCTTGTCGTGACGGATGAGCTTCTCCGCTTTGGTGACGGCAACGGCCGGCTTAAGCTCTGTATCCTCGACAATTATTTTCACCTTCAAGCCAGCCATATCATAGCCGATCTCGTCAAGATACATCTTGAGACCGTTGACGCTATCCCTCCCGAGTTGTGCACCACCCCCGGTCAGTGGAGAGAGAAACCCAATTCGGATCTCCTTTTGGGCTTCCACCTTAGACGCTGTCCCCAGCGCGAGGCAGAAGGCAACGGGCGCCACAAGCGCCGTGTAAAAGAACATTTTGAATTTCTTTTGCAACATGGTTATTCTCCTCCCATTTTTTCCATTATTGGTTTCGCTCGACTGAAACTCACTCGTCAAGCTTTTTGGTTTCGGCACGCCGCCGAAAGCGCCTAGCGATCCCCATGAGACCTTCAGGCAAATATAATATAGTAAAGATGTACATTGCCCCAAGTATATAGGGCCACCCAGAATAGTAAATGCTGACATAGTTCCTAAGGAATACGATGACACCCGCGCCGATAGTGGCCCCCACTAGCGTAGCCGGCCCTCCCAGAGCCACCATGAGCAGCGCTTCCACTGAAACATCAATAAATAAATCATCTGGGGTGACAAAATTCTTGTAGTAGGCCCAGAGAACTCCCGCAATCCCGGCAAATATTCCTGAAAATATGAATGCCAGGTATTTGTGAAGCCATACGTTATAGCCCAGCATTCGCATACGCTCCTCACGTTCTCGTATGCCCACAAGGCTCCGCCCGAAGGGAGAATTGACCAGGATATAGAGGGCCACCAGGCAAAGGACGAAAACGAACAGGTTGAAGTAGAATAAGTTGATATAGCTGTTGAGGTCAAATCCCAGCTCCGGCCGAGGAATACCCGTGATGCCGTTATCTCCGTCGGTGAGAGAAGTCCACCGCCAGGCCAGGCCCCAGACTACCATGGCCAGGGCGAGAGTGAGCATGAGAAAGTAAACGCCCTTCGCCCGAATAGCGATCAGGCCGAATATGGCGGCAACCGCTGCGGAGAGTAAAATAGCAAGGACAACGGTCGGAAAAAATCCGAATTCATATTGGGTCGTAAGGATTGCCACCGCATAAGCGCCCACCCCAAAATAGGCCGCCTGCCCAAGGGAAGGCAGTCCCGTGTAGCCCAGGAGCAAGTCCAGACCCATAGCCAATATTCCGAATATAAGCGCCTGAATGAGAAGGATACAGACGTATTCAGGGAGAAATGGAGTTACGACGGCAAGAACCACCAGAACAAGTGAAACCGTGAAAACTGCACGTGGTCTTCCAGAGAACATTTCCTCAGGCCCTTCCAAAAAGACCCGTGGGCTTAATTGCAAGAACGATAGCCATGGGTGCAAATAGGGTGAAATATGACAGTTCTGGAAAGAGGGCCTTCCCGAAGGTATCCATCAGTCCCACGATCAAACTTCCAAGAGCAGCTCCCCGCAGGGTCCCCAAGCCCCCAATGATTACGACTGCGAAGGCGAGGGGCAAAATCTGAAAGTCAAGGCCCGGGTAGACGCCAATGAAGCCGCCACCGATCACTCCGCCGAGACCTGCCAGAAACGCCCCGAGACCAAAAATCACCATGGAGAGCCTTTCGGTGTTGATACCGAGCCCTCGGGTCATCTCGCTATCGTCCACCGAGGCTCGGACCATTGCCCCGGCGCGCGTCTTCTCCAGACCTAACCACAGGGCCACGGCCATCACACAAGCCACCGCCAGCATAAAAATACGGTAAACCGGGAAAAAGATTCCTCCTATCTCAATACTCCGGTCCAGGTAAGAGGGGACCTTAACGATCATGGGGTCTCCGCCCCAGATATCAATGGACGCCTGCTGAATGATAAAGAGAAACCCGACGGTGATCATCACTTGGGGCAATTCCGCCGCAACGCCATGGCCTAGAATCCGCAAGAAGTATCGGTGCATGAAAATTCCGAGAATTGCCACGGCCAAGGATGCCAGGGGGAGCGCGAGGAGCCACGATCCTGTGACCTCCAAGACCGTCACAGCAATATACGCTCCCAGAATGAAGTAGGAACCATGGGCCATGTTGATGATGCGCATAACGCCGAAAATGAGGGAGAGACCGCTGGCCAGTAAAAAGAGGAGACCACCGTAGGAAAGGCCTATAAATGTCTGCTCAATCCAGAAAGACACAAATTATCTCCATAAAACGCCTGCCAAACTCACCTTTTGTCAATCAAGTTCCTATAATTGTATGTGCACTTGCAGGGACCTACGACATCTCCACAGAGAATAGAATGGCTGTCAAGTACAATTCATTCGCGAGCTCAACCCTGATATGCGCCAAAGCGTTTACAAGGCAAGCAGAAATAAACCGGATCCCCTATTGCTGCTCCTCCCGTCCCAGA